>DASXFW010000075.1:0-117529 GCA_036489395.1 Acetobacteraceae bacterium | reverse complement strand
CGGCGTGCAGGTTCAACTCGCCATGCTCGACGGCGAACCCGGTGATCGCGCCTTCGCTGGCGCCGACCACGCGCTCGCCCAGCGCGGTCAGATCCTCATCGGAAACGGTGAAGATCATCGCTCGATGGTCCCGGTGCGGCGGATCTTCTTCTGCAACTGCATGATGCCGTACACCAGTGCCTCGGCGGTGGGCGGACAGCCTGGGACATAGACATCGACGGGCACGACGCGATCGCAGCCGCGCACCACCGAATATGAATAATGGTAATAACCGCCGCCGTTAGCGCAGCTTCCCATGCTGATCACCCAGCGCGGTTCCGGCATCTGGTCGTACACTTTGCGCAGCGCGGGGGCCATCTTGTTGGTGAGTGTGCCGGCGACGATCATCACGTCGCTCTGCCGCGGGCTGGCGCGCGGGATGATGCCGAGGCGATCGAGATCGTAGCGCGGCATGTAGGCGTGGATCATCTCAATCGCGCAGCAGGCCAGGCCGAAGGTCATCGGCCATAAGCTGCCGGTGCGCGCCCAGTTTACGACTTTATCAATATTGGCAACGATGAAGCCCTTGTCGGCGATCTCGCCCGTGATGCCCTTCACCACCGCATCCTGTTCTGTCCCCGGCGGCATTGCGTCGCGGTTCCAGGCAATGACCGTGCTGTCGCTCATGCGGCTACTCCCACTCCAACGCGCCCTTGCACCACTCATAGACGAAGCCGACGGTGAGGACGGCAAGGAAGGCGATCATCGACCAGAAGCCGAAGGCGCCGATTCCCTTCAAGGCCACGGCCCAAGGGAACAGAAACGCAACTTCCAGGTCGAAGATAATGAACAGTATGGCAACGAGATAGTATCGCACGTCGAAACGGCGTCGCGTGTCGTCGAAAGCCTCGAAGCCGCATTCGTAGGCAGAGACTTTCTCGGGATAGGGCTTCTGCCGCGCCAGGAGCATCGAGCCGAGGACCATGGCCAGAGCGATGACGCCGGCGATGACCAGGAACACCAGGATGGGCAGGTAGCCGAAAAGGACGGGCTGCATGGCGGTTCCGCTTCCGGTCAGGGCTGCGGCCGTCGCGGTATCGGGGTACCGGGACGGTGCATGTGCGGACATTACCCCCTGGCATCCGGTCCGGCTATAGCCAGAACCGCGTCGCGGCCGGTATGAGGCGGGATCGAGGCGGCTCCTGGGCCGATCAGGAGGCGTCCCGGCCGCGCTGGCGCGAGTGACGGGGCTCGAACCCGCGACCTTCGGCGTGACAGGCCGACGCTCTAACCAACTGAGCTACACCCGCAGCGGCAGGGCGCAGCGTTTAGGCTTGGGGGGGGGGAGCGTCAAGGGCGGGTGGCTTGTTCTCATCGCTCAGCCTATGTTTGGGAGCGAAGGAGCGCTACGTTATGATACTGCACAGCAAACGGCGAAGCCTGCCGGCGGAGATTGTTTGCAATCCCGACGTGATGGGCGGCGAACCGACGTTTCGGGGGACACGCATTCCCGTTGAGACGATCCTGGTCTATCTGCGCGGCGGCTCCAGCCGGGTCGAGATATTCAGCGATTTTCCGCGTCTGCCGCTGGACGGCATCGAAGCTGCTATCGCCTGGGCCGAACAAAATATTGGGCCGAACTGGCGCAATGCGCCCGCGGAGCCCGCATGGACCCAATCCTGATCGACGAATGCCTGTCTCCACTGCTGGCATCGGTGGCGCGGTCACGCGGGCTCGTTGCCATGCACGCGACCTGGGTCGGCCTCGACAATGTTGAGGACTGGGAAATTGCTGCCATCGCCGCGGAGCGGGACTACGTCGTCGTTACCAACAACCGTCGAGACTTCCTGCGGCTCTACGCTCGTCTTGAGGTCCACAACGGGCTGATCATCATCGTTCCGCGAGTCCTGCGCGCGGAGCAACGGCGGTTATTCGAGATCGCGCTGGATGTCGTCGAAGCACAGAACAATCTGGTCAATCTGCTGATCGAGGTGCATTCGGACGGAACCGTCGAGGTTCGCAACTGGGCGAAGGATCCGGCGTAACTGGTGGGCGGTGACGGTTTCGAACCGCCGACCCTCTCGGTGTAAACGAGATGCTCTACCGTTGAGCTAACCGTCCGGTAGGCGTCAGTCGCCAGCGTTCAGTTGTCTGACTTATACCAAGTGACGGAAAGAATGACATACTCGGCGGCACCAGTACCGTCATGCCCACGAAGGTCGGCATCCACGACTTTGCGGCGTGCGGCACGGTAAGTCGTGGATGCCGACCTTCGTCGGCATGACGGTACTGGTGCGGCAGAAGAGTCAGCCATTCTGCCGCTTGGTATTAGGCCTTAGCCTTCAGCCTTTCTTTCCGAAGAGTTGCCCCATCAGGGGATCGTTCCACGACAGCAGTTACGCACGCCGATCGCGCCCGGTCGCTTTTGCTACGCGGCCTGAACCGCGGCGACGCGAGAATCGCTGTTGCGCAGAACGCTCTCGCCCGTCGCGGCACGCATCGTGGCCGGTTCACGGTCGGCATAGTGGTCCGCGATGCGCTCGAAGTTGTCCTGGACGGCAACAAAGGCATCGACGACGTCGGGATCGAATTGGGTGCCTCTGCCGCCGATGATCATCAGGCTGGCTTCTCCATGGCTCATGGCCGGCTTGTAGACTCGTTGGCTGATCAGGGCGTCATAAACATCGGCAAGCGCCATCAGGCGGGCCGAGATCGGGATATTGGCGCCGGCCAGCCGGCGTGGGTAGCCGGTGCCATCCCATTTCTCATGGTGGCCGAGGGCAATTTCATGGACGCAGGCGAGGAATCCGACCTTCATGCCAAGCTGGTTTTCCGCCTC
Source organism: Acetobacteraceae bacterium (assembly GCA_036489395.1). GTDB lineage: Bacteria > Pseudomonadota > Alphaproteobacteria > Acetobacterales > Acetobacteraceae > JASHVB01. Next base: position 114,711 of record DASXFW010000075.1, on the reverse strand, counting down.
TCGAATGGCGTTGGCGCCGAGCTGCGTGTGGCTCTTCATGATTTCCATCTCCTCGACGCTGAGGCGACCCGGCTTGTGAAGAATGCTGTCGGGGATGCCGATTTTGCCGATGTCGTGCAGAGGGGCGGACTTGAACAGTATGTCGATCTGGGTGTCGGTCAGATAATCGGCGAACCGCGGGTGGGTTTGCAGTTGCCGGGCGAGGGTGCGGACGTAGTGCTGCGTGCGCCGGACATGGTTGCCGGTTTCGTTGTCACGGGTTTCCACCAGGGCCGCGATCGTGAGGACCGCGGCGTCCTGGCTGGCGAGCAATTCGTGGGTGCGGCGTCTGACCTCGGCTTCCAGCAGGGCGTTCTGGTGCCTGAGAAAGTCCCTTGCCGTCTGGAGTGTGGTCTGGGTCGAGTATTGCTTGCGCAGCACGTATTCGCGCCACCAGCCGATACCGGCCGGCAGGACGAAGGTCGTGGCCACCTGGTAGGTTAAATAGAAGAACGTCGGGCGATCGCCGGCCAGCTCGGAATACATGGCGGCTTCGAAGGCGATCAGGATAAGCGTGGCGGACACCAACGCGACGTTGAACCGAACGCCGAGAATGACCAGGCAGTAGAATTCAAGAAAGGCGAAATTGAGGATGCCGACCCAGGACTTCAGACCCATGCCGCCCTGACGGTCGATGGCGAGCAATACCCAGAACACGCTGAAGGCGACCAGCGCGATGAAGCCGGCCATGATGGGCTGCCAGTGGCGACGGGCGAAGGGGGTGAACGAGATGCAGATGCCGGTGGCCAGAAGGGGCAGGCAGAGTTGCAGCCGGTAAAAATTGGCAGTCAGGGACGGGGCAACGAGAAAATCCGCGGCGAAATCGGCGAGTATCAGGACAAGCCCGACGGTGAGGCTGGCCTGCGCGTATCGATAGTAGAAGCGGTTATAGAAGCGGACAAAATCGCGCTCGTACCCGGGATCGTTGAAAGCCAGTATCGGGCGCAGCGGCAGGGCGTCTGGCGCCGGTGGCACGCTGTCATCCAGGCGGGGCGTTTGGGGGAGATTTATCGAGGAACCACCCAACAGTGGGGAAAGTGGCGGCACGCGCTGTTCTTTCTTGTCATCGCGGTCGCCAGTATAATTGATAAGGGTTAATCGCCGATTGATAAGGATTACAATCGCGTTTTCTTCTAGAACTAATGACGCACGCGTCGGCGGCCGTACCGTCATGCCGACGCAGGTCGCGATCCGCGACTTGCGGTAACCGCAGGCCGCAAAAGCCGTGGATGCCGACCTGCGTCGGCATGACGGTACGGGCGCGGCCGAAGAATCAATCATTCCGGCGCCTGGCATAACCTGGTGGGCGGTGACGGTTTCGAACCGCCGACCCTCTCGGTGTAAACGAGATGCTCTACCGCTGAGCTAACCGCCCGGCAGGCGTCAGTCGCCGGTGTTCCGTTGTCGGACTTAGGCCCGTGGCCTCCAGCCTTTCTTTCCGATGACCGGCGACCGAAGACTGACCTACTGCACCGCGTCCTTCAGGCCCTTGCCCGCCTTGAACCGCACCGTGGTGGACGCCGGGATCGCCATCTCCTCGCCGGTCCGCGGATTGCGCCCGGTGCCGGCCTTGCGCTCGGCGGTAGCGAAGGTGCCGAAGCCGACCAGCCGCACCTCGTCGTGCTTTTTCAGCGAGTCCTCGATGGCGCCGAACACCGCATCGACCACGTCCCCGGCCTTGGCCCGCGACAGCTCCGTCTTGTCGGCGACGGCGGCGATGAGATCCATTTTGTTCACTGCGTACTCCCCTCTCTCTCTCCGGTGGCACGGCCGCAACAGAAATCCGGCGCGGGTCATCCCCGGCCGGAACACGCGGGCGGACACTAGAGGCGCTGTTTCTCTCGCGTCAATGTAGGGAAACGGCCCGCCCGGGGTTCCAGGCGAGCCGTTACATCACGGTTGCATCAGTGGGTCAGCGCTGCCCCGACCGGCTCGGCCGCGGGAGCAGGCGGCGGCACCGGCGTGTCCGACGGTTCCTCCCACTCGATCGCCACGGGCCGGCGCGCCAGCGCCTGGGCGATCACCTCGTCCGCGTCCGCCACGGGAATCAGCTTCAGATGCTTCTTCACGTTGTCGGGGATTTCCGCCAGGTCCTTCTCGTTCTCCTTCGGGATGAACACCGTGGTGATCCCGGCCCGCAAAGCGGCCAGCAGCTTCTCCTTCAGCCCGCCGATCGGCAGCACCCGGCCGCGCAGCGTGATCTCACCCGTCATGGCGATGTCGCGCCGCACCGGGATGCCGGTCAGCACCGACACCAGCGACGTTGCCATCGCGACGCCGGCCGACGGTCCGTCTTTCGGCGTGGCACCCTCCGGCACGTGCACGTGGATGTCGCGCTTCTCGAACAAGGTCGGCTTGATGCCGAACTTGATCGAACGGCTGCGCACGTAGCTGAGTGCCGCCGACACGCTCTCCTGCATCACGTCGCCCAGCTTGCCGGTCTGCTTGATGTTGCCCTTGCCGGGCAGCAGCACCGACTCGATGGTGAGGATCTCGCCGCCGACCTCGGTCCAGGCCAGGCCGGTGACGACACCGACCATGTCCTCGGCCTCGGTCTCGCCGAAGCGGAATTTCCGAACGCCGGCGTATTTCTCGACGTTCTTCATGGTGATCGTCACCTTCTTGGCCTTGCTGGTGACGAGTTCCTTCACCGACTTGCGGGCCAGGTTGGCGATCTCGCGCTCCAGGTTCCGCACGCCGGCTTCGCGCGTGTAGTAGCGGATCAGGTCGCGCAGTGCGTCCTCGGAGATGCTCCACTCGTCCTTCTTCAGGCCGTGCGCTTCCGACTGCTTGCTGATCAGGTGGCGCTTGGCGATCTCCACCTTCTCATCCTCGGTGTAGCCGGGGATGCGGATGATCTCCATGCGGTCCATCAGCGGCTGCGGCATGCGCAGGCTGTTGGCGGTGGTGACGAACATCACGTCCGACAGGTCGTAATCCACCTCCAGGTAGTGGTCGTTGAACGTGCTGTTTTGCTCGGGGTCCAGCACCTCCAGCAGCGCGGAGGACGGATCGCCGCGCCAGTCGGCCCCCAGCTTGTCCACCTCATCCAACAGGAACAACGGGTTGGAGGTCTTGGCCTTCTTCATGCCCTGGATGACCTTGCCGGGCATGGAGCCGATATAGGTCCGCCGGTGGCCACGGATTTCCGCCTCGTCCCGCACGCCGCCGAGCGACATGCGCACGAAGTTCCGCCCCGTCGCCTTGGCGATCGACTTGCCGAGCGAGGTCTTGCCCACGCCAGGCGGCCCGACCAGACACAGGATCGGCCCGCGCACCTTCGGCGACCGCGCCTGCACGGCCAAGTACTCGATGATCCGCTCCTTGACCTTGTCCAGGCCGTAGTGGTCGGATTCCAGCACCTTCTCGGCCGCGACCACGTCGTTGCGGATCTTGCTGCGCCGCTTCCAGGGGATCGACAGCATCCAGTCGAGGTAGTTGCGCACCACCGTGGCTTCCGCGCTCATCGGGCTCATGGTCTTGAGCTTCTTCAGCTCCTGCATGGCCTTTTCGCGCGCTTCCTTGGAGAAGCGGGTCTTCTTGATCTTGGCTTCGAGTTCGGCGTTCTCGTCCTTGCCGTCCTCGCCCTCGCCCAGCTCCTTCTGAATCGCCTTCAACTGCTCGTTCAGGTAGTACTCGCGCTGGGTCTTCTCCATCTGCCGCTTGACGCGGTTGCGGATGCGCTTTTCCACCTGCAGGACGCCGATCTCGGACTCCATGTGTCCGAAGACCTTTTCCAGGCGCTCGCCGACCTTGCCGATCTCCAGCAGGTCCTGCTTTTCGGCGATCTTCAGGTTCAGGTGGCTGGCGACGGTGTCGGCCAGCTTCGACGGCTCCTCGATCTGGTTCAGCGAAACCAGCACCTCGGGGGCGATCTTCTTGTTGAGCTTGATGTATTGCTCGAACTGGGTGACGACGGTGCGGCCGAGCGCTTCCAGTTCCTTGGCCTCGCCCATCACATCGGGCATCGGGGCGGTGAACGCCTCGAAATAGTGCTCGGTCTCCTTGAAGGCGGCGATCTTGGCGCGGCGGCCGCCCTCGACCAGCACCTTCACCGTGCCGTCGGGCAGCTTCAGAAGCTGCAGGATCGTGGATACCGTGCCGATGCGATAGATGTCGTCGGCGGAGGGATCGTCCTGCGCGGCGTTCTTCTGGGCAACGAGCAGGATCTGCTTGTCGTCCTTCATCACGGCCTCAAGGGCGCGGACGGATTTCTCGCGGCCGACGAACAGCGGCACGATCATGTGGGGGAATACGACGATATCGCGCAGCGGCAGCACGGGCATCAAATCGCCCCGTACGGGCACCGCTGCTCTGGGGTCCTCGGGGCGGCCGGGCTTTTCGGGCCCTGGCCGATCGGACTCAGTCATGATTTGACCTCCTTACTGGACAGTCGGCGCAGCACTCCGCCCAACCGTGGCACGGATAGCGCCTTCCCGGATTGTTACCGGTTCATCAAGGCGGCATATCGGCGACGGGCTGCTGCGGCGCAAGCCCTTGAAATTCGTGATCGTCGTCCCGTGAGCGATGGGACGTTCCCCGCCTGTACCCTCCCACTCAGGCGGTATTTTCAGCCCGCTCCTTCCCATAGAGATAGAGCGGATTGGCGCGCGACTCGGCGACCTCGCGGTTGATCACCACCTCCTCCACCCCATCCAACGCCGGAAGCTCGAACATGGTGCCCAACAGGATTTGCTCCATGATCGAACGCAGGCCGCGGGCGCCGGTCTTGCGGGCGATGGCCCGAGTCGAGACCGAGCGTAGCGCATCTTCGGTAAAGGTTAGTTTCACGCCCTCCATTTCGAACAAGCGGCCGTACTGTTTGATCAGCGCATTCTTCGGCTTGGTCAGGATCTCCATCAGGGCGCCCTCGTCCAGGTCGTCGAGCGTGGCGACCACGGGGAGGCGGCCGATGAATTCCGGGATCAGGCCGAATTTCAGCAGGTCCTCAGGCTCCACCTCCCGCAGCACGGCGCCGGTGCGGCGTTCGTCCGGCGAGCGGACCTCCGCGCCGTAGCCGATTCCCGCGCCTTTGCCGCGGGACGAAATGATCCGCTCCAGCCCGGAGAATGCGCCACCACATATGAACAAAATGTTTGTGGTATCGACTTGCAGGAATTCCTGCTGCGGATGTTTCCGTCCGCCCTGCGGCGGCACCGAGGCGACGGTGCCCTCCATGATCTTCAGCAGCGCCTGCTGCACGCCTTCGCCGGACACGTCGCGGGTGATGGAGGGGTTGTCCGACTTGCGGCTGATCTTATCGACCTCATCGATATAGACGATGCCGCGCTGGGCGCGTTCGACGTTGTAGTCGGCCGATTGCAGCAGCTTCAGGATGATGTTCTCGACGTCTTCGCCGACGTAGCCGGCTTCGGTCAGCGTGGTAGCGTCCGCCATGGTGAAGGGAACGTCGAGAATGCGGGCCAGGGTCTGCGCCAGCAGCGTCTTGCCGGAACCGGTGGGGCCAAGCAGCAGGATGTTGGACTTGGCGATTTCGACGTCGTTGTTCTTCTGGCCGTGGGCGAGTCGCTTGTAGTGGTTGTGGACGGCGACGGAGAGGACCTTCTTGGCGTAGTCCTGGCCGATGACGTAATCGTCCAGCACCTTGCAGATCTCGCGCGGCGTCGGCACGCCATCGCGTGATTTCACCAGATGCGTTTTGTGCTCCTCACGGATGATGTCCATGCAGAGCTCGACGCACTCATCGCAGATAAACACAGTGGGGCCGGCGATGAGCTTGCGCACCTCATGCTGCGACTTGCCGCAAAAGGAGCAGTACAGGGTGTTCTTGGAATCGGGTGACTTGCTCATGCGCACTCCTGCCCCCGGGCTGTACCGGGAAACCGACCGCCGAGTGTAGCCCCCGGGGGCGGGGGCGACAAGGATGCGGATGGCCTAGGCCCATAAAGTGAGAAATTCTGCTGTCCGGGCGCTTTTGTGAGACCGGCTTCGTTGTCCCCCCTCCCCTTGAGGGAGGGGGATAGGGGGAGGGGAGAGAGGGGGAGGGGGAGGGGGGTCGTGTCGTATAGAAGGACCCCTCCCCCTATCCCCCTCCCTCAAGGGGAGGGGGGACTCCTACCTACCTACCTACCTCCTACCTCCTACCTCCTACCTCCTACCTCCTACCCCCCACCCTCTAGCCCCTACTCTCACTCCTACCCCTGCAACCTTTGCCTACCTCTCCTTGGTCAGGCGCGGTCGGTATCCTCCGCCGGGCGGGGGCGATTCTCCACAACCTCGTCCACCAGGCCGAAATCGCGCGCTTCCTCCGCCGACAGGTAGCTGTCGCGTTCCAGCTTGCGCTCGATCGCCTCGATCGGCTGGCCGGTGTGGCGGACGTAGATTTCGTTGAGCCGCTTGCGCAGCGTCAGGATTTCGCGCGCCTGGATCTCGATGTCGGTGGCCTGGCCCTGGGCACCGCCCGAGGGCTGGTGGACCATGATCCGCGCGTTGGGCAGGGCATAGCGCTTGCCCGGCGCGCCGGCGGTGAGCAGCAGACTGCCCATCGAGGCGGCCTGGCCGATGCAGACGGTGCTGACCGGGCAGCGGATATATTGCATCGTGTCATAAATCGCCAGGCCGGAGGACACCACGCCGCCCGGGCTGTTGATATAGAAGGACACGTCCTTGCTGGGGTTCTCGGACTCCAGGTACAGAAGCTGGGCGCAGATCAGCGAGCTGACCTGGTCGAACACCGCGCCGGTGAGGAAGATGATCCGCTGCTTCAGCAGCAGCGAATAGATGTCGTAGGCACGCTCCCCCCGGGCGGTTTGCTCCACCACCATGGGCACGAGATTGTTGTTGAACACCTCAACGGGGTCGCGATCCTGCATGGGGCACCTTCAGGTGGGTCAGGTGATCATAAATAAGTGTCCGCGGCGCGGAGTCCAGCGGTCCCGGATAAATGGCGGGGGCGATCGGGCCGGGGAGTGCCCCGCTGTCATTGCGAGTTGGCCACCGGCCGGCGGCCGACCCGCGCGGGATGAAGCGGCGTCGGCCGGAGTGTAGGTTCCCCCCTCCCCTTGTGGGAGGGGTGCGTTCATCCACGGACCGCGGATGTACGCACCCCTCCCCCAACCCCTCCCTCAAGGGGAGGGGGGAACCTTGCGTTTCTTGACAGGAAGTCGGCGGACCCTCAGCCTTCGCCCTCCGCCGGCTTCGCCTCCGCCGCGGCATCGCTCGGCACCGGCACCGGCGGTTCCTCGGCCAGTTCTTCCGCCGTCACGACCTGGTCCGTCACCTTGGCCAGCTCCAGCACGAAGTCGATCACCTTGTCCTCGAAGATCGGCCCCCGCAGCGAGTCCGCCGCCCGCGGATACTTGCGGAAGAACTCCATCATGCGCTGTTCCTGCCCGGGATAGCGCGCCGCCTCCATCCGCATCGCCCGGGTCATCTCGTCGTCGCCGACGGTGATGCCGTTGGACCGGCCGATCTCCGCCAGCATCAGCCCGAGCCGCACGCGGCGGTCGGCGATCGCCCGGTAGTCCTTGCGCAGCGTCTCTTCGTCCTTGCCCTTGTCGTCCTCGTCCAGCCGGCCTTCCTTGCGCTCGGCCTCCAGGCGCTGCCAGATCTGATCGAACTCCTGGTCCACCAGCCCCTGCGGCGCGGGAAACGCCGCCCGACCCGCCAGCACGTCCAAAAGCTGCCGCTTGATCCGCAGCCTGCCCAACGCATCCAGGTCCGCCTGCATGCGCTTCGAGACGGACTCACGCATGTCCGCGGCATCGTCGAATGCCAGCTTCTGGGCGAACGCGTCGTCCATCGCGGGGACAACGAAACGCGACAGCTTCTTCGCCGTCACGTCGAAGGTGGCCGGCTTCCCGGCCAGGTCCTTGTTGCCGTAGTCGGCCGGGAAGGTCACCTCGATCGTCCGGCTTTCCCCTGGCTTCATGCCCAGAAGCTGGTCCTCGAAGCCAGGGATGAAGGCGTTGGCGCCCATCTCGACCACGGCATCGGTGCCAGCCCCATTGGGGAACGGCACTCCGTCGAGCTTGCCGACGAAATCCACCGTCAGCCCCTCGCCGTTCTCCGCGCCGCCGCGGTTCGCTTGTTCCTCGGCCGGTAGCTCGACCAGCTCGCGGTTGCGCTGGGCAATGGAGGCAAGCTGCTTGTCCAGCATCTCCGGCGTGACTTCGGCCTTCCGCCGGGTCAGCTCGATCTGCGAGAAATCGGGCGCGGCGATTTCCGGCAGCAGCTCCAGTTCGACCTTGAACTCCAGGTCGCTCGCCGCGCCGGCACCCGTGTCGAGGCTGACGACGTCGATCTTCGGCTGCAGCGCCGGCCGAAGGTTCCGCTCGGTCAGCAGTTCCTGAGTGGCCTTGCTGACAGACTCCTCCAGCACCTCGGCGGTCACCGCCGTGCCGTAGCGCTGGCGGACCAGCGGCATCGGCACCTTGCCCGGGCGGAAACCGGGCAGGCGCAACGTCTTGCCCAGGTCGGTCAGCCGCGTCGTGCGACGCGATTCAATATCGGCGGCCGGCACCACGATGGTAAAACCGCGCTTCAGGCCGTCGGACAGCGTCTCGGTCACCTGCATCGGTCAGCCACTCTCCCGAAAAACGACGGCACGCCAGACGAAGGGCCGGTGGTGCGGGCGGAGGGACTTGAACCCCCACGGCTTGCGCCACCAGAACCTAAATCTGGCGTGTCTGCCAATTCCACCACGCCCGCACGGGCCCGTGCCCGGTTCCCGCGACCGTGAACATTTGGCTTTAGCGCAGCCGGCGACGGCCAGCAAGGCTCGGAACGGCAAGGCTGCATGCGGTCTGGTGGGGGTGGTCGAATACGGATAACCAAGTCATTGATCCGGTTTACCCGCAGGTTTTATCCCGCTGGAATTTTGACGTGTGAGCGTTGAGGTGCGATGGTTGTCACCGCTATCCACAGCAGCTTTTATGCCGTTTCGGCATCAATGAGTCGTTGGTTGCTTCAACACCTTCCTCTGTGCAAAGGCTCGGCACATGGCATCCGTTAGCCGCATCAAGGGCAAGACCCGCGCGAAGGCCAAAGCTGCGGCACCCGCCGCGTCGCGCGCCGCGGCCCGCGATTACAGCATCGCCGCCGTGGGGCGTGCGCTCGACCTGCTGGAGGCACTGGCCCGGGTAGGCCCCGCCCCGCTCGCCACGCTGGCGGATTCCGCCAAATGCACTCGCACGGCCGGATTCCGCCTGCTGCGCACGCTGGAGGCCCGCGGCTTCGCCATCCAGGACGAAGCGCGCGGCATCTGGCGGCTGGGTGCACGCTGGAGCGTGCTGGGCCGCGCCGCGCAGCAGCAGGGCGCGCTGGCCGCGACCGCCATGCCGTTCCTGTCCGCGCTCGGGAAAGCCACCGGCGAGAACGTCTATCTGCGCGTCCGCGACGGGATGGAGAGCGAGACCATCGCCATCTTCCAGACCGATCCCGGCCTGCGCCTGTATTCCGAGGTGGGCCAGCGCCGCCCACTGCACGCCGGCAACAGCCGCCTGCTGCTGGCCCATGCGCCGGAGGCGGTGCAGACCCAGGTGCTTGCCCAGCGTCTGCCGCGCTTTACTCCCGCCACCCGGACCGACTCGGCCTGGATCGCCGCCGACCTGCAGCGCATCCGCGCCCGCGGCTACCTGGTGACGGCGGATGAGGTGGTGGCCGGCGCGGTCGGCGTCGCCGCCCCCGTACGCGACGCCTCCGGCCAGGTCGTCGCTTCCCTGTTCATTAGCGCCCCGTCGATGCGCATGCGCCCGCCCCGGCCGCGCGCGCTGGTGCCGCAGGTGATGGATGCGGCGGCGAAGCTGTCGCAGATGCTGGGCGATGGCAGCACGGTGAAGGCGAAGACCGTGCCGGAGCAAGCGAGCACCGCAGCAATGCCGCGGTGGAGCGAGGGCGGTGCCGCCGCCGGACCGCACTCCATCTTCCGGTAGTTTCGCGCGCCCCCCCTGCTGTCATTGCGAGGCCGCTTGGCCGAAGCAATCTCGTTCGTGACGAGCGGTCCTCGGCTTGTCACGAACGAGATTGCTTCGGCCAAGCGGCCTCGCAATGACAGTAGGGGGCGACACGACCGCTCAGCGCCGCGGTCACTCGATCGCGCTGGCGGACTTCGCCAGATCGCGCAGCACGAACTTCTGAATCTTCCCGGTGGACGTCTTCGGCAGATCGCGAAAGACAAACGTCCTGGGCACCTTGAAGTGCGCCAGGTGCTCGCGGCAGAACGTGCGCAATTCCGCTTCGGTGACACTGGCACCAAACTTCAGTTCCACGAATGCACAGGGCGTCTCGCCCCATCGTTCGTCCGGCTGCGCGACCACGGCCGCGCTGAGCACCGCGGGATGCCGATACAGCGCTTCCTCCACTTCGATCGACGAGATGTTCTCGCCACCTGAAATGATGATGTCCTTCGATCGGTCGCGAATCTTTACATAACCATCCGGCTGCATCACCGCGAGATCGCCGGTGTGGAACCAGCCGCCCTCGAACGCCTTGGCTGACGACGCGGCGTTGCTGAGATAGCCCTTCATGGTGATGTTGCCGGAGAACATGATCTCGCCCATCGTTTCGCCGTCCCACGGCACCGGCTGCATCGTGGCGGGATCGAGCACCGCCATCGACTCCTGCAACGGCGTGCGCACGCCCTGGCGGCCGTTTCGCTCGGCGCGGCGATCGATCGGCATGTGTTCCCACGCCGCGTGCTTGGCGCAGACCGACGCCGGACCGTAAGTCTCGGTCAGCCCGTACACGTGGGTCAGTTCGATGCCGATTTGCTCGGCACCTTCGATGATCGCGGCGGGCGGCGCGGCACCGGCGATCTGGCCGGCGATGCGATGCGAGATGCCCTCACGCAGCGACGCGGGCGAATTGATCAGCATGGAATAGACGATCGGCGCGCCGCACATATGCGTCACGCCGTGCGTGCGGATGGCATCCCATGCGGCCTTGGCCTCGACCCGGCGCAGACACACGTTGACGCCGGCGCGCTCGGCGATCGTCCACGGAAAACACCAGCCGTTGCAATGGAACATCGGCAGTGTCCACAGGTACACCGCGTGGTGCGGCATGCCCCAGTTCAGGATGTTGCTGACGGCGTTCAGGTGCGCGCCGCGATGATGATAGACCACGCCCTTCGGATCGCCCGTCGTGCCAGATGTGTAATTCAGCGAGATCGCATCCCATTCGTCATCCGGCAGTTGCCACGCGTATTCCGGATCGCCCTCGGCGAGGAACGCTTCGTAGGTCTTCTCTCCCAGCAAGGTGCCGTCCTGCCAGGCAGGATCGTCGATGTCGATGACGAACGGCTTGTCGTCCAGCAAGGCCAGGGCCTTGCCAACGACGGGCGAGAACTCGCGATCGGCGATCAGCACGCGGGCCCCGCCGTGGCGCAACATGAAGGCAATCGTCTCCGCATCGAGCCGCGTGTTCAGCGTGTTCAGCACCGCGCCGCACATCGGCACGCCGAAGGCCGCCTCGTACATCGGCGGCGTGTTCGGCGCCATGATCGCCACGGTGTCGTTCTTGCCGATGCCGCGGCGCGCCAGTGCCGACGCGAGGCGGCGGCAGCGCGCATAGGTTTGCTTCCACGTATAGCGTTCGTCGCCGTGCACGACGGACAGCTTGTCCGGATAGACGTAGGCGGCGCGTTCGAGAAAGGTCAGCGGCGTGAGCGGCGCGTAATTGGCTGCGTTGCGATCCAGGCCGTCGAGATAGGCGGCGTTGCCGGACATGATTTTCCTCCGCTTTACGATTTGCCGCAGGTTACCCCACCACGCGCCGGACGGTGAAGCCGGCCAGCGTCAGCGCCAGTCCCGCGATCAGCGCCATCGGCCAGGCCTGCTGCAAGACGACATGCAGCGGCATCGCCTGCAAGAACAAGCCGCGTGCGGCGATCAGCATGTAGCGGATCGGATCGGCGCGGCCGAGCACCTCCACGACATGCGGCATGTTCTCCACCGGCGCGGCATAGCCGGACAGGATGATCAGCGGCGCGGCGACCACGAACACGCCGAGCATGCCTTGCTGTTGGGTGTGCGCGAAGCTGGACAGTGCCAGGCCGATGCCGACACCGGAAATCATATACAGGATCAATATTGCCTGGAGCAGTACCAGGTCGCCGCGGAACGGCAGGCGGAACCATAGCAAGGCGACGGCGATGACGATGTTGGCGTCGATCAGGCCGACCACGATGCCCGGCAGTGCCTTGCCCACCAGGATCTCGAACGGACGCAGCGGCGTGACCAGCAATTGCTCCATGGTGCCGAGCTCGCGCTCGCGCGCCAGCGACAGGGCGCTGATCAGCAGCGCCATGATCATCGACAGGATGCAGACCAGGCCTGGCAGGATGAACCATTTGCTTTCCAGCGTCGGGTTGAACCAGTCGCGGGTCAGCAGCACCAGCGGCGTCGTGCCGGGGTGCAGGTCCCGGGTGTAGGTCTGCACGATCTCGCCGGCATAGCTCTGCACCATCAGCGCGGTGTTGGAGCGGCGGGCATCGAGCAGAAGTTGTGCTTCGGCAGTGTGGCCGCGGAGGATGTTCGCCGAGAAATTCTGCGGCAGGTGAAGGACGGCGGCGACGTCCTTGTCGTCGATCGCTGCGCGCGCCTGGTCCGGGGCCTGGAACGCCGCCACGACGTGGAACGCGGGGGAACCGGCGAAGCGGCGTACCAGTTCGGCCGATTGCGTGCCGCCGTCTTCGTTCCAGATGCCGAGCGGCACGTTGGTCACGTCGTAATTGGCCGCATAGGCAAACAGCACGACCTGCACGAGTGGCGGGACAAGGATGATGAAACGCGTCTTCGGGTCCTTCCACAGGCCCGACAGCTCTTTCATGATCAATGCGAGGATGCGGCGGAACATGTGCTTGGGTCGGTGTGGGTTGTCACGAAAGCTCCCTCCCCCCTTGAGGGGGAGGGTTGGGGTGGGGGGTTGTTCCTCCGACCTGGGCGCGGAGAAGCAAACCCCTCACCCCGGCCCTCCCCCTCAAGGGGGGAGGGGGCGCTGTCATGGGCGGCATCAATCCAGCCTCCGGCGTGTCACGGCGATCGTGGCGGTGACCGTTACCGCGGCGGCGGCGGCAAGGCCCGCGAGGTTAGGCAGGATGACAGGCCACACGTCGCCCGCAAGGAACAGCGTTTGCAGGATCGACACCAGATAGCGTGCCGGCACAAAGTAAGTGACGATGCGCAGCCACTCCGGCATGGCGTTGATATCGAACAGCATGCCGGACAGCATCATCGCCGGCATCATCGTGGTGAGGAACGAGACCTGCCCTGCGACGAATTGGTTGCGTGCCAGAGTCGAAATAAACAGCCCGAGCCCGAGCGCAAAGATAAGGAACAGCGAGACGGCGGCGGCCAGAGCGATCAGGCCGCCGCGAAATGGCACATGGAACAGCGTGCCGGCCAGCACGACGGAGACGATCATACTGCCGATGCCGAGGCCGAAATTGCACGCCAGCCGCGCCACGATCAGTTCGCCCATGTGTGCAGGCGACGCGAGCATGCTTTCCATCGTGCCGCGTTCCCACTCGCGCGACACGCTGCTGGAGGTAAGCAGCGTGCCAGCCATCGTCATCACCATGGCGATAACGCCGGGGACGATGAAATCGGCAGAGTGCAGCTCGGGGTTGAACCAGTCGCGGATTTGCAGATCGATGCCGCCGCTGCCGGCGAGGCGGCGCTCCTGCGCGACGCCGGACAGCCAGACCTGCAACGCGCCATCGACGTAACCTTCCAGGATGCGCGCGGTGTTGGGATCGGTGGCATTGATATCGAGACCCGCGGTGGCCGGCCACAGTGCGCTGCGACGCAGGCGTTCGGCGAAGTCCTCGCGGATCACCAGGATGCCGCGGACGCGGCCGGACGTTAGTGCGGCCTGGGCATCGTGCACGCTGGCGGCGCGCTGCACTGACAGATAGGGCGAGGCGTCCATTGCCTGCAGCATGCCGCGCGCGGCTTCCTCGGGCGCGGCGACCACGACGGCGATCGGCATATGGTAAGAATCGAGCGACAGGCCGAAGCCGCTGACCAGCAGCAGCACCATCGGCATGAGGAACGCGATCATGATGGCGGAGGGATCGCGCAGCACGTGCCTGATCTCCTTCCGCAACAATCCGCGCAGGCGCATCGCGGTGGGAGTCATGGGCGCGAAGCCCCTGCCCCGCCGTCACGGCCGGGCTTGACCCGGCCATCTACCCCCAGGCCGACACGAAACGCGCGGTCTGCCCTGCATGAACGACCGTGCGAAGATGGCCGGCTCAAGGCCGGCCATGACGGGGGGCATCGGCGCGCGACCGACGTGCCCATTATGCCGCCTCCCGCTGCGCCGCGTCTTCCTGCACCAGCGCGATGAACGCATCTTCCAGCGTAGGATCAGGGTGTTCTGCCGTCCGCACGCGAGCGCGCAGCTCCGCCGGCGTGCCTACCGCGGCCAATCGCCCCTGGTTCACAATACCCAGCCGGTCGCAGTACTCCGCCTCGTCCATGAAGTGGCTGGTGACCAGGATCGTGACGCCCGCGTCGGCCAGCATGCCGATGCGCGTCCAGAACTCGCGGCGCACCAGCGGATCGACGCCGGACGTCGGCTCATCCAGGAACAAGATGTCCGGCCCGTGCAGCAGCGCCGCCGCCAATGCGAGGCGCTGCTTCAGGCCCAACGGCAGATCGCGCGACGCGCTGTCTGCGACATTCGTCAGATCGAAGCGTTCCACCGCTTCGGCGATGGCGCGGTTGCGCGCATGCCGGCCCAGGCCATAGACCCGCGCAAAGAAACGTAGGTTCTCACGCGCGGAAAGTTCCGCATAAAGCGAGAAGCGCTGTGCCATATAACCGATGCGGGCGCGTGCTTCGGCGGGAGCATGCAGCAGGTCCTGGCCGGCGACCTGTGCGGTACCGCCGCTGGGCGGCAGCAGGCCGCACAACATACGGAACGTCGTCGATTTGCCGGCACCGTTCGGCCCCAGCAGTCCGAAAATCTCGCCACGCCGCACGCTGAACGTTACGTGGTCCACCGCGGTGAAACTGCCGAACCTTCGGACAAGATCCTGCACGACGATGGCCGGCCCATCGCCCGTGTGTGGCGCGCTAACAATTGGCGCCGGCGGTGCGGGCGGAACGGCGGGGGCGAGGCGATCGATGAAGCCGTCCTCGAAGCGCGGCGGCAGCGGCTGCAAGGCCGTGCCACCCAGCGTTTCCGCCGATGGGGCTTGCATGTTTGCACGCAGCACGAGGCGCAGCGCGTCGCCCTCCACCTGCGCGTCCAGCACCGCCGGATGTTGCGCGGCCTGGCGGGCGATGGCACGGCGGCGCGGATCGGCGATCGCCAAACGGAACACGCGGCCTTGCAGCGGCGCGAGGAATTCGTCCGGCGGCGCATCGGCCAGCAAACGTCCCTGGTGCAACAGCAGCACGCGGCCGCAGCGTGCGGCTTCGTCGAGATACGCGGTGGCCCAGATGACGGCCATGCCTTCGTCGTGGCCCTCGGCCAACATCGCTGTCACGATCGACCATAATTCACGACGCGACACCGGATCGACGCCGACCGACGGCTCATCCAGCAACAACAACCGCGGACGAGACAGCAACGCGCAGGCCAGGCCGAGCTTCTGTTTCATGCCGCCGGACAACTGGCCGGCGAGGCGGGCTGTGAACGGGGCGAGGCCGGTGAACCGCAGCAGCCTCGTGATGCGTTCGTTACGCAGGGCGCGCGGCATCGCATGCAGGTCGGCAAACAGATCGAGGTTTTCGGCGACGGTCAGGTCTTCATAAAGGCCGAAGCGCTGCGGCATGTAGCCGATCGAGGGATGCGCCGCAGCGGCGTCGGTTGCCATGTCGTAGCCGAGCACGCGCACGCTGCCGGAGGTCGGGCGAAGCAGACCGGCGATCAAGCGCAGCAGCGTGGTCTTGCCGGCGGCGTCCGGGCCGACGAGCCCGGTAATGATGCCGGGCTCGATGCGTGCGGTGATGCCGTCCAGCGCGACCGCTGCGGGAAAGACGTGGCGCAGCGCATCGATCTCGACGAGCGGCGTGGTCATGGCGCGGTCGGCAGATGGATCGTCACGGGCATGCCCTGGCGCAATCGGCTGTCGGGATTTTCGACGCGTATGCGCAGGCGATACACCAACTGCGTGCGCAGTTCGGGTGTTTCTACAGTCTTGGGCGTGAACTCCGCCGCTGGGGAGACGTAGCCGATGCGGCCTTTATACGACTGGCCGCCGTCGGTGGCGATCGTCACCTCCGTATCGGGGGCGACACGGGCAAGCAGCGGCTCCGATGCGAAAGCGCGGATCCAGGCTTCGTTATCCAGCGCCATCGAATAGACCGAGGCCGCCGGGAGCACCACCGTCCCTGGCTCGATCACGCGCGTCATCACGATGCCGTCGGCGGGCGCGAACAGTTTGGAGCGGGCGAGCTGCGTGTTGGCCAGGTCCACGGTCGCCTGCGCGGCGCGAAGATTGGCGCGCGCGGCGTCGATGTCCTGAATGCGTGGGCCGTTGATCGCCTCGGTCAACGCGGCCTGGGTCTGCGCCTGTTTGGCAACCGCCGAATCCATCGCCATGCGTGCGTCATCGAGCTGCTGCTGCGACGACACGTTGCGCGCCGCGAGGTCCCGCTGACGCGCGAAGGTCGCTTGCGCATCCGCGAGCGAAGCTTGCGCCGCGGCGAAATTGGCGCGCGCCTGGTCGATGTCCTCGGGCCGCGTGCCGGCGAGCAATTCGTCCAGCGTGGACTTGGCGGCATCGCGCCGTGCTTCCGCGAGCGCGGCGGCGCTTTGATACGTGGCGGGGTCGAGCTCCGCCATCAGGTCGCCCTGCTTCACGTGGTCGCCCTCGTGCCGGGGCATGGCGATCACGGTGCCCTCGGCGTTGAATGACAGGTCCACCTGGCGGATTTCGACGTTGCCGTACAGAGCGCCGGAGTCCGGCGTGGCAGACAGGCGCGCGACCAGCAGCCAGCCGATGCCGACTGCCGCAACGAGCGCGGCGAGGATGAGACCGATGCGTTTCATGTTGCCGGCAGATTAGCGATGCATCGGCCGGCTGCGTTGATTCAGGTCAATGCCGGTTCGTCATGGAAAGGGCCGCAGGGGCCATTTCCCGTCATTGCGAGGCCACATGGCCGAAGCAATCTCCCCGGGGAGATTGCTTCGGCCAAGTGGCCTCGCAATGACAGGGTGTGTGCGCGCGTTACGCGAAATGCGGCATTACGTCGGCTGCAAGCAGTTCGAATGTTTCCTGATCATTCCTGAACGAACTGCTGATGAAAAGCTGCACGCCCGCGTCCTGGTAGCGGCCGATCAGGTCGGTGACCTCGGCAACCGTGCCGGCAAAACCGTAATACGATGCTGGCACCGCAAGCCGCTGCCGCTTCGCCGCGAGCGAAGCCGCGTCCTTCGCCAGCAACAAACTGATGATGCTGGTTCGCTCGATCGTCGCATAATCCCGCCCCTGCTCTTCGCAATGCCGCCGCAGCACCGCGTATTTGTGCCGCACCGCATCGGGACTGCCCCCCACATTGCACGCATCGGCCAACCGAGCCACCGCACGCAACGTTAGCTGCTCGCCACCCCCGGCGATCATGATCGGCGGACGCGGTTTCTGGATCGGCTTCGGCTCCAGGATCGCGTCCTCGGCATGAAAGTACTTGCCGTGGAAGGTCGTGCGCTTCTCTGTCCACATCGAGACGATCAGGCGGACCGCTTCCTCCATCTGCCGGATACGCACGGCAGGGCGGTCGGGAAACTCCCAGCCGTACTGGCGATATTCTTCCGCGAACCAGCCGGCTCCAAAGCCGAACGTCAGACGCCCGCGGCTGATCACATCGACCGTGGCAGCCATCTTCGCGAGGTGCGCCGGATTGCGGTACGCGACGGATGTGGCCAGCGTCGCCAGACGGATGCGGCTGGTCATTGCGGCCAACGCGGACAGCACCGTCCAGCCTTCCATGAACGGTTCGTCCGGCGCGCCGACGTTGCCGATCTGGATCAGGTGGTCCATCACCGAGAACCAGGTGAAGCCCACGCCCTCGGCCCACTGCGCCTTGGCTTCGACCGCCTCGAATATCTCGGCCGGATCGTCACCGAACATCCATGATGGATTGTGCACGCCGAATTTCATGTGGAGCGCTCCTGCTTTGGTTCAGTTCCGATCGTCGTTCAGATCACTCGCTTTGCCGTCGTATGCTCCGGCTTCAGATCGATCAGCGGCGTGCCGTCCAGACAGTCCAGCCCACGCACATGCAGCGTGGTCCCCTCGAGCCCCACCAGCTCCACCACCGACGACGCGATCGGATTGGGCCGAACCGGTGAACGGAGAGCGAAGCTCCCCGTCGTCTGCCCGGTGCGGAACGGCGTCTGCAGCACAAGATCACGCCTTGCATGATGCATCCAATACAGGATCTGGAGTCGCTTGTGCTGCGCGACGTCGGTCAACGCATCGCGCCAACGAGCATCCACCTCGATCGTACAGATCGGGCCGTCCAGAGCACCACGCTTCGGGCACTCACTGCGCACGCGCCACGGTGTATGGATGGTGCCGATGAAATACACGCCGGCATCGGTCTGCGCCGGCAGCACGATGGGCACTTCGCCAGGTCGCAATGCGCCATCGATCTCCCTGGAATCATCTGTCATGACGCCACAGTGGCCGAAGTGACGACGGGAAGTCCAGGCACCGTCACCGGGCCACGCCGCCAACCCCTTGGCAAAGTCCGCTCCATGCGCCACTATCGCTGTATCCAAACACATATGGCGACGCGAGGCCGCTTCGTTCCGCAAGTGCCACATCCCTGCTCGCCGCACTACAACGGCCGGAGGTCGCCGACGCGGCCGATTGATCAGACGCCGACCATCACGTCGGACGCTTTGATCACCGCGAAGGCCGGCATGCCGGGCTTCAGTCCCAATTCCGCCGATGCTTCATTGGTAATCGACGCGGTGATCGTCACCGTCGGCGACACCTCGATGGTCACGTGCGTCGTCGTGGCGCCCGGCGTCACGGTCTTGATCGTGCCAGCGATCTGGTTGCGGGCGGAAAGCTTCATGGAACCCTCCTTGGGGTTGCGCCGTCACTTCTCGCCGCACGCGCGGTTCAGCGCAAGCAGGTGCTTGCGTGCGGCGTGGGCGGTGTCCATCTCGATGGCGCGGTAGCGTTCAACCACGGCCTTTCCCGCGCGCGTCAAAACAGCGCCGCCGCCACCGCTGCCGCCGGCCGCGGTTTCCACCACCGGCGTGCCGAGGGTGCGGTTCAGGTCCTCCACCAGTTCCCAGGTGCGCCGATACGACATGCGCAACACGCGCCCGGCCGCCGAGATCGACCCGGAACGCGCGATCTCCTCCAGCACCGCAACCTTGCCTGGACCGATCCGCGCGCCGGAGGCCAGATCGAGACGGATGCTCAGCCGGTCGCTCTTGCCAGCGGTGTCGGTCGCGCTTGGCTTGCGCTTCGCCATGACAGCTTCCCCACGCATGTTCATGCGTGCCCGCAACGTGGCGCGATGGGCGGGATATGACAAGCGGCACGGCGGTTCGTACCGCCGCACATGCCGCCGGCCTCTTGTCGTTATACCTGAGCACATATATCGTCGTCGCATGCTCCGCCGCCTGGTCCTGGCCTTGTTGCTGCTCTGCCCGTGCGTCGCGGCGGTGGCTGCGAACGTCGCGGATGGCTCCGGACGCAGCGTGTCCGTGCCGGATCATATCGTGCGCGTGTTGCCGGCCGGACCGCCGGCGGCCGTGCTGCTGGGGGCATTGGCGCCAGACCTGATGCTCGGCTGGCCGGAGCCGCTGTCGCCGGAAGCGCGCGCCTTCCTGCCGCCGGTCGCGGCGCAGTTGCCGGAAATTCCCCGCCTGACCGGGCGCGCGGACGTAACAGCCCAGATCGAGGCGTTGCACCCCGACCTGATCGTCGATTACGGCACAATATCGTCTCGCTATGCAGAGCTGGCGCGAACGACACAGCAACGCACCGGCATCCCGACGCTGCTGCTGGACGGGTCGATGGCGCAGATTCCCAATGCGTTCCATCTGCTCGGCCGCGTCCTGCATCGCGAAGCGCGTGCGGACGAATTGGCAAAGCTGGCGGAGGCCTTGCTGATCCTGCCTGCAAAGCAAGACGCCCATCCACGGGTGTTGTGCACACGCGGCGCGGATGGCCAAACCGTAATTGCACCAGGAACAGATGTGGCGGGGGTGTTCAAGCGGCTGGGGTGGGAAGTGGTCGCGCCGGAGGGAAAGGGGCCGTTCCGCGGCGCCACGATCGACGATATTCGCAAGCTGGATCCTGACGTTCTGGTCTTCTCCGACCCCGACATGCGCGGCACGCTTGCGAAGTCCGCCGAATGGCGATCGCTGCGTGCGGTGCGCGACGGACATGTGCTGATCGCACCGGATTTGCCATTCGGCTGGATCGAGGAGCCGCCATCGATCAATCGCCTGCTGGGGTTTGCGTGGCTCGCCGGCCACGATCCGAAAACCCTCGCGACCAATTTCTACGCCGTCATGTATGGCCATGCGCTGACCCCGACGCAGCTCGACACGCTGCTCGTCGAGCTGCGCCCGATACACCCGTAGAGTAATGTCGCGGTGCAGCACCCCTTTACCGCTCGCCATAGCTGATCCAATATAGCGGCCGGCGCGTATCCTGAAATGGAGGGGATGTAATGTTGACCAACAACAAACGTGAAGTGCGAATCGTGCCTTGTCCACGGGCGCGCAGTCGCCGGTTTGGCGCATTCGCTCTCCCCGGATTCGGCCTGCTGATCGCCGCGGCATTGCTGTTGCAGACATCGTTCGCCTCAGCGCAGGGAACCGTCACCGTCCTCTATGCCGGCTCCCTGGTGAACCTGATGGAGCACGGCGTCGGACCCGCCTTCGACAAGGCCTCCGGCGACACGTTCCAGGGCTACGCCGGCGGGTCGGGCCTGCTGGCCAACCAGATCAAGGGCAAGCTCCGCCGCGCCGACGTGTTCGTCAGCGCGGCACCGGGGGTGAACAAGGCGCTGATGGGACAGAGCAACGGCGACTGGGTAAGCTGGTATGTCACCTTCGCCCAATCCCCGCTGGTGATCGGCTACAACGCATCCAGCAAGTTCGCCGCTGACTTCAAGACCAAGCCGTGGTACGAGGTACTCGGCGAGCCTGGCATCAGGATCGGCCGCACCGACCCGAAGCTCGATCCCAAAGGCAAGCTGACACTCACCCTCATGCAAGACGCCAGCGCCTATTATAAGGATCCCGGTCTGTCGCAGCGCGTCCTGGGCGCGCCGGAAAATCCCGCGCAGGTGCTGCCTGAGGAGATTCTGGTGGGGCGGCTCCAATCGGGTCAACTCGATGTCGGATTCTTCTATTCCACCGAGACAGCGGACGCGAAAATTCCCACCAGAACCCTGCCCCCCACCATGACGCCCAAGGCGGTCTATACCGTCACCATCGTGCGTGACGGCGCCAATCCGGCCGCTGCCGACAAGTTCGTTGCGTTCCTGCTGGGTCCCGAGGGACGCAAGCTGATGCAGCAGCACGGCATGGGGCTAAGCAAGCCGACCATCAGCGGCGACACCAGCGCGGTTCCGGCTGACGTGCGGTCGCTCGCCGCCAAGTGACGCGACGCATCGCAGCGCCGCTGCCGTGGCTGGCGGCGCTGCTTGCGATCTATCTGATCGCGCCGCTTATCGCCGGCATCCGTCAGATCGGCCTTGCCGATTGGAGCACGGTCGATGTCCCGTCGCTGGCCGATGCCTGCGGCGTCTCCATCGCCAGCGCCAGCGTCGCGACGGCGATCATTGCATTCGCCGGCATCCCACTGGGCTATGTCCTCGCGCGTACTCCCGGGCGCGCAACGGCGGCTTTGGGATTCATCGTGCAGCTTCCGCTGGCACTTCCACCGCTGACCAGCGGCATTCTTATGTTGTTTCTTATCGGCTATCCAACGCCGCTCGGCCGCTTGTTCGACGGAGCATTGACCGACTCCTTCACCGGCATCGTGCTGGCTGAAATCTTCGTCGCCGCGCCGTTTCTTATCATCGCCGCGCGCTCGGGTTTCGCCGCGGTTGACCCGGTTATGGAAGACGTTGCGGCAACGCTCGGACGCACGCGCCTCGACATATTCTGGCGCGTGAGCCTGCCGATCGCCTGGCCGGCGATCCTGTCCGGCCTGCTGCTCACATGGTTACGCGCGTTCGGGGAGTTCGGTGCGACGGTGATGGTGGCTTATCACCCGTACTCGCTCCCGGTTTATACTTACGTCGCGTTCGGCTCGCAGGGCCTTCCCGCGATGATGCCCGTGCTGCTGCCCACGCTGGTGCTGGCCTTCGCGATCATGGTCCTGAGTACCGTTTCAGCCGGCGCGCGCGCGCGGGATTCCGCGCCGGCGAACGCTCTTCCCGCGCAGAACGTGCTGCCCATGCCGCCGCACGAAGTTCATCAGCCTGCGTCTTTGAGTATCAAACTCGACAAGCGGCTCGGCGACTTTCATCTGCATGTCGCGTGGTCGCCGCAAGCGCGACGGCTGGCGATCCTCGGACCATCCGGGTCCGGCAAGTCGATGACCCTGAAGCTGATCGCCGGCACGGACCATAGCGTCGCGACAAGCGTGGTCATCGACGGCCGCGAAGTTTCCCAACTTGAACCCGCAGCGCGGGCGATCGCCTATGTGCCGCAAAGCTACGGTCTGTTCCCGCATCTGACCGTCGCGCAGCAGCTTCGATTCCCCGTCGGCGCCAACCAGCTTGTGGCGGACTATTGGATCGACCGGCTCGGACTGCGCGGGTTGGAGAACCGCCGGCCGGCCGCCCTGTCGCTCGGGCAGCAGCAGCGGGTTGCGCTGGCGCGGGCCTTCAACCGGCCGGCTCGCGTCGTGCTGCTGGATGAACCGTTTTCCGCGTTGGACGCACCGCTCCGCGCACGGCTGCGCCAGGAATTCGTGGCGTTGCAGCAGGAACTTGCGGCGACGACGGTCCTGGTGACGCACGACCCCGTCGAGGCGGCATTGCTGGCGGACGAGATTCTCGTGCTCGCCGACGGCCAGCCGTTGCAACAGGGACGGACGGGGGACGTCTTCCGGCGTCCCGCCAGCGAGACCGTCGCGCGTCTGCTGGGGGCCGAGAACGTCGCCGATGGTGTCGCTGCCACGCCATGCGAAATCTCGATCGGGGGCGGCGTGACGCTGATGGTGGCGGGATCGCCATTGAACATCGGCCAGCATCTGGGCTGGAGTTTTTCGCCCGCACGCGCCTGGATCGCGCCATCGGGGCGGTATCAAGGCGCCGTGGAAAGCGTCACGTCGATGGGGATCGGGCGGCAGGTCACGATCCGCCTCGGCAATGCCAGCGTGAAGGTGTTTGACGAACGGATGGACGCATCCGTGGGCGATCTGTGCCGGTTCGACATCGATCCGTATGCGATTCAGGTCTGGCCGCTGCCCTGCCGTCCACCGACCCGACCCCAAATTTAGCCGCCGCACTGCCGGCATATGTTGATCCAGATCAATTCGCCGCCCGATCGGCGACGCTAGGAAGCACCTCGACGTTCCGCATACCGCGACCGCTTGACGGAGCGGAACGGTACAGTGCAGTAGCTTACCCCGCTATCTGGAAACGTCTGAGGTTGCCCATGTCATACACAATCACCCGCCGCACCCTTGGGGCCGCGGCCGTCGCTTCTCTTGCCGCGCCGTTCATCCGCCGCGCCGAAGCAGCCGCGCCGATGGAGCTCCGGTGCTCGCTGGATACCGCGCCCTCGCATCCACGCAACGTCGCGGTGCGCGACTTCCTGGGCAAGGTCGAGGCCGCGTCCAACGGCGCGATCACCACCAAGTTGTTCGAAAGCGGCGCGTTGTTCCCTGACCTGCAGGTCGTCAAGGCACTGGTGCAGGGCCAGGTGGAAATGGCCTGCCCGGGCACCTGGACGATCACCGGCTTCGTTTCCGACGCGGATTTCTCGCAGTTGCCGGCGTTCTACGGCCGCCCGATCGACGTGGTGCACAAGACCACCGACGGCAAGGCCGGCAAGTTCGTCAACGCCGAAATCACCAAGAAGCTGCACGTCGAGGTGCTGGGCGGCTGGTTCGACCTGGGATTCAACAATTGGTTTTCCACCCGCAAGCCGCTCGAATCGCTGGCCAGCCTCAAGGACATGAAGCTGCGCAGCCCCGGCGGCGTGCTGAACTCGTGGCGCATCCGTTACTTCGGCGGCATTCCCAATGTGACGGCGTGGCCCGACGTGCCGCTGGCCATGTCGCAGGGAACCTTCGACGGGCTGATCAGCACCAACGAAAGCACCAACAGCTCCAAGCTGTATGATTCCGGCATGAAGCATTCCTTGCAGGATCGCCAGGGCATGGGCCTGTACGTGCCGATGATGAACCACGATTTCTGGGCCAAGATGGGACCGAAGCTGCAGCAGACGGTGGCCGGCCTGTGGGGCGAGAACCTGCCGACCTGGCGTGCCAACACCGCGAAAGCGCAGGAACACGGGCGCGGGGAACTGGCAACCCACGGCGTCGTCTTCGTCGATGTGCCGCAGCCCGAGCTGGACGCGATGCATGCGAAGATGGTCGCGGAGCAAAGCAAGGCCGTCGCCGACGCGCACATCTCGCCGGAGCTGGTCAAGCTGGTCATGGCGGATGTCGGTGTCTGATCAACCAGGCGCGCGAGGCAAACTCGCGCGCTTCTTTGCCGTGTGGGACTGGATCGAGCGCACCCTGGTGGGTGCGCTCGGCGCATTTGCGCTGCTGATCGCGGCAGTGCAGGTGTTCGGCCGCTACATCGATCCGGCCGATGCGATCACCTGGGCCGAGGAAGTCATCGTCTATATCATGGTCTGGGCGGTGATGCTCATCGCCAGCCAGTTGGTGCGCACCGACGGCCACGTGCGCCCGGACCTTGTGCTGCGTCTGCTGAGCCCCGGCGTGCAACGCTGGATCGAGATGTTCAATTGCCTCGTGGCACTGACCTTCACCTTTGGCATGGTCTGGTACGGCTGGGTCGTGGTGAACACCGCGTCGCTGCTCGACCAGCGCAGCTCCACCGACCTGCAATTCCCGCTGTGGATCTACTACACCGCGCTGCCGGTCGGCGGCGGTCTGATGTTCATCCGCTACATCATCCGGCTGGTGCGTTACGCTTTCTTCTTCGACCCGAAGACCATGTCGGTGGGCCATACGTTGGCGATCGCGCATGAAGTGGGTTCCGAACTCGCACTGACGATCCACGAGTAACCCAGCCGCGCATGGCAATCATCGGCTTCCTTCTATTGTTCTTTGGCTTGCTGTCCGCGGGCATGCCGATCTTCCTGGTGCTCGGCGCCTGCGCGGCCGTGCTGTACTTTATATCCGGCCAGCCGATCATCGGCCTGGCGCAGAACATGATCGACCAGCTCAACTCCACCACGTTGATGGCGTTGCCATTGTTCGTGATGGCAGCGGCGTTCATGCGACGCGGCGGTGTGGCTCAGGCGCTGGTCGATCTGGCCACCGCGTGGCTGGGCGGCGTGAAGGGCTCGCTGGGCCTGGTTGCCGTGGTGTCCTGCGCGATGTTCGCGGCGATTTCCGGTTCGTCCGTCGCGACCGCGCTGGCCATGGGCACCATCCTGCTGCCGGCGATGATCGAGCGCGGTTATCCAAGGTCGTTCGCGCTGGGCGTGCTGGGCGCATCCGGCACCATCGGCGTGGTGATCCCGCCGTCGCTGGCGCTGATCCTGTATGGAATCGTGACGGAACAATCGGTGCCGCGCTTGTTCCTGGCCGGCATCCTGCCCGGGCTGCTGCAGGCAAGCGCGTTCTTCCTTTGGGTGCTGTACTACGCGCACCGTAAGAATTTTCCGGTCGAACCGTCGATGCCCTTCACCATGCGGCTGCGCGTCACCGCACGTGCGTTGCCGGCCATGGCCGTGCCGTTCGTCGTGCTGATGGGCATCTATGGCGGCTTCATGACCGTGACGGAATCCGCCGCGTTAGCAGCGGTGACATCGCTGGTGGTCAGCCTGGTCGTGTATCGCGGCTTTCCCTGGACGCAGACGCTGGAGGTCATTGCCGAGGCGCTATCCAGCGCCGGCGTCATCATGCTGATCATCGCCACCGCGCTGGTGTTCGGCCATTGGATGACCGGCTCCGGCGTGCCCGCACGGTTGGTGGAATTCGCGGTAAAGCAGGGCTTCAGCACCTGGGAATTCCTGCTGCTGATGAACGTCATGCTGCTGATCATCGGCTGTTTCCTGGAAGTGGTGAGCACGCTGCTGCTGGTGATGCCGATCCTGGCACCGGTGCTGGCGCCGCTCGGCGTCGATCCGGTGCATTTCGGCATCATCTTTACCCACAACATGGAAGTGGGCCTGGTGCACCCTCCGGTCGGGCTGAACTTGTTCGTGCTGTCCACCATCTCCGACGCGCCGATCGGCGAAGTGATCCGCGGCATCCTGCCGTTCCTGGTCATACTGTTGCTGGTGCTGGGCCTGATCACCTACTGGCCGGCGATGACGCTGTGGCTGCCGGATTTGGTGTTCGGGAAGTAGCCCTACCCGTCACGACAACTCCGCGGCATACTGACGCGTAGGTTGCGGGATGGGAGCACACGATGCCTGTCGAAAAACAAGCCTATCGCGAGGCTATGGCCAAGCTAGGCGCGGCGGTGAACGTGATCACCACCGGCGGGCCTGGCGGCCGCGCAGGCTTCACGGCGTCGGCGGTGTGCAGCGTCACCGACACGCCACCCACGCTGCTGGTCTGCGCCAACCGCACCAACGATTCCTACCCGGCCATGCGGGAAAACTCGGTGTTATGCGTGAACACCCTGGCCGGCGCACATGAAGAATTGTCGCCGGTGTTCGCCGGCATGACCGACCACACAATGGAAGCACGCTTCGAGGGCGCGACCTGGCACACGCTGCTGACCGGCGCGCCGGTGCTGGATGGTGCGCTGGTCGCGTTCGACTGCCGCATCGCGCAGATCGTCGAAGTGGGAACGCACGATGTCTTCATCTGCACGGTGGAAGGCGTGGAAGTCGGCACGGTGCACGAGGGGCTGATCTATTATGCGCGCGGGTATCATCGGATCGTGCATGCGGGATAACATGCACAGGGCGCCGGACCACCGCCACGTCCACCCGTCAACCCGCCCGTCACGTCATGGCCGGGCTTGACCCGGCCATCTCCGCAATGACCGTGGTTCCAGCGAGTTCTGCGCACACCGCGGCCCGTGCGTAGATGGCCGGGTCAAGCCCGGCCATGACGTGACGGGCGAAACTTGCGGCCACGGCACCGAACTTACCGAGGAAGCTCACATGAAAGCCTCCCTGTTCTATCTCCCCTCCATCGCCAGTCGCGCGGAAATCGAAGCCGGCATGGCCGGCATGCGCGGCGACTTCTATCAGCGCATGCTGCGTGAGCTGTCGGAGCAAATCCGCCTGGCCGACGATCTCGGCTACGATTCCGTCAGCTTCACCGAGCACCATTTCCATATCGAGGGCTTCGAGCTCTCCAACAACCCCGTCCTGCTCGACCTGTATTTCGCGATGCAGACCAAACGTATCCGCGTCGGCCAGCTTGGCATCGTGCTGCCGGCAGCGAACCCGATCCGCGTGGCAGAAGACATTGCGATGCTGGACCACATGACCGGCGGCCGCGCCAACGCCGGCTTTGCGCGCGGCTATCAGAGGCGCTGGGTCGATGTCATGGCGCAACAGACGCACGACATTCACGGCGCTCTGCCGCACCAGCACGATGCGATCGACGCCGCCAATCGCGCCGCGTTCGAGGAGAACTTTCAGATCATCAAGAAATGCTGGACGGAGGAAATGCTGACCTTCGACGGCAAGTACTGGAAGATCCCCGCCGGCGAAACGCCCTGGACGCTGGACACGACGGAGAAATACGGCAAAGGCGTCGAGAACGGCATTCTGAAATCCGTCGGCGTCGTGCCCAAGCCATTGCAGAAACCGCACCCGCCCGTGTTCCTGCCTTTCGCCAGCAGCGAAAATTCCATCCGCTGGGCGGCGCAGGAAGGCGTTACCGCGATCCTGCCGGCCATGCTGCCGGTGTATGAAAACAAGCTGTATGACGTGTCCGCCGAAGTCTCCGGCAAGCGCCGTGGCGATGGCATGGGCCTGCTGCGCGACGTGATCATTGCGGACACCGACGAGGAAGCCTTGGCGCTGTGGCGCGATTCCGGCCAGTTCTCCGGCCGCGCCTGGTTCGAACCGTTCGGCTTCCGCCGCGGCCTGCAGGACCCGGTGACCGGCGGCTTCATGTCGGCGGAAGAAATCGTCGCGCAGGGCTACGCTTTGGTGGGCACCGTCGATACCGTGATCCGCGGCCTGGAAGCCAACATGCGCCGGCAGAAGGTCGATTGGTTGTTCTGCTATACTTACAACGCCCTGGTGCCGCACGCCGTGCTGATGCAGTCGATCGAGCGGTTCTGGACCCAGGTGATGCCGCGCTTTGCCTGAGCGCACGCGAGGGATAGACTGCCGCACCGCAACCAGAGGGAGCGTGCGATGGCCTTCTATGAACTCCGCCAATACAAGGTGTTTCCCGGCAAGCTCGCCGGCTGGGTGAAGATCATGGAGGAGGAGATCATCCCCTTCCAGGTCTCCAAGGGCATGGTCATCTGCGGCAGCTTCGGCGGCGAGACCGATGAATCCGTGTACGTGTGGATCCGCCGCTTCGAAAGCGAAGCGCAGCGTGAGGCGCTATACAAGGAAGTGTATGAAAGCGACTACTGGAAGACGAAGATCGGGCCGCGCGTGCCGGAATATCTCGATCGTCCGAACAACGTGGTGACACGCATCGTGCCGACCGCTCGTTCGCCGATGCAGTAAGAGAAGTGCACGAGACTCCCCTCCCCTTGAGGGAGGGGTTGGGGGAGGGGTGCGAACGCCCGCGAAGTTCGGGGCGTTGACACCCCTCCCCCCCCCGCCCCCTCCCTCAAGGGGAGGGGGAGTCTTCACAGCCACGGCAATCCGCTGCGGAGCCCAATCCGATGAACGACGCGTCCCTACCCGTCCCGTCCGACATACGCAGCCTCGCCCAGCGCGTGCTGCCAGCCGCCAGCTTCGGCAATCTCGCCGGCGACATCATCGTCCGCGAGGGCCACGCCGGTCGCGTCACCGACATCGAAGGTCGCGAGTACGTCGATCTGCTGCTTGGTTCCGGCCCGATGTTCGTCGGCCACCGCCATCCGGAAGTGGTCGAAGCGGTGCGAGAACAGCTTGATCGCGGCTTCACGTTCTTCGCTAACAATGAATACGGCATCCGACTTGCGGCAGAGCTCGTCGATGCGGTCGCCTGCGCGGAGCAAGTGCGGTTCGTATCATCCGGCACCGAAGCCGACGCTTTCGCCATGCGCATCGCCCGCGCCTTCCGCGGCCGTGACAAGATCATGAAGTTCGAGGGCGGCTTCCACGGCATGAGCGACCCGGCGCTCATGAGCTGGGCGCCGAAACGCCCCGGCAATTTTCCGCAGGCGGTACCTGACTCGCCCGGCATTCCGCGCGCCGCATCCGGCGACGTTCTGATCGCCCCGTTCAACGACGCCGAGATGGCGGCCAGCCTGATCCACGAACACCGCAACGAGCTCGCCGGCGTCATTGTCGAGCCGTTCCAGCGCCTGCTGCCGCCGAAGCCCGGCTTCCTGCAGGCGCTGCGCAAGGCGACGCAGGAAGCCGGCGTGCTGCTGATCTTCGACGAGATCGTCACCGGATTTCGTTTCGCCTACGGCGGCGCGCAGGAATATTACGGCGTCACGCCGGATATCTGCACGTTGGGCAAGATTATCGGCGGCGGGTTCCCGCTGGCCGCTATCACCGGACGCGCCGACATCATGGCGCAGTTCGATCGTACCAAAGTCGGCGACGAACGCTTCCTGCCGCAGGTCGGGACTCTGTCAGGCAACCCTGTCGCCTCGGTCGCCGGACTTACGACATTGGCGGTTCTGAAGCGCCCAGGCACCTACGAGAATGTCTTCGCCACCGGCCGCAAACTGATGGACGCCCTGGCAATGCTGCTGCGCGATACCGGACTGCCCGCGCAGGTCATCGGCGAGCCGCCGTTGTTCGATGTTTTCTTCGCGACCGGCGACCTCCACGACTATCGCGCCACGCAGCGTGCCGACGCCGAGATGATGCGCCGCTTCAACCGCCGCATGCGCGAGCACGGCGTGCTGAAGGGCGACAGCAAGATGTATATTTCGCTCGCGCACGATGCCGCCGATGTGGCACAGGTGCTCGACGCGTTCACTCACGCCATCCATGCGGAGGCCGGAAAATGATCCACCACGTCTCCATTGCCGCGCGCGATCCGAAACACGTTGCCGACGTGCTGGCGGAACTGATGCAAGGCCGCAACTATCCGTTCCCCGGCGGCGTGCCCGATTCCTGGATCGCCGTCAGCGGCGACCCGCACGGCACCGCGATCGAGGTTTACCCGGAAGACATCCGCCTCCGCCCCGACGGCCGCAATGCGGTCCGCTTCGAACGCGGCGCTGCCGACGATACTTACGTACCGTTCCACCTGCTGCTGTCGGTGCCCAGCGACCAGGCCACCATCGAGCAGATCGGCGCCCGCGAAGGCTGGACCACGCGTTTCTGTCCCCGCGGCGCACCGAAGCAGAAGCCGCTGTTCAATGTCATCGAGTTCTGGGTGGAAAATCGCATCATGCTGGAGCTCGCACCCCACGACATGATCGGCGATTACGAACAGATGCTGCAGTTCGCACTTCTCGACCGCATGCCTGCATCGGCGTAGCGCGTTATACCAGATGGCGGAAAGAATGACGTACGCGCCGACGTCCCCACCGTCATGCTGTCATTCCCTGGCTTGACCCGGGGAAGCTGTCTTGATCGTGCCGATAATCATGACCGACTCAGTGCGCCTTGATCCAGTCGGCAATCAACCCGACCACCTGTTGCTCGATGCCCAAATAGCCGTGCGGCGACAACGCCTCGCACGGAGCGCTACGCGATGCCGTGCTGGACACCGCGATCAACTGCTTCGCCGGCGCATCGTGCAATGAAGCCAACGCCAGTGCGGCCTGGTCGAACGGGCTCAGGCGGCATCCGTCATTGCGATTGTGCACGATCAGCGTGGGCACGCGCAGCGCCTCAAAATGCGTCGCCTGCATGCCGCCGAGCCACACTGACGACGTAAGGACAGCGCCAGCGATCTGCGATGGCCCCAGTCGCACCGCCGCGTTGGCCGCCGAGATGGATCCATTGCTGGTCCCCACCAGCCAAACCGGCACGCCCGCACGGCTGTGCAGGAATGCGACGATTGCGGCCGCATCCGTGGCTTGCGCGTCGCTGGCGCGAAACGCTCGATCCATTCCGCCCGCGTGGTCCGATGGCGTGTCGGCGACCGCAACCGTAATGCCCGCCGCGGCAAAATCGTCCGCCACGCGTATCAGAAAGTTGGCGTGTACGGCGGACACCGCGCCAGAGCTACCGGGAAACAGGATCGCGCTCGCGACCGGATGTTCGGCAACGTGCAAATAGATCCGCTCCGTCACGTTTGGCCGGGCTGACGGCAACTCTATTGCCTGCTCCGCGTGGGCCATGGCGCCCATGCCAAGCAACGCGGAAATCAGCATCAGAAGCCGTATCGATCCCATGTCGGCCGCATAACATATCCAGCCTGGTGATGGCAGCCGGATATGACCTGGACATTCGAGCCATACCCCGCGATCACGCGATATCAAAAAGCACTCAAATGACCCCAATTTAGGCGGCGGCGGCGACATTTGCCCGCTGAAAGTGCAAAGGCGAGGCCCCGGCTCTGCCAGCGATGGCTCGCCCGGCATTCCGTCTCTGGCACGCCCGTTGCACTACCGATCTCGCGCGCGGGGGCGTCCGCCCCCAAGGCCACAAACCCAACGAGATCGGGAAACAGGACACAGGCTCATGGCACCAGAAGATACCACCCTCTCACGCCGCGGACTTGGCAAGCTCGGCGCCGCGGCCGCGACCGTCGCCGCGCTCGGCGCCGTCAAGGCCGTTACCACGCCCGCCCGCGCTCAAGCCCCGGCCGTCGGCGGCAAGGCGCCGATCAAGGTCGGGATCCTGCATTCGCTCTCCGGCACCATGGCGATCAGCGAGAGTACGCTGAAGGACGTCATGCTGATGCTGATCGAGCAGCAGAACGCCAAGGGCGGCCTGATGGGGCGCAAGCTCGAGGCGGTGGTGGTCGATCCGGCTTCGAACTGGCCGCTGTTCGCCGAAAAGGCCCGCCAGCTTCTGTCGGTTGACAAATGCGCCGCGGTGTTCGGCTGCTGGACCTCCGTGTCGCGCAAATCCGTGCTGCCGGTGTTCGAGGAACTCAACGGCATCCTGTTCTACCCCGTGCAGTACGAAGGCCAGGAGTGCAGCCGTAACATCTTCTACACCGGCGCCGCGCCGAACCAGCAGGCGATCCCGGCCGTTGACTACCTGATGAAAGAAATCGGCGTGAAGCGCTGGGTGCTGGAAGGCACCGACTACGTCTATCCGCGTACCACCAACCAGATCCTCGAATCCTATCTGCACCTGAAGGGCTTCGCGCCCGAGGACATCCTGATCAACTACACTCCGTTCGGCTTCTCCGACTGGCAGAACGAGGTTGCGAAGATCAAGCAGTTCGGCAATGCCGGCAAGAAGACCGCGGTCGTCTCCACCATCAACGGCGACGCCAACGTGCCGTTCTACAAGGAGCTCGGCAACCAGGGCATCAAGGCCACCGAAATTCCCGTGGTTGCGTTCAGCGTGGGCGAGCAAGAACTCGCCGGCCTGGATACCAAGCCGCTGGTCGGCCACATGGCAGCGTGGAACTACTTCGAAAGCGTGCGCACACCCGAGAACCGCGCGTTCATCGCCGAGTGGAAGAAGTACACCAAGGATCCCAAGCGCACCACCAACGACCCGATGGAGGCGCACTACATCGGCTTCAACATGTGGCTGAAGGCCGTGAAGAAAGCCGGCACGACCGACTCCAATGAAGTGATCGACGCACTGATCGGCGTGACCGCACCCAACCTGTCGGGTGACTACTCCGCGCTGATGCCGAACCACCACATCACCAAGCCGGTGCTGATCGGTGAGATCGAGCCGAACGGTCAGTTCAACACCGTATCCCGCACGCCCGGTCTCGTGGTCGCGCAGGAATGGTCGCCGTACATCGACGCCACCAAGGACCTGATCGGCGATTGGCGTGCGCCGATGAGCTGCGGTGCGTTCAACGTGGTTACCGGGAAGTGCACCGGTGGCGGCAAGAAGGCGTGATCGCCTGATTGCCGTGACGGGGGCGGCCGTCTCCTCCCCGGCCGCCCCCTTCGCTTTTCAACGAGGCGCAGCAATGCGACGATTCTTTCTTCTGCTGATTGTTGCGCTCCTTGCGCTGAGCCCGGTTCTGGCGCGTGCCGACGATGCCTCGGACGCACTCGCGGCGATCGCATCGGGCAATTACGACCAGATGAGCCAGGGTGTCATGGATCTGGCGGCGTCGGGCGATCCGCGCGCTACCACGATCATCGAGGCGCTCAACAACAACACGCTGTTCATAAGCGACGACAATGTGTTGTTCATTCAGACCGGCGACAACAGCTTCGTCAATGCCGCCACCGGCGCGCCCGCGCCCGGTCTTACGGCCGACTCGTTGACGCAGGTGTTTGCCGACATTCGGGCGCGTGGTGTCATCAACAAGGTGCTGGGCCAGTTGCAGTTGTTTTCGCCCGACACGGCGACTCGGCTGCACGCGGCCGACGCCTTGTTCCAGTCGCACGACGTCGCCGCGCTGCCGACCATCGACAAGGCGTTGACCAAGGAAACCGACTCCACGGTTCGGACTCGCCTGGAGCAGGCGCAGGCCGCTGCGCTGTTGTTCAGCAAGAACGGCACGGTGAAGCAGCAGCTTGCCGCGGTTGCGACGCTGCGTGACCGCGGCGATCTCGACGCGCGGGCGCTGCTCGCAGGCCTGAGCAATGAACCGCCCGCCGTCGCCGCCGCGACCCAGACCGCCGTCGCGGCGATCGACCGCTCGCTGCAACTCTGGGGCATTCTACAGAACGTCTATTATGGTCTCAGCCTCGGGTCGGTGCTGCTGCTGGCCGCGGCGGGACTCGCGATCACCTTCGGCGTCATGGGCGTGATCAACATGGCGCATGGCGAGATGGTAATGCTGGGTGCCTACACCACATACGTCGTCCAGCAGGTCATGCATCAGGTCGCGCCATCCTGGTACCAGGCGAACCTGCTGTTCGCGGTGCCGTTGGCATTCCTGGTATCCGGCGTCGTCGGCATCGCCATCGAGCGCAGCATGATCCGCTGGCTGTATGGGCGGCCGCTCGAAACGCTGCTGGCAACCTGGGGACTTTCGCTGGTGCTGCAGCAGGCGGTGCGTAGCATCTTCAACGCGCAGAACAAGGACGTGGACACGCCGAACTGGATGAGCGGCGAAGTCCATCTGGCCGGCCTGACGCTTACGCTGAACCGGCTCTACATCATTATTTTCGCGGCGATGGTGTTGTTCGCATTGATGGCGGCATTGCGCTACACGCCGCTGGGACTGCGCATGCGCGCGGTGACCCAGAACAGAATGATGGCGGCGGCGATGGGGATTCGGACGCCGTGGATTGATGCGCTGACATTTGGCCTGGGTTCCGGCGTTGCCGGCATCGCCGGTGTGGCGCTGAGCCAGATCGACAACGTCTCGCCGAACCTGGGGCAGAATTATATCATCGACAGCTTCCTGGTGGTCGTGTTCGGCGGTGTCGGCAATCTGTGGGGCACCACGGTGGGTGCGCTGACGCTGGGTATCATCAACAAATTCCTGGAACCGATTGCCGGTGCCGTGCTCGGCAAGATCGTCGTTCTGGTCTTGGTAATTCTGTTCATTCAGCGTCGCCCGCGCGGCATGTTCCCGCTCAAAGGCCGGGCAGCCGAAGCATGAAGCTCGATCGCACCGCGTATATCACCATGGGGCTGGTGCTCGGCGGCGCCTTGCTGCTGGCCGTGCTGAATCTGGCGACGCCGCCGACATCGTCGCTGCACGTGAATACCTATGTCGTGTCGCTGGCCGGGAAGTACCTGTGCTACGCGATGCTGGCGCTGGCCGTCGATATGGTGTGGGGTTTCGCCGGCATCCTGACGCTGGGCCATGCCGCGTTCTTTGCACTCGGCGGCTATGCCATGGGCATGTACCTGATGCGCGAGATCGGCGCGCGCGGCGTCTATGGCAATCCGATCCTGCCGGATTTCATGGTGTTCCTGGGCTGGCACGCACTGCCCTGGTATTGGTACGGATTCAACTGGTTTCCCGTTGCCGCGGTAACGGTGCTGCTGGCGCCTGGCCTTTTGGCGCTCGTGTTCGGCTATCTGGCGTTCCGATCCCGCGTCACCGGCGTGTATCTGTCGATCATCACCCAGGCACTGACCTACGCGTTGATGCTCGCGTTCTTCCGCAACGACATGGGCTTCGGCGGCAACAACGGGATGACCGATTTCAAGGACCTGCTGGGCATCCCGCTGCACACCGAGGCAACGCGCTGCGGCCTGATGATCATCACCGCGATCTTCCTGTGCGCGCAGTACGTGGTGGCGCGGTTCGTCATTGGCTCGCGCTTCGGCAAGGTGCTGATCGCAGTGCGCGACACGGAATCCCGCACGCGCTTCCTGGGCTATCGGCCGGAATACTATAAGCTGGTGATATGGGTGCTGTCCGCGGTGATGGCCGGGATCGGCGGCGCACTGTATGTGCCGCAGATCGGCATCATCAATCCCAGCGAATTCGCGCCTGGCAATTCGATCGAGGCAGTGATCTGGGTCGCGGTCGGCGGACGCGGCACACTGTCGGGCGCAATTCTTGGCGCCGTTCTGGTCAACCTTGGCAAGACCTGGTTCACCAGCGCCTTGCCGGAGCTGTGGTTGTTTGCGCTCGGCGCCTTGTTCATCTTCATAACGTTGTTCTTGCCGCGCGGCCTGATGGGCTTGTTCGCCCCGCGCGTCCGTGTGGCGCCGCCTGAGGACATCCCGACCCCGGCCGCCGCCGCGGCACACGAGGTCACCGGATGAACGCCGCCGATACGCTGTTGTACCTCGACGGCGTGACCGTCAGCTTCGACGGTTTCCGCGCGCTGAACGAGCTGTCGCTCGTGCTGCTGAAGGGCGAGATGCGCGCCGTCATTGGCCCTAACGGGGCCGGCAAGACCACGATGATGGACGTGATCACCGGCAAGACCCGTCCCGACACCGGCCGTGTGATCTTCGGCGAGGACACTGACCTGACGCACCTGGACGAACCGGCGATTGCCGCACTGGGCATCGGTCGCAAGTTCCAGAAGCCGACCGTGTTCGAGCCGCACACCGTCTGGGACAATCTGCTGCTGGCGCTGGCCGGCAATCGGAGCCCACGGTTCAGCCTGTGGGCGCGCGAGACGCCCGAGGAACGCACGCGCATCGAAGAGATCCTGACCACCACAAGACTAACGGAACACCGCAAGCGCCGCGCCGCGGATTTGTCTCACGGCCAAAAGCAATGGCTGGAGATCGGCATGCTGCTGGCACAGGACCCGCAATTGCTGCTGGTGGACGAGCCGGTGGCCGGCATGACCGATTCCGAAACCGAACAAACCGCGACGCTGCTGCGAGAGATCAACCAGACACGAACCGTCGTGGTTGTAGAACACGATATGGCGTTCGTGCGGGCGCTGGCGGTGAAGGTGACGGTGCTGCACGAGGGATCGGTGCTGTCGGAAGGCTCGATCGATCATGTCAGCGCCGATCCACGTGTGATCGAGGTGTATCTCGGCCGATGAAACTGGAAGTGGAAAACGTCGATCTGCACTACGGCGCAGCGATCGCGTTGCGCCAGGTGTCGCTGACGGCGGAGACCGGCGCGGTTACCTGTCTGCTCGGGCGCAATGGTGTGGGAAAGACCTCGCTGCTGCGGGCGATCGTCGGCGCCCATCCGATTACCTCGGGAGCGATCCGCTGGAACGGCGAGGACATCACGCCGCTGCCGACTTACGAACGCGCGCGGCGTGGCATCGCCTGGGTGCCGCAGGGCCGCGACATCTTCCCGCTGCTGACCGTGCGGGAGAATCTCGAGACGGGCTTTGCCGTTTTGCCGCGTGGCCAGCGCCGCGTGCCGGACCACATCTTCGAATTGTTCCCGGTGTTGAAGACCATGCTGCGGCGGCGCGGCGGCGATCTGTCCGGCGGGCAACAGCAGCAGCTTGCGATCGCGCGCGCGCTGGTGATGAAGCCGAAGCTGCTGGTGCTGGACGAGCCGACCGAGGGCATCCAGCCCAGCATCATCAAGGACATCGGCCGGGTGATCGCCCTGTTGCGTTCGCAAGGCGACATGGCCATCCTGCTGGTGGAACAATACTACGATTTCGCCCGGGAACTGGCCCAGACCATCGTCGTGATGGACCGCGGGGACATCGTGCTGTCCGGGCCTCGGGAGGAGCTCGACGAAGCGGATGTACGACGCCGCCTCTCTGTCTGATATCGGCAGGCTGCAACGCGCGAACGGCGAATTGCGCATTGCATTCCGCCGGCGCGGCGATGCGACCGTGCTGGATGATCTGCGGCAGGTGAGTTGCTTGCAAGCGCGATTCCCGCGTGTTGAACCGGAAGCATGGACGACGGCCGTCATTCTGAACACGTCAGGCGGAGTCGCGGGCGGGGACCGATTGGACACCGCACTTCACGTGAGCGAAGGCGCGCGCGCGACCATCACCACGCAGGCCGCTGAACGCTTCTACCGCGTAATGCACGGGTCTGACGCAGCGCATGTGCGCACGCGGATTACCGTCGCGCCTTACGCCTCCATGGAATGGCTGCCGCAGGAAACACTGCTTTTCGACCGCTGCAACGTGGACCGGCGACTGGACGTGGAGCTTTCTGACGACGCTTGTTTTCTTGGTGTCGAGTCGTTGGTGTTTGGACGCACGGCGATGGGCGAGCACGTCAGGCACGGTCGTCTTCGCGATCTGATCCACGTGCGTCGGGGTGGGCGGCTACTGTTGCATGACGCGATCCGGTTGGATGGCGGAATTGACGCATTGCTGGCGCGAAAGGCTGTTTCGGGAGGTGCACGCGCGGTCGCAACAATGGTGCATGTTGCCCCGGACGCCGAGGCCACGTTGGACCATGTTCGCGCCGCGTTGGCCGATGTGCCCGCGGAGGGCGGCGCCAGTGCCTGGAATGGCATGCTGTTGACGCGCATCCTCGCCACAACGGCGGCCGCGTTGCGCTCCGCTGTTGTCGCAGTGCTGGCAACATTGCGCGGGCCACGTCCATTGCCCCGCGTATGGCAATGCTGATACCCGTTGTCATTGCGAAGCCGGCAGGCCGAAGCTATCTCCCACGTGAGATGGTTTCGTCGCGGCGCTTTTCGTAATGATAGGACAGAGGGCAACCGCATGAATTTGACGCCCCGCGAGAAGGACAAGCTGCTGATCAGCATGGCTGCGATGGTTGCGCGACGACGCCTGGAACGCGGCGTTAAGCTGAACCATCCCGAAGCCGTAGCCCTGATCACAGACTTTGTCGTCGAGGGTGCCCGCGACGGACGCAGCGTGGCCGACCTGATGCAGCACGGCGCGAAGGTGCTGACGCGAGAGCAAGTGATGGAGGGCGTGGCGGAAATGATCCACGACGTGCAGGTGGAGGCGACGTTCCCCGACGGCACAAAGTTGGTAACCGTGCACGAGCCGATCCGATGAGCATTCCCGGCGAAGTCTTTCCCCAGCCTGGCGATATCGAGCTCAACGCCGGCCTGTTGCGCACCACGCTGACCGTGGCAAATACCGGAGACCGCCCGATCCAGGTAGGCAGCCACTACCATTTTGCCGAAACCAACCCGGCACTGTCATTCGATCGTATCGCCGCTCGTGGCCAACGCCTGGACATCGCCGCAGGTACCGCCGTCCGGTTCGAACCAGGCCAAACGCGCGAAATCACGCTGGTGCCATTCCGCGGCAAGCGTGTCGTGCACGGATTCCGCGGAGCCGTGATGGGAGCGCTCGACTGATGGCCCGTATCACTCGCCGCGCCTATGCGGACATGTTCGGCCCGACCACGGGCGACCGCGTGCGCCTGGCCGACACCGATCTGATCGTCGAAGTGGAACATGACTTCACCACCTACGGCGAGGAAGTGAAGTTCGGCGGCGGCAAGGTGATTCGCGACGGCATGGGGCAATCGCAGGCGTCACAGGCCGAGGGCGCGGTGGACACTGTCATCACCAACGCGCTGATCATCGATCACTGGGGCATTGTGAAGGCGGACGTCGCGATTACCAACGGGCGCATCGCCCGCATTGGCAAAGCCGGCAACCCCGACGTACAGCCAAACGTCGATATCATCATCGGCCCGGGCACCGAGATCATTGCCGGCGAAGGCAAGATCCTGACTGCCGGCGGCATCGACAGCCATATTCATTTCATATGTCCACAACAGGTGGAAGACGCAATCGCATCCGGCATCACCACGATGGTCGGCGGTGGCACGGGACCGGCGACAGGAACAGCGGCGACCACGTGTACGCCGGGACCGTGGCATCTCGCGCGCATGTTGCAGGCCGCTGAAGGATTGCCGGTCAATCTCGCGTTCGCCGGCAAGGGCAACGCGTCACAGCCTGCGGCGTTGGAGGAAATGCTCCGCGCCGGCGCTTCGTGTTTGAAACTGCATGAAGACTGGGGCACCACGCCGGCGGCGATCGACTGCGCGCTGTCCGTCGCGGATCGCTACGACGTGCAGGTGATGATCCACACCGACACGTTGAACGAGTCCGGCTTCGTCGAAGACACCATCGCCGCTTTCAAGGGGCGCACCATCCACGCCTTCCATACGGAAGGCGCCGGCGGCGGACATGCGCCCGACATCATCAAGGTTGCCGGCCTGGCGAATGTGCTGCCCAGCTCGACCAATCCGACCCGCCCCTACACAGCCAACACGCTGGACGAGCACTTGGACATGCTGATGGTCTGCCATCACCTGGACAGCTCCATCCCCGAAGATGTTGCCTTTGCCGAAAGCCGCATCCGCAAGGAGACGATCGCGGCGGAAGACATCCTGCACGACATCGGCGCGTTATCCATGCTGTCATCCGACAGCCAGGCGATGGGCCGCGTCGGCGAGGTGATCATCCGCACCTGGCAGACCGCGCATAAGATGAAGACGCAGCGTGGATCGTTGCCTGGCGACGGTGCCGCGGACAACGCGCGGGTGAAGCGTTATATCGCCAAATACACCATCAACCCCGCGATCGCGCAGGGCCTGGCGCAGGAGATCGGCTCGATCGAGCAGGGCAAGCTCGCCGATCTGGTACTGTGGTCGCCGGCGTTCTTCGGCGTGAAGCCCGACCTGATAATCAAAGGCGGCAGCATCGCATGCGCGCCAATGGGCGACCCGAACGCCTCGATCCCCACGCCGCAGCCCGTGCACTACCGGCCGATGTTCGGCGCATTCGGCCATGCCATGGCGGAAAGCTGTGTCACGTTCGTTTCGACAGCGGCGCTGGATGCCGGCATCGGCGACGCACTGAGACTGCACCGCCGCCTGCTGCCGGTGACCAACGTCCGCGGCGGCATCAGCAAGAAATCAATGATCCACAACGATGCGACACCCGTCATCGAGGTGGACCCGGAAACCTACGAAGTGCGCGCCGACGGCGTGCTGTTGACCTGCGAACCTGCGACCATCCTGCCGATGGCACAACGTTACTTTCTGTTCTGATGCGTGCCACCCAAGTTCTCTTGGCCGGAACCTGGAACGCGGCACACGAGGTGGACCGCGTCCTGCTTGATTACGAGGATCGTCATCGCCGCCGCATTGTACTGCACGGCGAGCGCGGCACCGAAGTGCTGGTCGATCTTCCACATGCGACGCACCTGCGCGACGGCGACGGGCTTTCGCTGGAAACGGGAGGTGTGGTTCGGATCCGCGCCCGTCCGGAAAAGCTGCTGGAAATCCACGCGCACGATGAGGGCGAATTGGTCCTCATCGCCTGGCACCTCGGCAACCGGCATCTGCCAGTGCAGGTACTGGGCGATCGTCTGCGCATCCGCGCCGATCATGTGATCGAGGAGATGGTGGAAGGCCTCGGCGGCCACGTCGATGCGATTGAGGCACCATTCGACCCGGCGACCGGCGCCTA
Source organism: Acetobacteraceae bacterium (assembly GCA_036489395.1). Lineage (GTDB taxonomy): Bacteria > Pseudomonadota > Alphaproteobacteria > Acetobacterales > Acetobacteraceae > JASHVB01. The sequence continues at coordinate 73,598 of DASXFW010000075.1, read as the reverse complement.
TGCTGGCGGACACCATCATCATGATCATTGAGACACCAACTTGCGGCATTGGCGGCGGCGGCGATCTCGCACCCGGCTCGCTGCTGCGCCTGTTAGCCTGGCTTTCCCCCGCGTTTCCCACCGGCGCGTTCGCTTGCTCCCACGGGCTGGAATGGGCGGTAGAAGCCGGCGACATTTCCGACGCCAACACGCTGCGCGATTGGCTGACCGATATCCTGCTGCATGGCAGCGGCCGCAGCGACGCGATCCTGCTGCGTCATGCGCACCGCGCGGCACGCGACCCAGCAACGCTCGACGGGATCGTGGAGCTTGCGGCTGCCATCGCGCCGGCGCGCGAACGGCTTGCCGAAACCATTGGCCAGGGCACAGCTTTTCTGCGCGCGGCCCGCGTCTGGGGGGGCCCACAACTACCGCAGCAAATCCCCTACCCGGTAGCCGTCGGCGCCATTGCCGGCTGGCACGGCGTCAGCGAGGACGCAACGGCAGCGGCCTACATCCAGGCATTCGCCGCCAACCTGATCTCCGCCGCTGTTCGTCTCGTACCGCTTGGCCAGACCGATGGCCTGCGCGTACTCGCGGCGTTGGAACCTGCCGTTCTCAACCTCGCCGACGAAACTCGCGACACCACGCTGGATGCGATCGGCGGTTGCGCTTTCCGCTCCGACCTCGCCGCCATGCGCCATGAAACGCAATACACAAGGCTATTCCGATCATGACCCTGAAATCCCCCAATGGCCCGCTGCGTGTCGGCATCGGCGGTCCGGTCGGCAGCGGCAAGACCGCGTTGATGGACGCCTTGTGCAAACACATGCGTGACCGCTACGACATCGCTGCCATCACCAACGACATCTACACAAAAGAAGATGCCGAATTCCTCACCCGCGCCGGATCGCTGCCGCCGGAACGCATCCTTGGCATCGAAACCGGCGGCTGTCCGCATACCGCAATCCGCGAGGATGCATCGATAAACCTGGCCGGTGTTGACGATCTATGCCGGCGGTTTCCTGCACTCGATATGGTTCTGATAGAAAGCGGCGGCGACAACCTCGCAGCAACGTTCAGCCCGGAGCTTGCGGATCTGACGATCTACGTCATCGACGTGTCGGCCGGCGACAAGATCCCCCGCAAAGGCGGCCCCGGCATCACACGCAGCGATCTTCTGGTGATCAACAAGATAGACCTCGCGCCATTCGTCGGCGCCAGCCTGGAGATAATGGATCGCGACGCACGCAGGATGCGCGGGGAGAGGCCGTTCGTGTTCGCCAATATCCGCGCCGGCGTCGGTGTCACGGAGGTCGCGACGCTGATCGAACAACGCGGCGGACTACGAACAGCCTGACGGCGGTTCGTACCGCAACTAACAGATCAGGCGCGCCTGGCAGCGTCGAGCGAAATCACGTTGCCTGCATCGCTGCCTTCGAACACGGTCGCGATGACCGTGGCCAGTTCTTCCTGTCGGTATGGCTTGGACAATCGCGGCAATCCCGGGTCCTCACCATTCGGAAGATCCGCGTATCCAGTCGCCAGAACGATCGGCAGACGCGGCCAATCTTGCTTGATCTGACGCGCCAGTTCCGTTCCGGTCATGTTCGGCATGGCCTGATCGGTGATCACCAGATCGACTTTCGCACCCAACCGCAGCATGTCCAACGCCCGTGCACCTGACGTCGATTCAACAACCACATGCCCGAGGTCTTCCAGCATCGCCGCGGTCGCAGCGCCAATCAGCAGATCGTCATCCACCACCATGATGCGAAAGCAACGGCCCGACCCGGAAATGGTCGCCGTGGACGCAGGCACCTCGGCCGCGACACGTTCCGACACCGGCAGCCACAATTCCACGGTGGTGCCCGAACCGACCCGGCTGGTGATGCGCATCGCGCCTTCAGACTGCGCGGCAAGCCCATCCACCATCGAAAGTCCAAGGCCCGTGCCCTTGCCGGCACCTTTCGTTGTGAAGAACGGCTCGGTCGCGCGTTTCAACGTCGGTTGGTCCATCCCCGTGCCGCTGTCCGTCACCGCAACGCAAACGTAATCGCCGTTAGCCAGACCCGCGGGTCCGCCGCGAGACGATTTGCGCTGCGCCGCAATGCCGAGCCGCCCGCCCAGCGGCATCGCGTCGCGTGCATTCAACGCTAAATTCAACAATGCCAGCTCGAGTTGATTTGGATCGACGCGAATCGCCGGCAGGTCGTGACGGGAATCAATGCTGATCTGTATGGTCGGCCCTAACGTGCGACGCAGCAGCTCTTCCATGCCACTGACCAGCCGCATCACATCGACTGTCTCCGGCTTCAGCTCCTGCCGGCGCGCGAAGGCCAGCATGCGCTTGGTCAGCGTCGCGCCGCGATCGGCACCCTGCATCGCGCCATCGATCAGCCGGGTGAAGCGCGGCTCATCCGGCACGCGCTTTCGCAGAAGCTGCAGGTTCCCCAGGATCACCATAAGCAGATTGTTGAAGTCGTGCGCCACGCCACCTGTAAGCTGGCCCAGACTCTCCATCTTCTGCATCTCGTGCACTTGCGCCAGCGCCGCCTCGCGCTCGCGCGTGCGCTCCTCGACCCGACGCTCCAGGTCGGCATTGGCCTGCGCCAGCTCTGCGGTCCGCTCCTCAACCCGCCGCTCGAGCTCGCTGTTCAGCAGCTCGAGATCCCGTGTCTTGCGGTAAAGATCGGCGAACACCCGCACCTTGGCGCGCAGCAGCTCCGGCGTAAACGGCACCGGCACATAATCCACGGCACCGAGCTCATACCCGCGCAGCCGGTCCAGATCCGACATCATGATCGCCGAGACGAAAATGAGCGCCGTTCGCTTGAACCGCGGATGCTCGCGAATCATCGCGGCCAGCTCGAAACCATCGAGGTCCGGCATGCAGACATCGATCAGCACGACGGCGATCTCGTTCCTGAGCAATTGCTCAAGTGCCTCGTTGGCCGAGTTGGCCTTCACCAGGTTCTCGCCCAGCTCGCCGAGAATGACCTCATAGCTCAGCAGCTTGGCGGGCTGGTCATCGACGAGAAGGATGTTCACCTTCTCTAACGGCGTGTGCGTGATAACATTCACAGGCGGAAATCCTCGTTAGCGGTGCAGCCAAATCCGCAAGGCGGACAAAAGCTGTTCCGTATTCACAGGCTTTGCCAGATAGTCGGACGCGCCGGCTTCCAGGCACTTCTCGCGATCGCCCTTCATCGCCTTGGCCGTCAGCGCAATGATCGGCAGGCGCCGGAAGGCGGGGTCCGCACGAATCACCTGCATCGTCTGATAGCCGTCCATCTCCGGCATCATGATGTCCATCAGGACGATGGCAACACTCGGGTCGGAATCCAACAGGTTGATCGCTTCCCGTCCAGTCGTCGCCGTGAGCACCTGCATCCCGCGCCGCTCCAGCACACTGGACAGGGCAAAGATGTTGCGTGCGTCGTCATCGACCAGCAGCACCTTCTGCCCAACCAGGTTCTCGTCGGAGCTGTGCAGCCGCTCCAGCATCCGCTGCTTGTCCGGCGGCAGATCGGACACGACGCGATGCAGGAACAAGGCCGTTTCGTCGAGCAGCCGCTCGGGCGATTCGACGCCTTTTACCACGACGCTGCGCGCCATGGTGTGAAGCTGAGCGTCCTCCTCTGGCGACAATTCGCGTCCGGTGAAGACCACAACTGGCACGTTAGCCAACGACTCATCGTCGCGGATCGTCTCCAGCACTTCGAAGCCGGACATGTCGGGCAGGCGCAGATCGAGCACTACGCAATCCGCTGGCTCCTCATGCAGCCGCCGGATGGCATGTTTGCCCGTCTCCACCGTTTCGATATCGATGTCGTCATGCCCCAGCAGTTCGGTAATGGAGAGCTGCTCCATGGGGTTGTCTTCGACCACAAGCAGGCGCTTGCGCCGCGGCTTGGCGTAGTCGGTGATTTTGGAAAGCGCGAGCTCAAGACCTTCGGTCGTCGTCGGCTTGGTCATGAAACTGAACGCGCCGCGTGCGAGGCCGTGCTGACGGTCTTCATCCAGTGTCACGATCTGCACCGGAATATGCCGGGTCGCCGGATTCTGCTTGAGCTGGCTCAACACTGTCCAACCCAGCATGTCCGGCAGGAACACATCCAGTGATACCGCCGTGGGTTGGTACTCCCGTGCAAGTGCCAGTGCATCGGCACCACGCTGCGCCACCAGCACCTTCAAGCCGTTATCGTGCGCGAGATCCACCAGTACGCGCGCGTAGTGCGGATCGTCTTCGACAATCAGCAGCACGGTATCCTCGGGTTGCAGATTGGCTCGGTCGTCGGCCACCTGATCGAGCGGCCGTTCGGCCAAACGTGTCGTGACATGCGGCATTGGCTCGATAATGCGCGGCATGCTTTCCGTGATCGCGGCACGTGCGCCCGACGGGCCGACATAGTTCAACGGCAGATACAGAGTAAACGTGCTGCCCGAACTCGGGCGGCTGCGCAATTGGATCTCGCCGCCCAGCAGGCTGGACAGTTCGCGACTGATCGCAAGACCAAGACCCGTGCCGCCGTACTTACGGCTGGTGCTGGCGTCGGCCTGCTGGAACGCCTCGAAGATGATGCGCTGCTTTTCCGGAGGAATGCCGATGCCCGTGTCCGTCACCTCGAACGCTATAACGGTCGGCGCAAGTTTCAGCACCGGATGATCGCCCGTCCAGCCACCAGGCACCGTGGAGATGCCCAGCCTCACCCCGCCATGTTCTGTGAACTTGAAAGCGTTCGACAGCAGGTTCTTCAACACCTGCTGTAACCGCTTGCTGTCGGTAACGATCGTCCGCAGCGTCGCATCAACCTGCACGTCAAAGAACAGCCCACGGCTTTCCGCCTCGTGACGGAACGGACGGGTGACGGTTTCCGTCAGGTTGGCAAAGGAGATTTCCTCCGCATCCACCGACACCGTACCAGACTCGATCTTCGACAGGTCCAGAATGTCGCTGATCAGGTTCAACAGGTCGGTGCCCGCCGCGTGGATGGTGCGGGAGAACTCGACCTGCCGCGGCGTCAGGTTGCCCTCCGGGTTGTCGGTAAGCTGCTGGCCCAGGATCAGGATCGAGTTCAGCGGCGTGCGCAGCTCGTGCGACATGTTAGCCAGGAACTCGGACTTGTACTTCGATGTCAGAGCGAGCTCGGCTGCCTTGTCTTCCACCGCACGCCGCGCTTGTTCGATTTCCTGATTCTTCCTCTCCACCTCGACGTTGCGTTCCGCAAGTTGCTGCGCCTTCTGCTCCAACTGTTCGTTGGTCTGCTGCAGCTCGCTCTGCTGCATCTGCAGCTCGGTGGCCAATTGCTGCGACTGCTTCAGCAGACCCTCGGTCTGCATCGTCGCCTCGATCGAGTTCAGCACGATGCCGATACCGGACGTAAGCTGCTCCAGGAACGACATCTGCAGATCGCCGAACGAACCCACCGACGCCAACTCGATCACCGCCTTGACCTGGCCTTCGAACAACACCGGCAGCACCACGACGTTGCTCGGCATCGCCTGGAACAAGCCGGAGCGGATCGGCACGGCATTTTGCGGAATGTGAGTCAGCAGCATGCGCTTGCCGTCCGCCGCACACTGCCCGATCAGCCCTTGCCCAAGATTCAAGTGCTCCGGATGCCCGAGATCGCCGGCATCCGCGTAGGAAGCCAACAGCCGCAGGTCCTGGCTTACGACATTGTCCACATCGACCAGATAGATCACGCCATTCTGCGCGTTGATCAGCGGCGCGAGTTCCGAAAGCAGCATGCGGCCCACCGTGGCCAGATCGCGCTGCCCCTGCAGCATGTTGGTAAACCGCGCCAGGTTCGTCTTCAGCCAATCCTGCTGCGTGTTGCGCTCCGTCGTCAGACGGAGATTGTCGATCATCGTGTTGATGTTGTCTTTCAGCTCGGCAACCTCACCGCGCGCCTCCACCTGAATGGATCGCGTCAGGTCGCCCTTGGTCACCGCGGTGGCGACCTCGGCGATGGCGCGCACCTGGGTCGTCAGGTTCGCCGCCAGCAGGTTCACGTTGCCGGTCAGGTCCTTCCACGTGCCGGATGCGCCTGGCACGTTTGCCTGTCCGCCCAACCGCCCTTCCACGCCGACTTCGCGTGCCACCGTCGTCACCTGGTCGGCGAACGTGGCCAGCGTATCCGTCATGTTGTTGATTGTTTCGGCCAGCGCCGCGACCTCGCCCTTCGAGTTCATCGTCAGCTTCTGGTTCAACGCGCCGTTGGCGACAGCGGTCACCACCTTGACGATGCCGCGCACTTGTTCGGTCAGGTTAGCAGCCATGACGTTCACGGTGTCGGTCAGGTCCTTCCACGTGCCGGCCACGCCGGGCACCGCAGCCTGTCCGCCCAGCTTGCCTTCGGTGCCCACCTCGCGCGCCACGCGGGTGACTTCCGAGGCGAACGCGTTCAACTGATCCACCATCGTGTTGATGGTGTTCTTCAGCTCCAGGATTTCGCCTTTCACATCGACGGTGATCTTGCGCGACAAGTCGCCGCGCGCCACGGCCGTGGTCACCTCGGCGATGTTACGAACCTGCGTGGTCAGGTTTGCCGCCAGCAGGTTCACGTTGTCGGTCAGGTCTTTCCATGTGCCGGCCACGCCAGGCACCACGGCCTGTCCGCCCAGTCGTCCTTCGGTGCCGACCTCGCGCGCCACGCGCGTCACTTCCGCGGCGAAGGAACGCAACTGATCGACCATCGTGTTCAGCGTTTCCTTCAACAACAGGATCTCGCCGCGCACATCGACGGTGATCTTTTTCGACAGGTCGCCGCTGGCGATGGCGGTCGCCACCTCGGCGATGTTGCGCACCTGGCCTGTCAGGTTGGACGCCATGAAGTTCACGTTGTCGGTCAGGTCTTTCCACGTGCCGCCCACGCCTGGCACCAGCGCCTGGCCGCCCAGCTTGCCTTCGGTGCCCACTTCGCGCGCCACGCGCGTCACTTCCGAAGCGAACGCATTCAACTGGTCCACCATCGTGTTGATGGTGTTCTTCAGTTCGAGAATTTCGCCCTTCACGTCCACCGTAATCTTGCGTGACAGGTCGCCACGCGCCACGGCGGTGGTCACCTCGGCGATGTTACGAACCTGCGCGGTCAGGTTGCCGGCCATCGAGTTCACGCTGTCGGTCAGGTCTTTCCACGTGCCGGCCACGCCGGGCACCTGCGCCTGTCCGCCCAGCTTGCCTTCGGTGCCCACCTCACGCGCGACGCGAGTCACCTCGCCGGCGAAGCGGTTCAACTGATCCACCATCGTGTTCAGCGTTTCCTTCAACTGAAGGATCTCGCCGCGCACGTCCACCGCGATCTTGCGCGACAGGTCGCCGTTGGCGATGGCGGTCGCCACCTCGGCGATGTTGCGCACCTGGCCTGTCAGGTTCGACGCCATGGAGTTCACGCTGTCGGTCAGGTCTTTCCATGTGCCGGCCACGCCCGGCACGTTGGCCTGTCCGCCCAATCGCCCTTCGGTGCCGACCTCGCGCGCAACGCGCGTCACCTCGCCGGCGAAGGCGTTCAACTGATCGACCATCGTGTTGATGGTCTCTTTCAATTGTAGAATCTCACCCGACACGTTCACGGTGATCTTCTTCGACAGGTCGCCCTGCGCAACCGCGGTGGCCACCTCGGCGATGTTGCGCACCTGACCTGTCAGGTTGGACGCCATGAAGTTCACGTTGTCGGTCAGGTCCTTCCATGTGCCGGCCACACCGGACACCTGCGCCTGGCCACCCAATCGCCCTTCGGTTCCCACCTCGCGCGCGACACGCGTCACCTCGCCGGCGAAGCGGTTCAACTGATCGACCATCGTGTTGATGGTCTCTTTCAATTGCAGAATCTCGCCCGACACGTTCACGGTGATCTTCTTCGACAGGTCGCCGTTCGCCACGGCGATCGTCACCTCGGCGATGTTGCGAACCTGCGCCGTCAGGTTGGACGCCATGGAGTTCACTGATTCCGTCAGGTCTTTCCATGTGCCGGCCACGCCCAGCACGTTGGCCTGCCCGCCCAGCCGCCCTTCGGTGCCGACCTCGCGCGCCACGCGGGTCACCTCGCCGGCGAAGGCATTGAGCTGATCGACCATCGTGTTGATGGTTTCCTTCAACTGCAAAATCTCGCCTGACACGTTCACGGTGATCTTCTTCGACAGGTCGCCGCGTGCGATGGCCGTTGCCACCTCGGCAATGTTGCGAACCTGGCTGGTCAGGTTGGACGCCATCGAGTTGACGCTGTCGGTCAGGTCTTTCCACGTGCCGGCCACACCGGGCACCGCCGCCTGGCCGCCGAGCCGTCCCTCGGTTCCGACTTCGCGCGCCACGCGTGTTACTTCCGAGGCGAACGCGTTCAACTGGTCCACCATCGTGTTGATGGTGTCCTTCAATTCAAGAATTTCGCCGCGCACATCCACGGTGATCTTGCGCGACAAGTCGCCGCGCGCCACGGCGGTGGTCACCTGGGCGATGTTGCGCACCTGGTCGGTCAGGTTGCCGCACATCGCGTTCACCGAGTCGGTCAGGTCTTTCCATGTGCCGGCCACACCGGGCACCACCGCCTGGCCGCCCAGTTTTCCTTCCGTGCCGACCTCGCGCGCCACGCGCGTCACTTCCGAGGCGAACGACCGCAACTGATCCACCATCGTGTTGATGGCTTCCTTGAGCTGCAGAATTTCGCCGCGCACATCGACGGTGATCTTCTTCGACAGGTCGCCGTTCGCCACAGCGATGGTCACCTCGGCGATGTTGCGCACCTGTGCCGTCAGGTTGGACGCCATCGAGTTCACCGACTCGGTCAGGTCCTTCCACACGCCGGTCACCTCGCGCACCTGCGCCTGGCCACCCAGCTTGCCGTCGGTGCCGACCTCGCGCGCGACGCGCGTAACCTCGGACGTGAACACCGACAATTGTTTGATCATCGTATTCACAATGGTCGCCAGACGCAGGAATTCGCCCTGCAACGGGCGGCCATCGACATCCAACCGAACCGTTTGCAGCAGGTCGCCCTGCGCCACGGCGGTAATCGCGTGCGTCACGGCGGTGGTCGGCCACAACAGATCGTCGATAAGCTGGTTGACGGAGCTTTCCATGTCGCCCCAGGCGCCGCCGGACAGGCCGAAGCGAACGCGCGTGCGGGTCTTGCCCTCGCGGCCGACCACCTGGCCGACATGCTCCAGCTCCTCCGCCATGCACTCATTGGCGGCGACGATTTCGTTGAATGCGTCGGCAATCTTGCCTTCCAGGCCGGTGCGGTCGCCGGGCAGCCGGACCGAGAAGTCGCCCGTGCGCATCGCCTGCAACGCGTGCAGCAGTTCGTGCAGCCCGAAGGTGGAGTGTCCGTTCAGCGTGCCGTTGGTCGGCTCGGGGTCTGCCTCGGCAGCGAAGCCAGCGACGTCGGGGATCTGGTCAACGGACGGGTTCTCGGCAACACCGCTGTGGTTCAGTTCCATCAGGCCGCGCCCCTCGCATTCTTTGTGAAGACAAGTGCGATGCGGCCAGGTGGGATGCCCCACCTCGCCGCATCGCGAGCCGATAACTTATTGATGACAGCTTCCGGCAGTCCAGCGTGTTATTTTCCGACGGGGTTTGGTAACGCGTCCGTGAACGCGGCGCATGCAACGTCATTTGATCTGAAGGATCACGAAAAGTGCATGAAAAATCGGCAAGAAACGTCGATCGGAGAATGGTCCGGATGCGCAGCATTGCCGTGCCGGAAGGTCGTCAGCACAAATCGCGGGTGCCGTTCACCACTTTTTGATTGCAATGGCGGCACAACGGCCGCGTGATTACAGGGCGGTGAGCGTCGGCCAAAGCTGATCGGCGCCACGGGCGCAGATGAAGGCGCCGACGCGAGCAGCCCATTCGGGGTCGGGACCGAATTCCTCGCGCCATGACCATAGCCGCCGCGTCGATAGCTGCAGCGCGTATTCCTGGGTAAAGCCGATAGCGCCGTGCACCTGGTGGGCGATCTCGCAGGCCAGGGTTGCCGCCTCGCCCACGCGCGTCTTGGCGACAGCGACGTAGAATTCCTCCGCGTCCGGATCGTTGCGCGATAGCGCGTCGATGCCGACATTGGCAGCGGCGACGGCGGCCGCGGTTTGTCCGGCCAGCACTGCGAGGTTCTGCTGCACCGCCTGGAATTTGGAGATCGGCCGGCCGAACTGCTGGCGCTCCTGCGCGTAGTTGACCGCGAGGTCCATCGCGCGTTCCAACGCACCCGACATCATCGTGGCGCGGGCCAGCGCACCGCGGCGGTACAGCGCCGCGCGGGTCGTTCCGCTGCCGATCGGCGCCGCCGCATCGGCCGACAGACGCAGGCCGGAGAATGCCAGCGTGTCACGCGGCTCGCCGGCAATGTTGCGGCCGTGTGCCACGTCGGCGCCTTCCGTGCCATTCAGCGTCACCGCCATCTCGCCATCCGGCCCATCCGCCAGCAGAACGATACGCCGCGCCGCACCCGCATACGGCAGACGGCTGGCGCGGCCGGACAGTCGCCAGCCATTGCCGTCACGCGCTAACTTAAGAGAGTCGCCGGCGCGCACCGGTCCCACGGTCATCGGCCCATCGGAAAGTTCCAGTCCGGCAGCCGCAGCGATCCAACCGGCCAGCATCGTCTCGGCCAGAGGGATTGGCGCGGCGTAACGGCCGGCGACGCGAAGCACGGCATAAAGGTCGGACCATTCCGCATCGGCTCCACCGGCGGATTCGGGAAGCGCGGCCAACGGCACGCCGGTCTCGCTGATCGCCTGCCAAAGTTCCGCGGCGAACTCGCCCTTTTCGGCTCGATCGACCACCTGCTTGGAACACTTGTCCTCGAACAAGCGTCCCACGCTTTCCAACAGCATCCGGGTTTCGTCGCGCATGGCCATGATGCGGGCCCTCCTTCAACGCAGCCCGAGGCCGCGGGCGATGATGCCACGCAGGATTTCACGAGTGCCACCCTGGATCGAAAACCGCGGCGCATTCATCGTGCTGCGCGCGATCATCGACACGTAGGTCTCCACGGCATCCAGCTCCGGTTCCGTTGGAAACAACTGCCGCGCCACCACCGGAATATCCTGCTCGTACCGCGTCCCCAGATCTTTCACCACCGCCGATTCGTTGTTCGGCTGCAGTCCCTCCTGCAACATCCCCGCGATCGACAGCGACATGCTGCGCAACGTGGCAAGCTGCGCGATCAGCTTGCCCAGCGCGGCGGCCGTGGCGCGGTCGGGCGTCGGACCGGCCATGCGCACCATCTCGCGCAGCATCTGGAACAACACCAGGAAGCGGTCCGGCGCGCTGCGTTCGAATGCGAGTTCGCTGGTGACCTGATTCCAGCCGTTGCCTTCCTTGCCCAGCAGCAGCCAGTCCGGAACGAACACGTCGGTCAGGAAGATTTCGTTGAAGTGGTGCTCGCCGAGCAGATTGCGCACGGGGCGGACCTCGATGCCGGGGGATTTCAGCGGCAGCAGGAATTGCGTGGCGCCGGCATGGCGATCGACCTCCTGCTGGTTCTCCTGCGCCATCTTGCAGAACAGGATGGCATAGTCGGCACGGTGCGCGTTGGAGGTCCAGAGCTTGCTGCCGTTGATCTTGTAACCGCCATCGACCTTCACGGCGCGGGTGCGCGTGCCGGCAAGGTCCGAACCGGAATTTGGTTCGCTCATGCCGATGCAGAACGTCAGCTCCCCGGCGGCGATCTTTGGCAGGAAGAACTGCTTTTGCTCCTCGGTACCGAAGCGCAGGAGGTTCGGGCCGCTTTGCCGGTCGCCGGTGTAGTGTGCAGACAGCGGCGCGCCGGCGACCAGCATTTCCTCGATCACCACGTAACGTTCGAAGCTGCTGCGTTCGTGGCCGCCGTATTGCGTCGGCCAGGTCATGCCGATCCAGCCCCGCTTGCCCATCGCGCGGCTGAAGTCGCGGTTGAACTCGCCGCGGGAGAATCCCATCAGGTTCTCGTGCTGCTTGATGAACGCACGCACCTCGTGACGCAGCGCGACAGCTTCCGGCGGCAGTTGCACCGGATCGAAGCGGAACATGGGAGCAGCCATCGGATTACTCCTGCCAGTTCGTGTCGAAACCCGCGAAGGTGTGGGGGATGCGACGGATGTCGGTCAGCAATTCGCGTTGCAGTTCCAGCGGCGTTTCGGCTGGGAAATGCAGATCGATCGAATCCGCCGCACCGCCGAACCGCTGTTCGATCGCGCGCGGCAGTTCGTCGAACGTGCCGCAGGCGGCAAACATGCGCACCGCGTCGTCGGACACTTCCGCTGCCATCGCATCCCAGCGGCCTTCCACCGACATGCGATGCAGCTTCATGCCGAGGTCTTCCAGGCCGTGCAGCGCCAGGATCGGCAGATAGGTGCGCGTGGAGCCATAGAAGCCGATGCGCCGGCGTACGGCCTCCATCGCCTTCGCCACGGCAGCTTCGTCGGGACCGGTGGCGATGAACCCGCCGCCATGCACGTCGAAATGCGCGCGATTGCGGCCGGACCGGCGCATGCCCTCCATGATGTTAGGCAGACAAACCTGCTCCAGATAAAGGCGCGAGCACAGCGGATGCAGCCTCACCCCATCCGCCACCTGGCCGGCGACGCGCAGCATCCCCTCGCCCACCGCGGCAATGGTCACCGGCACCATCGGCAGTCCCGTCGGCTCCGGCGAGAAATCCGGCGTCATCAGCGTCAATTTATAGTTCGGACTGTCGAAGTTCAGCCGCCCGCGGGTTTCCCAACAACGCCACACCGCACGCAGCGCACGCACGTAATCGCGCAGCCGCGGGGCCGGCGGGGTCCACGCAATTCCGAAGCGGCGTTCGTTATGGCCTTTCACCTGGCTGCCTAACCCCAGCACGCACCGGCCGCCGGAATTGGCGTGCAGGTCCCAGGCCTGCTGCGCCAGCACGGTCGGGCTGCGCGGGAACGCGACCGCAACGGACGGGGTGAGTTCGACGCGCTGCGTTCCCAGCGCCGCGAAAGCCAGCGGCGCGTACCAATCATGGTTCAGTTCGACCGTCATCACCGCGTCGAACCCGACCGCCTCGGCATCGCGTGCGGCCGCTGCGACGTCCGTCCAATGACGCTGCGGCAGGATGGTGAATACGCGCATGGAGGTCAGCCGCGCGCCAGGCGGCGCTGCACGAATTCGAGCCGGTCCTGGCCCCAGAAGACCTCGTCGCCGATCACATAGCTCGGCGCGCCGAACACGCCGCGATCGAGCGCCGCCTGGGTGTCGCGCTTGCGCATCTCGGTCCATTTCGGGTCGGCGCCCAGTTGCATCACCGCGTCGGGATCGAGGCCCACGTCCTTGATCAACACCGCCAGCACCGCGGGATCGCCGGGGTTCAGCTCGTTCTGCCACACCGCCTTCAGCACGCGATGCGCCAGCTTGATCGCAGGCTGCTCGCCGATCGTCTCGCGCACCGCGATGATGCACGGCGCGGATAACGATTCGTTCGCGGGGAAGTGCTTCGGCTCGATGTTGATGGGGATGCTGAGGTGCTCGCGCCAGCGCCGCAGCTCCATCAGGCGATAGGCCTGGCGCTGCGACGACCGGCGCGGCAGCGGCAATCCGCCGGAACCGGCGAACACGGTGCCGAAATCGACCGGCCAGATGCGCATGGTGGCGTTGTTCGCGATGGCCATTGCCTCGATGCGCGCGCTGCCCATGTGGGTCCACGGCGAGTTCAGCGACACGTAGTAGTCGATGTGCAGGCCCATGCGGCGTTCCCCCGGTTGCGGCGGCGATCCTGCGGGAGGCCGGCGTCGGCGGCAAGGCACCGGGTGTTATACCAGGAGCCGAAAGTACCGACTCGCTATCCGGTGGCGCCGGCATCGCGCCCCACCGTCATGGCCGGGCTTGACCCGGCCATCCACGCACGATCGACCGGGGGTAGATGGCCGGGTCAAGCCCGGCCATGACGGGGAGCATCGATGCCGCATGCGTCAAGACTTTCGGCGCCTGGTGTTAGCGGATTGGCAAGGAGACGGTGCGATACGGAGCGGATGCCGCCACCGCCACGACCGTTCCGCGTCGTCTATCGGACGTTCGACCGAATCGGATTCAACCCGCGCAAGAGCGAGGAGGTATTCGCCTGGCGCGGGTTCGATCTTGGCCACATCGCCCGCATGTTCCCCGCGTATGTTCTCGAACGGGAGGACACACGATCGTATTCAGAGACACGATACCACGTTATCGGAGAAGTGCTGGGCGAACTCTACGTGGTGGTCTATACTCGGTCCGGCAGGGCATGCCACCTTATCACTGCCTGGAATGCGGAATATCATGAAAGAGAAATCTGGTACCGGCTTATGCGATGAGAATCTCGTTTGGGTCGATATGAACGACCCGAACAGGGGACGCTATGACCCTAAGCGCGTGGGCAAGCGTCATCCGGACGATACGGAGCTGCGGCCGGTCACCACCGAAGCCGACATCGCCGCAACTCTTGCGCTGATCGACAAACAGAAGCGCCGCCGCACCCGCAAGGTCGGCTGACGGCGCGCCGTCGTCCTCGGCCTACTCCAATCCGCGCCGATGCGGCGAGTGCGGGTGCGCGTGGTCATGCTGCTCGTAATGCTGGCGCAGCAGGTCCTTGCCGTAATCGTTGCCGTTCGGCGTGCGTACCAGCGTGTGAATGTGGTTGCGTGACGGCTCGTCGTTGTCCAGCGCGATGCCGCGCTGGTGATCGAACTCGATCAGGATCACCGGGCTGTGCACGCGGTAATAGAACGGGCTGTCGGAATCGCAACGGCCCATCCAGGCGAACCACGTCTCGGGCAGATGCGCTGTCACTTCGTCCAGCCGGATCTCGGCGTGGCCGGGACGGATGCGCCCGACATATACGTTGATCACATCGAGCAGCAGCGCCTGCTGGTCCGGGGTCAGGCGGTCGTAGCCGATGCCCTGATACTCAAGCGTCATGTTGTCGCGGAACGCGGCGGTGAAGACCTCCATCGGCAGGTCCTGGCTGATGGTGGCCTCCGCCCGCTGCGCCGGCGACAATGCGTGCATCAGGGCGAAGCCTTTCGCTTCCTCCTCTGCGAACACGCGGGTACCGGCGTATGCGCCTGATTCGGCGACCACCGGCTCCGACCCCAGGAACTGCGGCGTCAGCACGATCTGATCGCCCAGCACGAAGCAGTTGACGATCAGGTGGTGGCCGTCGATCTGCCAGCCCCAGGGCTGCGTTTCCGACGGCGTGCCGAAGACGCTGAGCCAATAGTACCATTCGCCGTATTCCTCGGAGCGTCCGGTCAACTCGCGGATATGCTCGTTCAGCTTCATGACGTTGCGGGCGGTGGTGAAGCCGCCGGCGCTCAGGCTCTCGCGCACCAGCGCCAGCGCCGCATCGCGCTGCGTGCCGTTCAGGTCGCGCAAGGAGACGCCGTGGCGCATCAGGTAGGGGTGGATATTGGACCACTCCCGCCACTCGGCGCTGTCGATCGCCATGGACGCGGTATCGCGTTCCGCCGGCGACAGTGCGGCGAGGAACCCGTCGGCCGCCTTCACAACGGGAGCCACCGAAACGCCGGAGCGATGCAAGGGGAACAAGCCGGGACGCGGCGTGCCGTCGGCGGTCACTCCGGCGAACGGCTCCGCGGAGGCGGCCTTGCCGCGTTCCAGCAGCTCACGCAGACGCGGCGGCAGTGCGGGATCGACGCGGCCGGCATCGGCGATGCGCCGGTCGCGCGGGCGCATGTTCAGGCCGTGACCGTGGTGGTGCGGGTGGTCGTTCATGGACCGGTTCCTCCGGATGCTGCGGCGCGTTGCCGGTGTGTCGGCGGGAAGGGTAGAGGAAGCCGCGGGATTTGGCACCACGGGGCGTGACGGAACCGTGTCACCGCGGCCCAAGTTGTGCAAACCGACCGGAACTCGCGCATTGGCTGTTTCTCCGACACGGTTTTTTTCGAGCGAACGGAACCGTCCAGGTTCGCGTAGCAGGGATGCGGATTGCCGCGGACTGTGATACGGTTATGTGATCTTTAGACCGGATTCGGCAGCCAGACGGGCCGGTTCTGCGGTCCTATGTGGAGGCCGGGCGTTGCCATTCGAACCAGAAGACCGCAGCAACGGTCGCGATCACCTGCATAACGGCGGCACGATCGACTTCGCCGGGTCCGGCTGGTCGGGTAACTCATGGGGTGAAATCGGAGGCATCGGCGGAGCGTATCCGTTTCCGGGATTCACCCCGCCACTGGTGCCGATTGCCGCCACATCGGCGAGCCACCAGGAGGCCGGCACTGTCACAACCGGCGGTACGGCCGATGACAGCCAGCCGAGCAGCGACGCTGGGACCGTCGAACCCGTCCAGGGCATACAGTCGCAAGCAAAGGGGCCCGCCTTCGACATTGTCATCAACTACGACAGCAGTATCAGCACTCTCGAGACCACCAATAACGCGCTGTGGGGATCGATTACGAGCGCGATAAGCGTCGCGGTGTCATTTTACGAAGCAGAAATAAAAAACACCATGACGGTCGCGATCGACTTCGGATGGGGCGAAGAGGATAACGGGACACTTGCACCTGGAGCGATCAGCCAGAGCACTCCGGGAACGAAAAACCTCACCGTCACTGATGAAACCGCCGTTAATTACGGCAGCCTGGTTGCGGCGATGGAAGCGCACGACCCGGCGCTTGACGGCGAGCTGCCGGCCACCGACCCGGAAAGCGGCGGTACGGGTTGGGACGTTGCACTGAGCGAAGCCATCGCGCTGGGTATAGGGACGATCGGGCACAACGTAACGGTCATCGGCTTTATCGGACTTAGCAACACCGCACCATTCACCTTCGATCCGAACAATCGTGCGGTACCCGGCGAGTACGACGCCATCGGCGCCCTGGAGCACGAAATCTCCGAGGTCATGGGGCGCGTTGACCTGCTTGGAACCACAGAAGGGGCCGGGCTCTACTCCCCGATGGACCTGTTGCGTTTCGACGGCGCCGGAACGCACGACTATGCGTCGGGGAAGAACAGCTATATCTCGTTCGACGATGGCACCACCGGTGCGACGACTGCCGCACTCAATGACTCGCTTCCCTCCAACCAGGGCGGCAACGGCGGCGACCCGGGCGATTGGGCCAGCAGCGTAACGGCCGATTCGTATGACGCCGGCGCCAGCATGGGCGTGGCGGACACCGTCTCGGCTATTGACCTGCAGTTGTTGAACGCACTCGGCTACGACGTCGCTGCTGCCTGCTACGCAGCCGGCACCCGGATCCGCGGCACCCGCGGCGACCTCGCAGTGGAAGACCTGGCGATCGGCCATATCGTGCACACGCGTTTCAACGGCCCGTCGCCCATAAGATGGATCGGCCAACGCGAGATCGATTGCCGTCGTCATCCGGATCCGCAACAGGTCTGGCCCATTCGCATTGCCGCCCATGCCTTCGCACCCAGCCAACCACAGCGAGATCTGCTGCTGTCGCCCGATCATGCCGTCGCCATCGGTGACGTGCTGATCCCGATCCGTCTGCTCGTTAACGGCGCGACGATCCGGCAGGAACCCGGCTGGCCGCGCATCCATTATTTTCATGTCGAGCTGGACCAGCACGATCTGCTGCTGGCCGAAGGCCTGGAAGCGGAAAGCTACCTCGACACCGGCAATCGCGGCATGTTCCAGAATGCCGATGCGCCATTGATGCTGCATCCCCGACTGAATCGCACCGACGCGGAGGAGGGGCGCGGCAGCCTGTCCTGTCTTCCCTTTCATACCCAACCTGCGCAGGTCCTGCCGATCTGGAATACGCTTGCGGCCCGCGCCGCGGCGCTCGGCCACGCTCTGTCGGCGGTGCAGACCACGAACGATCCGGCGCTGTGCATCGTTTCTGGTGCGTGCCGCTACCCGGCGATCCGGAGCAGCGATCATCGTTACACCTGCGTCCTGCCACCACCGACTGACGATCTGCGGCTGCGATCGCGCGCCGGCTCGCCAGCAGCAGCGCGTCCCTGGCTCGACGACCGCCGCCGGCTGGGCGTGATGGTCCGCCGCATCGTGATGCATGGTAGCAGCGGGACAAGCGACATTGCGCTCGACGACCCAAGGCTGACCGACGGCTGGTGGGCGGTCGAACGTGAGGGCGCTGCGATGTGGCGCTGGACCAACGGCGATGCGCTGCTGCCGCGCGTGGACGGTCCGACCATCGTTGAATTGCTGATCGGCGATACGCTTGCCTACCCGATCGATGCGTCCATCGTCCCGGCCGCACGCGCGGCATAACCCGAACTTCCCGCCAACGTCCCTGCCAACAGGCTGACCCACGCAAGAACTATTTTACATGCCTACGGTTCTTGCCAAAATCGGCGACCGGCTGCGACCTTTTCGACGAAGCCCCCGCTGGACGCACTCTTTGGACGAGGCACAGGGGGGCCGTGCATGGCGATGCCGCTGGGGAAAGACCACACGACGATACGCCGCCGCGCCACCCCGCACCCGGCGCAGCATCGCCGCTGCCTCCCCACCCAACCCCTTGCCTTTACCCCCAGCCTGCGCGACTCTGCCCCCCAACCAGAGCAGTCCAGGCAGTCAAGTGAGGGTGCAGTGAACGATACAGCGATCGTCAGCGACTCCGTGAAGCGCTTCAAGTGGGTTGGCACGCGGCCGATCCGTCCCGACGGCGTTCCCAAGGTGACCGGCCGGGCGCAGTACGGCGCGGACCTGAAGATGCCGGGCATGCTGTATGGCCGTATTCTGCGCTCGCCGCACGCGCACGCGCGCATCCTGTCGATCGACACGTCGAAGGCCGAGGCGCTGCGCGGCGTGCTCGCCGTCGTCACGTCGAAGGATTTCCCGGACCAGAAGTTCGAATACATCGGCCCGGAGCGGGTCGCGCAGAACTTCTGGCACATCACGCGCAACATCATGGCGCGCGAGAAGACGCTGTATGAAGGCCACGCCGTCGCCGGCGTCGCCGCCATGAGCGCGAGCATCGCCGAGGAAGCGTTGTCGCTGATCGACGTGCAGTACGAAGTGCTGCCGCACGTCATCGACGTGGACGCCGCAATGGCCGACGACGCCCCGCTGCTGTTCGACGACATGATCACCCGCGGCGTCGAGCCGGCGCCGACGAAGCCGTCGAACATCTCCAAGCGGCTGGAATTCAAGATCGGCGACCTGGATGCCGGCTTCGCCTCGGCCGACGTGGTGATCGAGCACGAGTTCAAGACCGCCGCGGTGCACCAGGCGTATATCGAGCCGCATGCCTGCGTCGCCAAGATCGAGGCCGACGGCCAGGGCGAAGTCTGGAGTTCCAGCCAGGGACATTTCCAGATGCGCGCGCTGACGGCGCAGATCCTGCAGGCGAAGATCGGCGATCTGCGATTCTATCCGGCGGAGATCGGCGGCGGCTTCGGCGGCAAGACGGTGACGTATCTCGAACCCGTCGCCTGCCTGCTGTCGAAGAAGGCCGGCCGGCCGGTGCGGCTGATGATGGGCCGCGACGAAGTGTTCAAGGGCACCGGCCCGACCTCTGGCGCGTCGATGTGGGTGAAGCTCGGCGTCAAGCAGGACGGCACGATCGTTGCCGCCGACGGCATCTTCAAGTTCCAGGCGGGCGCGTTCCCGGGGTCGCCGGTCATGAACGGCTGCCTGTGCGCGTTCGCGCCGTATAACATTCCGAACCAGCGCGCGGTTGGCTACGACGTGGTGAGCAACCGGCCGAAGGCGGCGGCATACCGCGCGCCTGGCTCGCCGATCTCCGCCTTCGCGGTCGAGAGCGTGCTGGACATGTGCGCCAAGAAGATCGGCATGGACCCGGTGGAGATGCGGCTGAAGAACGCGGCGCATATCGGCACGCCCACGATCTTCGGGCCGAAGCACGCGCATGAGGGCTACTCGCAGACTCTACAGGCGCTGCTCGATCACCCGGCTTACAAAGTAAAGCTGGGCAAGAACCAGGGGCGCGGCGTCGCGTCCGGCTACTGGTTCAACGGCGGCGGCGAATCCAGCGCGACAGTGCAGGTGAATGCCGACGGCACGGTGCTGGTGGCGACGGGCAGCCCGGACGTCGGCGGCTCGCGCGCATCCATGGCGCTGATGGCGGCGGAGACGCTGGGCGTCGATTACAACCAGGTGCGGGCGATCGTCGCCGACACGGGTTCCGTCGGCTACACGCACGTGACCGGCGGGTCGCGCGTTACGTTCGCGACGGGCACCGCGGTGGTGAACGCGACGAAGACCGTGGTGAAGGATCTGTGCAAGCGCGCCGCGATCATCTGGGACGTCGATCCGGACGCGGTGGTTTGGGAAGACGGCTACGCGAAGCCGGCGGGCGCGAACGTGGGCGACTTCAAGCCGCTGTCGCTGCGGGAGATCGCGGCGAAGGCTCCGGCGACGGGCGGGCCGATCACCGCCGCGGCGTCGGTGAATGCCGGCGGCCAGGCGCCCGGGTTCTCCAGCCAGTTCTGCGACGTGGAAGTGGATCCGGAGACTGGCCGCGTGACCATTCTCCGGTTTGTTGCGGCGCAGGACGTGGGCAAGGCGATCCATCCTGCGTATGTCGAAGGGCAGATCCAGGGCGGCGTGGTGCAGGGCATCGGCTGGGCGTTGAACGAGGAGTATATCTACAACGCGAAGGGGCTGCTGGATAACGCCGGGTTCCTCGACTACCGCTGCCCGGTGGCGTCCGACCTGCCGATGATCGACGCAGTGCTGGTGGAGGTGCCGAACCCGACGCATCCGTTCGGCGCGAAGGGCGTGGGCGAGGTCAACATCTGCCCGCCGATGGCGGCGATCGCCAACGCGATCGACATGGCGATCGGGCGTCGGATGACCGAGCTGCCGATGTCGCCGCCGAAGGTTCGGGCGGCGATCGATGCGGGGGCGTGAGGGGGGGGCCGGCACCCGCACCCGGCGAGGTTTTTGTGTCATGGCCGGGCTTGACCCGGCCATCCACCCCCGTCGATCGGACGCGTTGCGTTCGGTTCCGCGCGCATGAGTGACGCCCCCGCCCGCGTGGTCTTCACCACCGGTTTCAGCCGCCGCTACACCGGCGGCGTGACTGAATTCGCGGTAACGGCGAAGAATTTGCGTGGCGTGATCAAGCAGATGGACACGAAGTTTCCTGGCCTGGGGGAGACCCTGGAGCAGGAAACGACGGTCGCGGTGGACGGAGAGTTGTTCGAGATCGACTTCCTGGTGCCGGTGAAGCCGGGGGCGGAGGTGTTCTTTATTCCGAAGATCGAGGGGGGATAGCGGTCGCTAAGCGCTCGCGATCGCCATCACCCGCCAGAGACTGCAAGAGCGGCAGAAGACCCGGGACGTCTGTCGTTGCGGTGGCCCACAGAATATCGTGATCGATATCAAAATAAGCGTGGATCAAACGATTTCGCATCGCGGTAATCTGCGCCCACGGCACGGCAGAGGTGGCAACTCGGGTTTCGGGCGAGACATGCGACGCCGCCTCGCCGAATATCTCGATGGCCCGGGCCAGCGCGAAGAGCAGCATATCATCGGTATCCAGGTCGGCGCGTTGACGACCGTTGACGAATGTCTCGACCGCCAGTGCGGCCTCCATCATGTGCAGCAGGCGGATTCGATCCTCAGGCGGCATACTGGAGTTCCGCAGCGCTGACGACCTCCGCGCGGAAATGCCGGCTGAGGTCCTGCGGCGTACGCAGGTCAACCCGCCGCCCGCCGAGCAGCGAGGAAAGCTCGGCCTCGATCCCCCCCAGCCGAAGCATGCCAGGCACATGGCCAGGCTCGAACTCCACCAGCAGATCCACGTCGCTATTCGGACCCGCGGTGCCCTTCAGGACCGAGCCGAACAGCGAAAGCCGCCGGATATGATGCTGGCGGCAGAGCGCTGCCAATGCAGCACGATCGGCAAACAGCTCCGCTTGCATATTCGTCTCCGCGTCGCTGGCCGAATCCTCCAGACTGTGCCGCGACGAATGGATCATAGCGCACGAAACCGATAGCGGCGAAGTCGGGATCGAGGCTAACGCCACCCCACGCAATACGGCTCCGGCCGCATGTCCTCCGGCGGACCTTCCACATCGGGCGGTCCGTACTTGTCCCGGAACGTAAACGCGTGTGCCGACGGCCCATGCGCGGCCAGGAACCGCAGCCGCTCCAGCCCGTCCTGCGGCGTGGGCAGCGTCGCTGCCGGCACCCACCATAGCACCAGATACGGGCCATCCGGAGGCTCGAACCACTCCCGCCGTTTCGCCATCACCAGGCGGTGCTCCGTGCGATAGACGAAGTCGAACAGCGCCTCGACGCTTTCCCAGACCGACATGTTGACGAGGAACAGCGGGTTGGCGCTGACCAGGATGTCGGTCGCGTTGCCCTGCGCCGATTGCAGCCGCCAGACGAAGCCCGGCGTGGCATCCGCCATCGCGTTGACCCGGTCCAACGCGCCCATGAATTCCGCGACGCGCGGATCATCGACCGGATAACGCACCGTCCCGACGTTCATCTGCGCCACATGCCATGCCGGCATCGTCGTCCCTCCCCAGTAGGCAAACGAGCATTGCCGCAATCCCCTGTTGCCGCCAGCGACCTGCCGGATCGGCGCATGGGCAGCGTCCCGGTGCCCGATCCGTCTCTCAGCACCATGTACACGTATCGTTGATTGGTATAACGAACCATCCTGCGGGCAAAATCACGCATTCTTGAGCGGGGAAACGTCATGGCCTGGACCTTGGAGAAGCTGCGTACCCAACCGACCAACCTCAACATACCGATGCGGCCGACCGTCGGCGGGGTCGCCGACAAGGGGTCCGGATGGGACCTCGCCACCGGCGGGGCGACGTATCAGGTGCGCTACTTCTCCAAGGGCGGCACCGGGGCCGACGGCAGTGCGACGGTCGGCGACAACCAGGGCGCGTCGCTCAACGTCACCTGCAACGGCGGCGCCACCGAGCCGAAGATCGCCTATCTGCTGCCGTGGGCGACCGACAAGGTCTATGTGACCGAGGTCAGCGCGGCGCACGACTATTTCTTCACTGCCAAGCTGAACGGCTGCGCCATCTTCGTAGCCGGCGGCTTGTGCAATCCGACCGTGGTGCATGCCAACGCCTCCGCTGTCATTCCGGTGCCGCCCGATTTCAGCTCGGCCAGCACACAGTTGCTGATCAATGCGTACAGCACCGCATACACCGGGATCTCCACCGCGCTGGTGCAGCATGGCGATCTTGATCAGGCCAATCTGGCGGTGTTCCGGCCGGGGATCAGCGGGTATGTCGGCGACGCCGCGGTGTTTGGCGTGCGCAATGCGGCGCGCTGGGCGTTCTATGCGGTGATTGGATCGACCAAGAATCCGCCGATCGTCAAGATCTGGCCGAACTGATCTGTCGGGCCTCTGCGTGCTGGCTGCGTTCGCCGTCGGCGTCGAACATCTGCCCGACATGCGCCCGGCTGTCCCACTGCGTCGAGTATTGCAGCGTCAGGATCACCTGGTCGTCGCATACGATGTCGGTCGCGGTGGGATCGTCGCAGCGCAGCGGATAGTTCATGTTCGGCCGGTCGGCGCGCATGGCCGGCTTCGGCACCGGCGGATGGCGGCGCGGCGACAGGATCGCTCCGCCGGGATAATCCAGAGGCAGCGACAGGCAAAATGTCCTGCCGATCTTCACCTCGGCGATGCCTTGCAGGACCTTCTCCGGCGTCAGCAGATTGAGCCGGCCGCGTTCGTCGTTGGCGCCGACATCGCCCCAGGTGGAGCCTTCGGGACGGCGCGTCCAGCGCGGGTTGTCGGCAATGGTGGGGGTTCCTCCCTCGATTTGTGCGAAACCTGCGGCGGGTGTTGGTTCCTGTCGAGGGCTGCGAGTGGACACGCGGCAGAGCGGGGCGTCTCGACGGGAAGATGCGTCCTGAAGTAAGATGGCATGTGTTGTTGCGCAGATTCCGATCGACCCATCGGAGACTCTACATGCGGTACACAGTGGTTCTGGAGCAGGAACAAGACGGCGGCTACGTGGCGAGCGTGCCGGCTCTTCCCGGGTGTGTCAGCCAGGGCGACAGTCGCGCAGAGGCCCTGTCCAACATCCGCGAAGCGATCGAACTCTACCTGGACGACTGCCGCGACGCCGGCGATCCAGTTCCAGTCGAAGCCGGCAGGGAATTCGTCGAGGTCGAAGCTATCTGACCAGGCCTCGGGGGTAAGGCCAAGCTTCCGACCGATCTGTCCGGCCGGGAGGTGCGCGTCGCTCTGGAGCGGGCAGGCTTCGTGTTCCGCCGCCAGGCAGGCAGTCACATGATCCTTCGGCGCGACGCGCCACATGCCAGAGTCGTGGTGCCTGACCACCAGCAGATACGGGCCGGCACACTTCGCCGCATCATCGCCGACGCGGGTTTCACGGTAGAGCAATTCATGCGGCTGCTCGGTCGGTAAGGCGGTGGCCAGAATAGCGCGACGCCGGCGTCGAAGGACCTGTCGAGGGCTGCTGATCGACACGCGGCGGCCCGGTTACTACCTTGCGCAGACGCCGGATAAGGCAACCACAATGGCGAACGTTCGGAAAATCCGCGTCTCTCTCACGCACGATCAGATGGCCGACCTGCAAGCGGCGGTCGATAGCGGCGCGTATGGCTCGACGGACGAGATTGTGCAGGAGGCGATCGCCGCCTGGCGATTTGCGCATGGGCTGCTCGAGGACGACGTCGTGCGGCCGCGAGAATTGTGGGATGCCGGCAAGCCGGGCGGCGCGACGCGCCCGTTCGATATCGAGCGGACTCCCGCAACGGCGCGTGGCCGGCTTGGCAAAGCCGCGGCTGAGTGATTCGGGTCCATATAACGGCACTGGCCGAGCGCGACCTTGAAGCCATCTGGCTGACCATTGCACCAAACAATCCGGGCACCGCGACCTACGGCGGTTGTTCTGGCCGTCTTACCCGGGCGGCCATATGCCAGCGGAGGAGCAGGTGCCCTACGGCGTGCCGCCGGCGCGGCGCAGCAGGTCCTCGTAGTACGGCAGGCCGCTGGTCAACTGCGGATCGTTCGGCATCCGGGCGATGGCGGCGCGGCGCTGGGCCAGGGCGCGCTCGGCCAGCGGACGCGCCTCCGCCGGCCGGCCCAGCTTCAGCAAGGTGTCGGCGACCCGGCCCAGGCTGATCGACAGATCGCGCTGCCAGTCGGCGTTGCCGGGGTCGGCGCGGGCCAGGCGCTCGGCGATGGCGAGGCCGTCGCGGTAGCTGTTCAGCGCCTCCGGCAGGTTGCCCTGCGCCACCAGCACGTCGCCGACCTTGTCGTCGGACACGAACAGATCGCGCTGCCAGCCGGCGTTGCCGGGGTCGGCGCGGGCCAGGCGCTCGCGGATGGCGAGGCTGTCGCGGTAGCTCTGCAGCGCCTCCGGCAGGTTGCCCTGCGCCACCAGCACGTCGCCGACATTGTCGTCGGACACCGACAGATCGCGCTGCCAGCCGGCGTTGCCGGGGTCGGCGCGGGCCAGGCGCTCGCGGATGGCGAGGCCGTCGCGGTAGCTCTTCAGCGCCTCCGGCAGGTTGCCCTGCGCCACCAACACGTCGCCGACCTTCTCGTCGGACACCGACAGATCGCGCTGCCAGCCGGCGTTGCCGGGGTCGGTGCGGGCCAGGCGCTCGGCGATGGCGAGGCCGTCGCGGTAGCTCTGCAGCGCCTCCGGCAGGTTGCCCTGCGCCACCAGCACGTCGCCGACCTTCTCGTCGGACGCCGACAGATCGCGCTGCCAGCCGGCGTTGCCGGGGTCGGCGCGGGCCAGGCGATCCATTATGGCGCGGTCGGCGCGGTAGTTAACCAGCGCCTCCGGCAGGTTGCCCTGCGCCACCAAGACATCACCAACCTTCTCGTGCGAAAGTGAGAGATCGTCCTGCCAGCCGGCGTTGCCGGGGTCGGCGCGGGCCAGGCGCTCGGCGATGGCGAGGCCGTCGCGGTAGCGGTTCAGCGCCTCTGGCAGGTTGCCCTGCGCCACCAGCACGTCGCCGACCTTCTCGTCGGACACCGACAGATCGCGTTGTCGGTCTTTGTCGTCCGGCGCGGCGTCGGCGAGAGACCGCGCGATGGCGAGTGCCTGCTTCGCCGCGCCGAGCTGCTGGGCGGTCTCGCCGATCCGACCGTAGTCATCGGCGAAGTTGCCCAGCGCCGCCATTTTCAGCCGCAACAGCGCCGGGTCTTCCGGGCTGTAGCGCAACATCGTGTCGATCACACCCAGTGCGGTGTCGAGGATGTGCTTCACCGTGGCGGCGGAGATGCCCTGCTGATCGACCAACCCCTGGGCGATGTCGAAAATCAGGCTTTGCGCGGCGCTCTCTGCCACCTTGGCGCTGGTTTCCGCCCTGGCCCGCTGGGCCTCGGCGAATTTACGCTGCGTTTCCGCGAGCACGCGCTGCTGCTCGGCAATGCCGCGCTGCCGGTCGCTCTGGAACCAGAACCAGCCGGATGCCGCGGCCAGCCCGGCGAACACCAACGCCGCGGCCGCCAGAATCGCAAACCCGCGCCGCCGCCGCCGCTGCGCCGCCTGCGCTGCGGCACGTGCCGCCTGCTCCGCCGCGTCGGCGGCGGCGATCGAGCGTTCGATATAGACTCGCACGTCGCGATCCAGCCGCACGTCGCCGGGATCAGCCTGCAACTCGCGCGCGCGTTGCAGCAGCGTGCTGCCGATCGGGATCAATTCGTTCGCTCCTGCCGAGGCGCGCCAGTCCGTTACCGCGTCGCGCACCCGCAACTTCTCGCGGCTCGCCTCCACCCAGTCGCGCAGCGTGTCCCAGCCGCGCACCAGCGCCTCGTGCGCCACCTCCACCACCGGGGTTCCCGCTTGCTCGCCGACGAACAGCAGGCGGCGGTCCGGATGCGCGAACACGTCCATGACGTGGCGTTCTTCCGCGGCCTCCGGCACCGACGCGCGGATGCGGACATGCGCGGTGCCCTCGCCCGGTCGCACGAGGCGCAGGAACAAGCGGCGGGCAGCGTCTCGCTCCGCAGGCGACAGCGTTTCGTAGCAGTCGCGCGCCGCCTGGTTGATCGCCTGCGCCACGCCGCCCGCCGCGATGTAGGCGTCCGCCGTCAGCAGCGGACCGGCGCGGCGCTGCCAGGTGCGCTCCAGCGCGTGCGACAGCAGCGGCAGGTTGGATTCCTCCGGCCCGACTTCCTCGACGATCCGGTCCACCAGGCCGCTGGCGAAGCGCAGGCCGACCATGGCGGCGGGGCGCTCGATGCAGGGGTGCAGGTCGGCGATGCGGCCAAGCTGCACCAGCGCGTCCTTCAGCACCGGCGCGAACGGGCTGTGCATCAGCGGATCGAAGAAATCCGAGCGGATGGTCAGCACGACGGAGGCCGGGCCCTGCGCCGCCGCCTCCAGCAGCAGGCGGATGAAGATCTCTCCGTCGGCGTGGAACTGGCGGATCGCGTCGGCGTCGGTCAGGCGCCAGGGCTGGGAGAACAACTCCTCCGCCTGGTCCACGACGATCAGCAGGCGATCGACGCGCAGCCGCGCCGCGCCCAGCCGGTCGCGCAGGGTGCCGGCGAGCATGTCCGGCGCGTCGGTGCGCAGCGCCGCAGCCTGGCCCAGCAGCCGACGGCGGCGGTCCAGCGGGTCCTCGTCCGGCCGCGGCGGGGACAGGGCGTCGGCCAGCGCGATCAGCGGTTCCTCGCCCGGGCGGATCACCAGGCTGTCCCACACGCCGGCGCCGGGGCGGCGGCGCAGCCGGGGCAATAGGCCGGCGCGCACCAGGGAGGATTTGCCGGACCCCGACCGGCCGATCAGCGCGGCGACCCGCTGGGCGGTGACGGTGGCGAGCAGCGAGTCGGCCTCGGCGTCGCGGCCGAAGAACACGGCGGTGTCGGCTTCCTCGTAGAAGCCGAGGCCCTTGTAGGGGCAGAAATTGCCGCGGATCGCGTCGTCCTCGGCCGGGACACGGCGGATCGCCGCCAGCAGGCGTTGCAGCGCGAGCGGTTCGCCCAGCGGATCGGCGGCGGCGGCGAAGCTGATCCAGGTCTGCAGCCCGAGGAACCCGCGCGGCACCCGCCAGTCCGGCGTGCCGGGCAGGATGACCGGGATCACCGGAAACGCCGGATCGGCCGCCTGGCGGGTCAGCGCGAGCTGGTATTCGTATTCCTGGGTGTTGCCGAGGCCGGCCGGCCCGACCAGTACCGCGACCGCCTGCGCGTCGTGTTCTATGCGGCGCTCCAGGTCGGGCAGCCACAACTGCCCGGCGCCGAGGTCGCGCTGGTCGAAGAACGTCGCCACGCCCTGGCTGCCGAGCCAGGCGTTCAGCGTCGCGGCATGCACCGCGTCGCGCCGATTGTAGCTGAGGAAGACGTCCATTTTTGCGCCGTCCCGCGGAACCGTCGGGAAGTGTAGCAGTTCCGCCGGCGCATCCGTCACGCGAATATGTTCCAGGCGCGGTCGTTACTCTGTAAGACCGGTTGCTCCGGCCCGGATTCCCCGCTCGCGCGGGGATGCCGAGGAAGCGCAATTCCGGTCGCGTGGAGAATGCGCTAACCTCCGCCGCGAACGTAACGGGAGGAAATCGACATGAAGGCCGCGGTCTTTCACGCACCCCACACGCCGCTGACCATCGAGAACGTAGAGCATGCGAAGCCGAAGCGCCGCGAGGTGCTGCTGCGCACGGCGTTCGCCGGTCTTTGCCACTCCGACCTGCACTTCATGGAGGGCCTGTATCCGTTTCCCACACCCGCCGTGCTCGGGCATGAAGGCGCGGCCGTCGTCGAAGCGGTCGGCGAGGACGTCACCTACGTGAAGCCCGGCGACCACGTCATCACGTGCCTGTCGGTGTTCTGCGGCGAGTGCGCGCAATGCGTCACCGGCCATACCAATCTTTGCGAGAACACCGAGGTAAAGCTGCTGCCCGGTGCGGCGCGGCGGCTGACCTGGAAGGGCGCCGTGCTGAACCAGGCGTTCAACCTGTCGGTATTCGCCGAGCACATGGTCGTGCACGAACATGCGGTGGTGAAGATCGACCCGACGATCCCGCTGGATATCGCCGCATTGGTCGGCTGCGGCGTCATGACCGGCGTCGGCGCCGTATTCCATGCGGCAAAGGTGGAGCCGGGCAGCACCGTCGCGGTGGTCGGCTGCGGCGGTATCGGCCTGTCGGCGGTGAACGGCGCGGCACTGGCCGGCGCGGCGCGCATCATCGCGATCGATACGATGTCGTCGAAGCTGGAGAAGGCGAAGGAGATGGGCGCCACCGACATCATCAACGCGTCGAACGTCGATGCGGTGGAGGCGGTGAAGGAGCTTACCGGCGGTGCCGGCGTGCCCTATTCCTTCGAGGCGATCGGCCTGAAGAAGACCGCCGAGCAATGCTTCCAGATGCTGCGTCCGGGCGGCGTCGCGACGATCATCGGCATGATCCCGTTCGGCACGAAGATCGAGCTGCACGGTGCGGATTTCCTGCGCGACCGGAAAATCCAGGGCACCTCGATGGGGGGCAACCGGTTCCGCGTCGATATGCCGCGGCTGCTGGAGATGTGGCGGCAGGGGCGGCTGAAGCTGGACACGCTGATCTCCGGGCGGATCAAGCTGGAACAGATCAATGAAGGGTTTGGCGATCTGAAGTCCGGCGCGCCGGTGCGGCAGTTGATCGATTTCGGGGTGGCGTAGGCGCGGGCCACACTGTCATTGCGAGGCCCGACTGGGCGAAGCAATCTCCCGCCTGATGATCCGCCGGCGGCACGTCGTGAACGAGATTGCTTCGCCCAGGCGGCCTAACAAGAAACAAGGCTCCCCCCTCCCCTTGAGGGAGGGGTTCGGGGAGGGGTGCATTCAGCCAACGACCGCGGATGTACGCACCCCTCCCCCAACCCCTCCCTCAAGGGGAGGGGGGAACTTACGTCAAGCGGCCGACGCCGTTTCATCCAGCGCGGGTCGGCCCATCGGCCGGTGGCCAACTTGCAACTCGCAATGACAGCGAAGGGCGCGCGCTAACCGAATGCGCGGCGAAGCCGACCCCAGTCCTCCACCGCATGCTCCTGGCCTGGCGGAATCGAGAACACGACCTGCGAAAAGCCCGCCGCCACCAACCCGGCCAGCCGCTCCTTCAGGTCGCGCTCGGTGCCGATGAAACTGGTACGGCGCAGCATTTCCGCACTGATGAACGGCCGCTCGTCGGGGCGCACGAACATCAGATGGCCACGGTGGTTCTGCAGGTAATAGCTGTCCCGGTCGAACGTCCGCGCATGTTCTACGTAGCCCGCCACCGCATCCTGGAACTGCGGCAGCATCGCCAGCGGGGTCGGATAATCGGCCAGCGCGGAATCCGCGGCGCGATGCAACAGCATCGACGCACGTGGACCGGCCAGAGCCATGCCGCGCGGTCCGTCGGCTGGCTCACCTTCGTCCAGCACCGCACCGCCGATCCAGGCGACAGCCGATAGCGCATCGACCGGCTGGCCCGCGTCCCGCCAGGCCTTCCGCATAAGATCCAATGTTGCGGTGCCACGTTCCACGTCCGCGACATTGTCGATCCATCCCGCGCCGAGCTTCGCGGTTACCGCCCGCGCCTTCGGGCCGGAGGCGGCAACGAACACCGGAATGGGCTCCGTCACGTTGATCAGACCCAGATCGGGATTGAGGTAACGAATTTTCCGTCGCTTGCCCTCGATCGCAAGTTCCACCGTCTCGCCGCGCCACAGCGCCTGCACCTGGCGGATGTATTCCTCCATGTCCGCCAGCTTCACCGCACCGAGCCCCATGGTGCGCCGGCCGGTGAATCCGGTGCTGACGCCGAACACGATGCGCCCCGGCGCGAGCTTGTTCAGCGAGGCGAACGCCGTGGCGGCAACCGGCGCGATGCGGTTCGACGGGATCAACACGCCGGTGCCCAGCTTGATGCGCGTCGTCTTCATCGCCGCGGCAGCCATGGCGACGAACGGATCGGCGTTCAGCATCTGCGTGTCGAAGAACCAGGCATGGCTGAAGCCGAGTTCCTCGGCGCGGCGCACCAGGCGCCAGGAGTCCGCGGACGTGGGGATGGCGATGCCGAACTGCATGGGACGCTTCCTCGGAATTTGGGCCACGAGGCATGCGCGTGCTGCCTCGTGCACCAGGGTGGGCCTGGATTATCGTCGCTGCACTTGCGCGCACAAGCTGCGACGCTGACACGACACAAAGGGGAAGGAAGTTCCCCCTCCCCTTGAGGGAGGGGTTAGGGGGAGGGGTGCTTACAGCCGCGGGACCTCGGAAGTAAGCACCCCTCCCCCTAACCCCCTCCCTCAAGGGGAGGGGGGAATCGTGATTGCTCTGATGTACGACGCGGCATCCGACCTCGTGCGCGACGCGCTGCGGCTCGGCGACCGACGCATGGACATGCTGCACGCGGTCGCGGAGCTCGACCTGCCCGACGCCTGGATCGCGGCCGGCGCGGTGCGCAATGCCGTCTGGGACCGGCTGCACGGCTACGTGGCCTCGACGCCGCTGACCGATGTGGACGTGATCTGGTTCGACCCCGCACGCGCCGATCGCGCGCTCGACGCGGACCTGGAACACGCGCTGGCGGCGCGCCAACCCGGCGTGAACTGGTCGGTGAAAAACCAGGCGCGAATGCACGCGCGCAATGGCGACGCGCCGTATCGCGATTGCCTCGACGCGATGCGCGCCTGGCCGGAGACGGCAACCGCGATCGCCGCGCGACCCGGTGCGGACGGCAGGATCGAACTCGCGGCGGCGTACGGGTTCGGCGATCTTGTATCGCTGCTGCTGCGGCCGACTCCCCGCTTTGCCGGCAGCGCCGCCTTCTACAACCGACTCGCCGCAAAGCGCTGGCTGGACATCTGGCCCAATCTGCGTCTGGCGGAATCGGCCGCATAGGGCGGAATGCCAGCGTATTGTTGCCAACCTGCCGCGGACTGCGAAATTTGCCGTCAACCACACGAAGGGTGTTGCGCGAATCGCGGCTACACAGGCAGCTTGGCGTTTCGAGAGACTGGACAAGCAGGGAGGAGACGCATGCCCGCAGCCAAGAAAGCCGCAGCGCCGAAGAAGGCCGCCTCAGCAAAGGGGGCTGCCCAGGCGACTGTCACGCTGAAGCAGCTCGCCGCCGAGCTCGCGGAAAGCCACGAGATGCCGAAGAAGCAGGCCGAGGCCGTGCTCGGCGACATGGTGGAGATGACCGCCCGTCATCTGAAGAAGGGCGACAAGGTGCGCATCACCGGCCTCGGCATCCTGCAGGTGCGCAAGCGCGCCGCGCGCATGGGCCGCAATCCGGCAACCGGCGAGGCGATCAAGATCAAGGCCAGCAAGAAGATCGCGTTCCGCCCGGCGAAGGAGCTGAAGGAGTCGGTCTGACCGATCCGGCGCCGGGGCCAGTCGGCACCGGCTCGACTCATGTCGCCCCCGTTTCGTCACCCACATCATGCCAGCGAAGGCCGGCATGATGTGGGCGTTCGTCATCGCCCTGTGTCATTGCGAGTTGGCCACCGGCCCTGGATGAAACGGTCGCGGCCTGACGTAGGTTCCCCCCTCCCCTTGTGGGAGGGGGCCAGGGGAGGGGTCGATGCTTACGTTTCGACCCCTCCCCCAACCCCTCCCTCAAGGGGAGGGGAGACGTTGTTTCTTGTCAGGCCGCTTGGCCGAAGCAATCTCCCGGGGGAGATTGCTTCGGCCAAGCGGCCTCGCAATGACAGAATACCGCGCGCCCTCCGCAACGGCCGGCTGCGTTCGAGACGCTCAGGCCCTCACGTGTAGGCCGCCTCGATCATCCGTCTGATCTTATCGTCCATCGCGTCGGACGCTGGCGCCGCCTGCCCTTCGACCACAGCGTCAGCAAGCTTGCCCGGCGTCGGTGTGTCCGCAACGCGCACCGGTACCTCCGGCGGCGTATCGCCACGCCGGATGCGGCGATCGCCGGGCCGGCCGCGCTTCCTGCCTGGTCCGCGCATGGCGGCCTCCGTTACACGTCCAGATTCGCCACCTTCAGTGCATTGCCAACGATGAACTCCCGCCGGGGTTCCACCACGTCGCCCATCAGCGTGGAGAACACCTGCGCGGCATCCTCGATATCGCCGACCTTCACCTGCAGCAGCGTGCGCGCGGAAATATCCAGCGTGGTCTTCCACAACTGATCGGGGTTCATCTCGCCCAGGCCCTTGAACCGTTGCACCGTCAGCCCGCGCCGCCCATACGCGATGATGCGGTCGAACGCGCTTGCCGGGCCGTTCACCGTCACTTCCTGCGAGTCCAGCTTCAACCGCGCCGGTTCACGGAACTTGGCCCCCAATGCGCCGGCGCGATCGGCCAGCCAGCGCGCCTCCGCACTGCGCAGCGACGCGCCGTCCAGCGTGTGCCGCTCCCCAACGCCGCGCACCGTGCGAGACAGCGTCAGCCCGCCATCCACCGCGACCACCCAGCCTTGCTCGGTCGGCAGCGACACCGCGTTCAGCCGCGTCACCAGCTCCTGCGCATGCTCTGCCGCCCGCGTCGCATCCTGCGTGATGGCGCCGGCGATCGCCGCTTGCTCCAACAACACCACCGGCGCCGCGTTCGCCATACGCCGCAATTGCAGCGTCGCCTCGCGCAGCCAGCCGACTTCGCGACGCAGCTCGGCACCCTCGTACACCGACCCGTCCGCATAGGTCAGCCGCGCATCCGCCAGCGCCTTGTCGAGCAGAAAGCCTTCCAGCGAGGGATCGTCTTTCAGGTAGCGCTCGTCGTTGCCGCGCTTGGCGCGGTACAGCGGCGGCTGCGCGATATACAGATGCCCGCGCTCGATAAGCTGCGGCATCTGGCGGAAGAAGAACGTCAGCAGCAGCGTGCGGATATGGCTGCCGTCCACGTCGGCGTCCGTCATGATGATGATGCGGTGATAGCGCAGCTTGGCAACGTCGAAGCCGCCTTGCTCCGGCTCGCCGCGGCCGATCCCGGTGCCCAGCGCGGTGATCAGCGTGCCGATCTCCTGGCTGCCGAGCATGCGGTCGAACCGCGCGCGTTCGACGTTCAGAATCTTGCCCTTCAGCGGCAGGATCGCCTGGAACTTGCGATCACGTCCCTGCTTGGCGGAGCCACCGGCGCTGTCGCCCTCCACAATAAAGATCTCGCTCTTGGCCGGATCGCGTTCCGAGCAATCCGCCAGCTTCCCCGGCAGCGTCGATATATCCAGCACGCCCTTGCGCCGCGTCAGCTCGCGCGCCTTGCGGGCCGCCTCACGTGCCGCCGCGGCGTCCATCACCTTCTGCACGACGCCCTTGGCTTCCTTCGGGTGCGTCTCGAACCAGTGCGACACCGCATCGGCCACCGCCGCCTGCACCACCGGCTGCACTTCCGAGGACACCAGCTTGTCCTTGGTCTGCGAGGAAAACTTCGGATCGGGCACCTTCACCGACAGCACCGAGGTCATGCCCTCGCGCATGTCCTCCCCCACAAGCTGCAGGCCTTCCTTCTTGCCCATCCCCTCGGCGTATTTCGTCACCACGCGGGTCAGCGCCTGGCGGAAGCCGGCGAGGTGCGTGCCGCCGTCGCGCTGCGGGATGTTGTTGGTGAAGCACAGCATCGTCTCGTGGTAGCTGTCGTTCCACGCCAGCGCGAATTCGACGCGGATGCCTTCTTGCTCCGCGGGGGTGCGCAGCGAGACCGGCGGCGTGAACACCGGCGTCTTGCCGCGATCCAGCCATTCGACGAAGGCGATCAGCCCGCCCTCGTAGTGCATGGTGACTTCCTGCGGCGGCGTATGGCGCTCGTCGGCCAGCCGGATGGTCAGGCCGGAGTTCAGGAACGCCAACTCGCGCAACCGCCGCTCCAGCAGCGTGAAGTCGAATTCGGTCTTGGTGAACGTCGCGGGGCTTGGCTTGAACGTCACCTCGGTGCCGGTGACGTGGTCGGTCACCGGGCCGACCATCGCCAGCGGCGCCTCGGCGTCGCCGTTGCGGAAGCGGATGAAGTGCTCCTGGCCGTGCCGCCAGATGCGCACCTCCATCCACTCCGACAGCGCGTTCACCACCGCCGCGCCGACACCATGCAATCCCCCCGACACCTTGTAGCTGTTCTGGTTGAACTTGCCGCCGGCGTGCAGCCGCGTCAGCACCACTTCGGTGGCGGAGACGCCTTCCTCCGCATGGATGTCGGTCGGGATGCCGCGGCCGTTGTCGCGCACCGTGACCGAACCGTCGCCGTTCAGGATCAGCTCGCAGCGCGACGCGAAGCCGGCCTGCGCCTCGTCCACCGCGTTGTCGATGATCTCGAACGCCATGTGGTGCAGGCCGGAGCCGTCGTCGGTGTCGCCGATATACATGCCCGGACGGCGGCGAACGGCATCCAGGCCGCGCAGCACGGAGATCGAGGACGCGTCGTACGCGTCGCCGTTTTCGGCACCATTTTCGGGGTCGGATTCGGAAGGCGGCAGCACGGGATCGGACATGCCGGCGGAGGACTCCAGATGATTGAGCGGATACTCTAGCTATATAGCTGCTGCGGGGTCCCAGGCACAGGGGAAGCCGCCGATTCCGGCAGCGGAAAACGCGAATCCGCGTGCAATTCTCCGCCGCCGCTGCGCAGCCCTTCCGCCACGCCCGCCAGCGGCAGGAACGTATCGGCATCGGTGCCGGTCATGACGGTCTGCGCCGGCAGCGCGGCCAGCGCCTCGAACAAGCCGGCCCGCCGGTCCGGGTCCAGGTGCACCGCCGGTTCGTCGAGCAACAGCAGGGGGGCGAAGCCGCGCGCCTCGGCGATCAGCGCCGCGTGGCCGAGGATCACGCCGATCAGCAGCGCCTTTTGTTCCCCCGTGCTGGCATGCGCCGCTGTCGTGCCGGACGCGGCGTCGGTCAGCGTCATGTCGGTGCGGTGGGCACCCAGCGCGGCGCTGCCGGCGGCCGCATCGCGCGCGCGGTTGGCGGCGAGGGCGGCGCGCAGCCAGTCCTCCACCGCCAGCGCCGATGCGCCGGCCAGCCGATCGGCGATCGGGCACGCCAGGCCGATGCGCGCCGCCGGGAAACGGCCGATCGCGCCGCCTTGGAGGACCGCGTTGAGGTGGGTCACCAGGCCGATGCGCGCGGCGGTGGCGGCGACGGCGTGGCGCGCCATTTCGTCCTCCAGGCCGGCCAGCCAGGAGGGGTCCTGGCCGCCCTCGGCCAGCAGCCGGTTGCGGCTGCCCACGGCGGCGTCGTGCGCCGCCATTTCGCGCGCGTGGCCCGGCTCCAGCGCCCAGACCAGGCGATCGAGGAAGCGGCGGCGGCCGGACAGGCCCTCGGAGAACAACCGGTCCATCTGCGGCGTCAGCCAGACCGCGGCGATGCGCGTGGCGATTTCCGCCTGGCTGCGGGGGATGGCGCCGTCCAGGCGGAAGACGCGGCGATCGGGGGGGCCGTCGGGCAGCGTGCCGGTGCCGATGTCGGCGTCGCCCTCGGCGGTGGCGAAGCGGCCGGCGACCGCCCAACCGCCTGGCGCGTCATGCCGGCGGAGGTCGGCGTTGCGGGCGCCGCGCAGGCCACGGCCGGGGACGAGCAGGGAGATCGCTTCCAGGAGGTTGGTCTTGCCGCTGCCGTTGGGGCCGAAGATCGCGGCCAGACGCGCGCGCGGGCGCCACGTCAGGGCGGGGTAGCTGCGGAAGTCGGTCAGGGTCAGGCGCGTCAGGCGCATGCGGCGGTGATGCGGTTGGGCCGGGCGGGGCGTCAATGGGCCTCGCCCGGCAGGTCGCTGCCATGCCACGGATCGTAACGGTTCGTTCAGCGGCACCGGCTATGCATCCGGCGACTACAGCCGCATGGAGTGGCCGGCGTGGGGCGCAAGCCAATACCGAATCCAGGCTTTCTGGATAGCTGCCACTATCTCGGTTATGTTCGCGGCCAACGGCGATGGCGCACGACGGAAGGCGACCTGCTGCTGACCTGGGACAGCCTGCACGGCGAGATCGAGGCATATGACAGGCTGGGCCGACACGTCGGCGTCAGGGATGTCAGATCGGGAGAGCGGGTCAAAGAGGCGGTACGCGGGAGGCGGATCGATGTCTGAAGCACATCTCGTATCGGAAGCAACGCGCTTCTTCGATCTTTACAGCCGCGGGGACGTGACACCCGACGCGATCGAGGACTTCGTCGGCCGCTGGCACGACGATGTCGATCCTTGGGCGCGGGACATGCCGCTGCACGAATATCTTGGGCTGACACACGAGGAATACGAAGTCTGGCTGTATGATCCGCGCTCGCTTCCGTGCATCCTGCGATCGAGGCAATCGGGCGAGGACCTGGTGCGCATCATGGCGGAACGCTACGACGAATTGCTTGCCACCAACCGCCTGGAAGACCAGACGGCGCTGTTCTCCCTCGGCAACTGGCTGAAGCGGAAGCAGGTTCGCTAGGCCGCTGCCGGCGGCGCGGTAAAGGCGCAATCCGCTTGCAACCGCCAGCGCAACGGCGCGGAATGACCGGCATCATGGCGCGCCACGGCGATCCGCTGATCGTGCATGCGTTCCTGTCTTCGCCCGGCGACGTGCCGGAGGAGTGGGCCGCCGCGCGCGACCTGCTGAAGACGGAAATCGAGTACCATCCGTTACTGCGCAATAAAGTCCTGCTGCACGTGACAAGCTGGGACGACCCGGCCGCGCCGGCACCGATGACCCCGACGCAAACGCCGCAGCAGTCGGTGAACCGGTTCAAGCGCCGGCCCGGCCAATGCGACATCGTCGTCGTGATGCTGGCCGGGCGGCTCTGTCGTACTGCCATGGCTGCTGCACCGAATTCCGGCCGTGATCAGTGGGTTGATCTCTACCGAGTGCACTGGCGCTTTGCCTTTGCGAGTGCAGTCTGGAGCCGATTTTGCCGTTACGACTGCACTGTGAGTGGCCGGAGCCCATCGTGTTGACCGGCGCTGACCTTTGGACCGAAACGTTACCAATCACGTGACGACGTAACCGAGCGCCCGATATCCGGCGCCACGCCTCGTAGCCATGCGCGCCAGCACCGGGACCGCGCTGTCGGTGTGGTCGTAGACGAGCACCTCGTTCTCGCCCTGGTGCTCCCGGTCCAGGCGCCCGACGTACTGAGCGAGCGTGCCCTTCCAGGAGATCGCATGGTCAGGAACAGCGTGTCGAGGCGCGAGTCATCGAAGCCTTCGCCCGGGTATCGTCCGGTCGCCAGGATCAGCCGCTCCTGACCATCCGGAACGCGCAACATGGCCTTCGCCGCGGCACGGGCAGCCGCGGTCATGCCTCCGTGCAGCACGACGAGGTTCCGTGTTAATCGCTGGAAGCGACCACGCAGATATTCGCGGTGCGCGCGCACTGGCGGATAGAGAGCTGTCTGCATTGGGTCCTTGATGTGGGCTTTGACGAGGATCGCGCTCGAAATCGCAAGGATCACGGGGCGGAAAACCTCACGATCTTGCGGAAACTGGCACTCAATGTCCTGCGAACGGCTCGGACAGACATCTCGATCCGGCGTAAACGCAAATGCTCCGGGTGGTCCGATGAGTTCGCGCGGTCGGTGCTGGGTCAAATGCGATAGCCTCTCGTCATAGCCGGATCAAGCTCGGCCATGACGGTGCGGGGATAATGCCGCCAGGTTGCAGCGAGAGTCAGCCTCAAGGTGGGTTGGTATAAATTCAAGAGCACAAGTTTCTGACGGATCAGAGAGACGGTTCTTCGTCGTATGCCGGAAGAGTTTTGATTTGGAGTTCGGCGCATTACGAGCACTCAGAACGATCGGGTGAGAATGATTTACCTCGGGAAGTATGGGTCCGAAGGATTGTCGCTCGCTCGAGCGCGCGAAAAGTGCGCCGACGCGCGTCGGGCCATTGCACTAGTCGTCGAACCTGCTGCCCTTCACCGAATATGAACTGAGAACCTTCATGTAGTTTCCGCGTTCATAGGCGTTTGTATCAGCAACAGCCTGGTAGCTCATACTACCGCACATTTGC
The DNA here is from genome assembly GCA_036489395.1 of Acetobacteraceae bacterium. GTDB lineage: Bacteria > Pseudomonadota > Alphaproteobacteria > Acetobacterales > Acetobacteraceae > JASHVB01. The sequence continues at coordinate 34,864 of DASXFW010000075.1, read as the reverse complement.
GCAATCGATGCGTATTCGTGCGCGTCGAGCCATTCGCGGAGCTCGACCAGAACCTCATGAGCGTGGCGGATTCCGTTCTTGAGCAGGGCAGACGCCATGAACGCGACCCTGGCCCCGGCCATGATGCTTTTGACGACGTCGCGCGCACTATGCACGCCGCCGGTGATCCCGAGATCGGCGCTAATGCGCCCGAACAGGATCGCGGCCCAGTGCAGCCGTAGCAGCAGCTCTTCGGGGCAGCTTAGCGCGAGAGTACTCAGCAGTTCCTGGTCTTCGATATTCAGGTCGGGCTGGTAAAACCGGTTGAACAATACAAGGGCGTCGGCGCCCGCCCGATCCAGGCGGCGGCCCATGTTGGCGGGTGCACTGAAGAATGGCGAAAGCTTGACCGCCATCGGGATCTGCACGCTTTGCTTCACCACCGCCACGAGGTCCAGCAGGCCCTGCTCGACAGCCTCGCCACTGACAGAAGGGTCGGTCGCGATTTCATAGAGGTTCAGTTCGATTGCGTCCGCGCCTGCCTCCTGCATCAGCCGCGCATAGCGGATCCAACCGCCTGCGCTGACGCCATTGAGGCTGCCGATCACCGGGATGTCCACGCGTTGCTTGGCGCTGCGGATCAACTCCAGATATCGCTCGGGGCCGATATTATAGTCCGCCAGATTGGGAAAGAATGTCAGCGACTCAGCGAAACTCTCTGCCCCGCGTGCCAGGTCGTTGTCAACAGCCGTCCTTTCAAGCTCGATCTGTTCCTCGAACAGCGATGGCAGGACGACGGCAGCAATGCCGTGATCCTCCAGCCGAACGATAGAATCCACCGAGTCACAGAGCGGGGAAGACGACGCCACCAGCGGCGACGTCAGCGTCAGTCCGAGGTATCGGGTTGTCAGGTCGCTCATGCCGGTTCGCTCTTGGTTTTTTCGGCGGGTATCGCAGCGTGGCCTGCCATCGCGGCGCGACTGGTGTAGACCCGCCAGTTACGATCGACGTCCTCCTGCGCGGCCACCAGCAGGTCTCGCGCGACGTCCGGATTGCTGCGGGCCAGCATGGTGTAGCGGGCCTCCTGATAGGCATAGTCGCGGAATTTTATGCTGGGCGGAGCAGAGTCAAGCTGGAACGGGTTCAGTCCGCTGTGCCGCCGCCGCGGGTCGTAGCGCAGTAATGGCCAGTATCCCGACTGGACCGCCGCCTTCTGCTGCGCCAATCCGAACGACAGATCGTAGCCGTGCGCGATGCAGTGGCTGTAGGCGATGACCAGCGAGGGCCCATCGTAGGATTCCGCCTCCCGCAGGGCTGCCAGTGTGTGGATATCGTTGCCGCCCATCGCGACCCGCGCCACATAGACGGAGCCATAGCTGATGGCTTCCATGGCGAGGTCTTTCTTGGCGGTGTGCTTGCCGCTGTTGGCGAATTTCGCGACGGCCCCGCGTGGCGTGGACTTGGACATCTGGCCGCCCGTGTTGGAATAGACCTCGGTGTCCAGCACCAGCACGTTGATATTTCGTCCCGAGCCCAGAACGTGATCGAGGCCGCCGGCGCCGATGTCGTAGGCCCAGCCGTCGCCGCCGATCAGCCAGACGCTTTTTCGCACGAGGCTATCGGCGACACATCGCAACGCCCGGGATTCAGTAGAATCCATAGCTACCAGCGTGATTTTCAGGTCTGCGACCCGCTGCCTCTGCGCCTCGATCCCGGCCTCAGTGGATTGATCCGCCTGCAACAATTCGCTGGCCAGATCGCCGCCGAGGCGCGCCACCAGTTCGCTGGCGTATTGCATCTGCTTATCGACCGCCAGTCGCATTCCCAGTCCGAATTCCGCATTGTCCTCGAACAGCGAATTCGACCAGGCTGGACCGCGGCCCTGGGGATTCGTCGTATAGGGCGTGGTGGGAAGGTTGCCGCCGTAGATCGAGGAACATCCGGTCGCGTTGGCGATCAGCAGACGGTCACCAAAAAGCTGTGTCAGCAGCTTGATGTACGGAGTTTCACCGCATCCCGAGCAGGCGCCGGAAAATTCGAATAATGGCTCCAGTACCTGGACGTTCTTGACGGTATCGTGGGCAAGCGCACCGCGATCGGACTCCGGCAGCGACAGGAAGAACTCCCAATTGGCGCTCTCGGTCGTCCGCAACGGCGCCTGCGCTTCCATGTTGATGGCTTTATGCTTTGCTTCGCTCTTGCTCTTGACCGGGCAGATTTCGACGCACAAAGAACAGCCCGTGCAATCATCCGGGGAGACCTGCAGCATATACCGGGTGGAGGCGCTGGCTTCGCGGAACTTCGGTTTTGCCGACTTGAATTCCGCCGGCGCGTCGGCCAGCAGCGTTTCATCGCACAGCTTCGCTCGTATCACCGCGTGCGGGCAAACCAACACGCATTTGCCGCACTGGATGCACAGATCCTGATCCCAGACCGGAATTTGCTGCGCGATGTTCCGCTTCTCCCACTTCGACGTTCCGGTCGGGAATGTCCCGTCGATCGGCATCGCGCTGACCGGCAGCGAATCCCCCATCCCCGCGATCGCTGGCCCCAGCACGTTTCGTACGAACGCCGGTGCGGTCGCGGCCACCGGCAGCGAAACATCGAAAGAGGCGTCGACCTGCAGGCCCAGCGGCACTTCGTATAGCTGCGCCAGCGTTCGATCGACGGCGGCGAAATTCTTCTCCACCGCCGCACTGCCACGCTTGCCGTAGGTGTCCTCGATCGACTGCTTGATTGCCGCGATGGCGGTCTCTCGCGGCAGCACGCCGCTGATCGCGAAGAAGCAGACCTGCATGATCGTGTTGATACGCTTGCCCATCCCGGCTTCCTGGGCGACCGTCAGCGCGTCGATCACGAACAGCCTGAGCTTCTTGCTGACGATGGTCTCCTGCACCTGCCGCGGCAGATGCGCCCAGATCTCCCCGGGGCCATAGGGTGCATTGAGCAGGAACGTCGCCCCAGTGTCCGCCGCTGCCAGCACGTCGGTCCGGTTGAGGAACTGGAACTGGTGGCAGGCGACGAAATTGGCCTTGCTCACAAGGTAGGTGGACCGGATCGGATCCGGTCCGAACCGCAGATGCGACACCGTCATCGACCCGGATTTCTTCGAATCGTAAACGAAATATCCCTGCACGTGGCGATTGGTCTGCTTGCCGATGATCTTGATGGAGTTCTTGTTCGCCCCGACTGTCCCATCCGACCCCAACCCGTAAAACAGTGCCCGCATGGTTTCAGCGGGCTCGGTCGAGAAGGCCGGGTCGAACTCCAGGCTGGTGTGAGTCACATCGTCGAGGATGCCGACGGTGAAATGGTTCTTCGGGTTTGTCTTGCTCAGCTCATCGAATACCGCCTTGACCATCGCCGGGGTGAATTCCTTCGATGCCAGGCCGTAGCGTCCGCCGATCACCCGGGGCAACGGGCCGGATGCCGGACCTTCCCACAAGGCCGTCAGCACGTCCTGGTACAGCGGTTCGCCGATGCATCCTGGTTCCTTGGTGCGATCGAGCACGGCGATCGCCTGGACCGAGGGCGGCAGCGCGGCCAGGAAGCTGCCGGCGGCGAATGGCCTGTACAAGCGCACCTTCAGAACGCCGACTTTTTCGCCGCGCTTTCGAAGAGCGTCAACGGTTTCTTCAGCGGCACCGGCCCCGGACCCCATCAATATGACGACACGCTCGGCGTCCGGCGCGCCGACGTAGTCGAACAGGCGATACCGGCGCCCGGTTTGCCGGGCAAAACGGTCCATCACGTCCTGCACGATTGTCGGGCAGGCTCGGTAGTATCCATTACCGGCCTCGCGCGCCTGAAAGAAAACATCGGGGTTCTGCGCGGTTCCCCGCAGTAGCGGACGATCCGGGGTCAAAGCCCGGCCACGGTGACGATCGACAAAAGTTTCGTCGATCACCGCCCGCAGATCATCATTGCTGAGCAGCTCGATCGCGTTGACTTCGTGTGACGTCCGAAATCCATCGAAAAAGTGCAGAAACGGCACCCGCGATTCCAATGCCGCAGCCTGTGCGATCAGCGCGAAATCGGCGGCCTCCTGCACCGATGTCGCCGACAGCAGGGCAAATCCGGTCGCCCGCGTCGCCATGACGTCGCTGTGGTCGCCGAAGATGGACAACGCGTGCGTTGCGATCGTGCGCGCCGCCACGTGGACCACGGCCGCCGTCAGTTCGCCGGCGATCTTGTAAAGATTCGGGATCATCAGCAGCAATCCTTGCGACGCGGTGAACGTCGTCGCCAGCGCGCCGGCCTGCAGGGCCCCGTGCAACGCGCCTGCTGCGCCACCCTCGCTCTGCATCTCCATCACTGCGGGAACGCTGCCCCAGATGTTCGTTGCAGACTCCGAACTCCACTGGTCCGCCCATTCGCCCATCGTCGAAGATGGCGTGATCGGGTAGATGGCAATCACCTCGTTCAGCCGATAGGCGACCGAAGCCGCCGCTTCATTGCCATCTACGATCGCACGCTTTCGGTTCATCTATAGTCTCCTTCGAGCGGATGCCCCGATCGCTTTCGCTGCCAGTAAGGGCCCGGGCCGCAGGCACATGCCGCTTTAATAGGCGCGCGGCGTTACAGCGCCCGATGCGCAGGCGACGATTTTAGGCGGACTGCCATGTTTGGTAATTGATCTGGATCATTAGCGATCACGCCGCTTGCGTCTAAATCCTAAAATCGTGCAGGAGGCATGGTACTCCCCTGCACGCGATTTCCTGGCATGGGAGAACACGGTATGGCCTACCAGATCATTGCCGCGCTTTGCACCAGTTGCGGCGCCTGCGAATTGGACTGCCCGAATGCGGCGATCAGCATGGGCAGTTTTGTCTACACGATCGACCCGGCCAAATGCACGGAGTGCAAGGGATTTCATGACGCCCCGCAATGTGCGTCGGTCTGCCCTGTGCCCAATACGTGCGTGCCGGCCTGACCAGGCCATCCGCGTTGGAGTCACAGGTCCGCCATGCGGGACCATAGCCGCGCGGCCTCGGCCTGTGCGGAGGCGGCGATCGACTCGGCATCGGCGGTCAGCAAGGCGCCGTCCTTGACCACCAGCCGGCCGCCAACCACGACGTGGCTGACTTTTCCCTGCTGCCGTACCACGACGTCGCCTAACGCTCCGGCAGTCAGCGGCTGGGTCGCCGCACCGAAACGTTCCGCCACCAGAGCATGTCCGCCGGCAAGCCGCCCGCCAACGCTGCGGTCGCCATGCTGATCCGCCAGCCGCACCAGGGCCGCTTGCTCGACCGCCATGTCGGCATCCCAGCCATCGGTGCCCAGCGCCACCCTGTCCGCCGCCGCCAACGTGCCGGCATAACCGACCCGGTTGCCCTCATTGGACCGTGGATTATGCACAAACCAGCTCCCCGCCGCCGAGGCCACCCGCACCTGCCTGGTCGTCAGATGTACTCCGTGGGCGAGGATCGATCCCGGCACGATTGCTCCGAGCGCTGTCAGGCGTTCCAGCGGGCCGGGTGAGCCTCGCCTGCGTGCATCGTCGATGTCAGCCTGATCTTCCGCCACGTGCACGTGCAGCACGGTACCCTGTTCGCGCGCGAGGTCGCCGGCTTCCCGGATCGTGTCGTCGGACACGGTGAAACTGGCGTGCAGACCCACCAGGCCGCGTACCAATCCCGACGGCTCGACTGCTCGGCATTCGGCCAGTCCCCGCCGCGCCTCCGGCTGTCCGAAATTGCGTTCGGTCGCGCCGTAGCACAGCAGCGTGCGGATGCCGATCTCCGAACAAGTCTCCGCCAGCAGCGCCAGCGATCCCTCGATCAAACACGGTGATTCATGATGGTCGATCAGCGTCGTGGTGCCGGCCAGCAGCGCTCGCCCCGCATAGTCGCGCGCAGCGGCGCGCAGAATCCCTGTGTCGATGGCGCGGTCGAGGCGCCACCAGACGCGTTCCAGGATTTGCAGGAAGGTCTGCGGCGGCGGATCCGGCGACGGCATGCCGTAGGATGCGAGGCCGCTGTAGATATGCGTGTGGGCACACACGGCGCCCGGCTCGATCATGCCATCCGGACAGGCCAGAACGGGCAGGCCGACGGGCGCCGTCGCGGCGACCAGCCCATCCACCACCGTCACGACACGCCCGTTCCGATCAGGTCCAATGACGAGCGACCCGGTCAGTGCCATTGGTCACGATCGGTATCGGGGATCTGCCCGAGATTGATCGCCCGAGAAGCTGGGGAATCCTTCATCGGCAGGCGCATCCGCCGCACGCCGTCGAACGCCTCCAGCGCGCTTGCCACGGCGCCGGCGGTGGGAACCAGGCCGATCTCACCGACGCCCTTGGCACCGAACGGCCCCTCCGGTTCGGGTTCTTCCACGAGAATCACCTCCACGAGCGGCATGTGCTGGGCTCGCAGCACACCGATCTCGCGCAGCTTGAACGTCACCGGCATCCCGTCCTTGCAGGGAAGCTCCTCGGTCAGGGCGTAGCCCAGCCCCATGTGGACCGCGCCCTGAATCTGCGCCTCGCACTGCTGCGGGTTCAACGCGCGGCCGACGTCGTGCGCGGCGATCACCCGCTCGACCGCGCCGGTTTCACTCAGCACCACCACCTGGGTCGCGAAGCCGAACGTCGTGTGGGTCTTGATCTTGCCGTTCTTCATCTCGCCGGGCGCGGTGGTGTCGTCGATGCGGTACTCCCCCGCATAGACGCGGCCGGACAACGCGGCGAGCGTCAGCCCGTTATCCAGGTCGGCCTTCAGCCGCTTCGCCGCTTCGACCACGGACGGACCGGCCAGCAACGTCGCGCGCGAGCCCGTGGTATGACCGGCGCCGACTTCGAAGCGGCTGTTGACCTGCGGACGGAACAGGCCGGCGGGCAGCCCGGTTACCTCGACCGCGCACTGGGTCAGGATGGTCAGCAGCCCCTGACCCATTTCGGTAAACCCGGTATGCAGATCGATCGTGCCGTTCGGCTGCACCACCAACCGGCATTTTCCGACCTCGATCGCACCGTTGCCGATCCCGCTGTTCTTGATGCCACAGGCGATTCCCACAGCGCGTCCCTGTGCCCGAGCCGCGTCATAGGCATCCTTTACAGCCAGCAACGTCCTTTCGATGCCGACCGATTTTTCCAGAATTTGGCCGGTCGAGAACATGTCGCCGACGTGGACGATGTTGCGCCAACGCATCTCCCAGCGGTCCAGCCCGGCTTTCGCGGCCAGCAGGTCCATGCAGCCTTCCATGGCGAAACTGGTCTGGTTGGCACCGAAGCCGCGCATCGCACCACAGGGCGGGTTGTTGGTGTAAACCGCGACGCCTTCGATCGCCAACGCCGGCATCCGGTAAGGGCCGCACGCGTGGCCCGCCGCCCGTTCCAGCACCTTGCCCCCGACCGAGGCATACGCTCCGGAATCACCCAGAATATTGATCCTGGCGCCGGTCAGGCGACCATCCGCGTCGCAGCCCACCGTGTAGGTCATCGTGAGGGGATGCCGCTTGGGATGCATGCGGATCGACTCTTCACGGTTGAGCACCAGCCGTACCGGCCGCCCGGTCATGCGCGCCAGCACCGCGGTCTGCGCCTGAACCGTCATGTCCTCCTTGCCGCCGAACCCGCCGCCGTTTGGCACCAGTTCGACGAACAAACGATCCTCCGGCTCGCCCAGCACCGCGGCGATCTGCCGCCGGTCCTCGAAAATCCCTTGGCTCTGGCTATAAATATGCAGACGCCCATCCGGCAGCGGAACCGCCAGCGATGCCTCGGGTTCCAGGAACAGATGCTCGATCCTTTGGGTTTCCCAGACACCGGTGACGACATGCGCGGAGGACGCCAGCACCGCGTCCACGTCGCCGCGGGTATATCGGGTGACGGACAGGAGGTTCTCGTGTACCGGGTTGACCTGAGGGGCGCCGGGCTTGATCGCCTCGACGGGGTCGAGCACCGGCGTCAGCGGTTCGTATGCCACCTCGACAAGCCGAGCGGCCTGGCGCGCGATACGCGGGGTAGCGGCGGCCACAGCGGCGACCACGTCGCCGACACAGCGCACCTCCTCGCCCTCGGCAACGAAGCACGGCCAGTCCGGGTAGATCTGGCCGACCCAGCGGTTGCCGGGCACATCCTTCGCGGTCGCCACTGCTACGACACCCGGAAGCGCCAGGGCCTGCGTGGTGTCGATCCGGATGACCCGGGCGCGTGCATGCGGCGACAGCGCGACGGCGCCATATAACAGGCCGGGAACGTCGATGTCGGCGACGAACGGCCGGACGCCCAGCGCCAGTTCCGCCCCCTGATAGCGTTTCAACGGTTGCCCAACGCCGCCGTCCTCGACCACCGCCGGCAGCGCGCCGCCGGCTTTGGCCGCTTGAATGAGCTCGACCGCATCGATGATCTTCACATACCCGGTGCAGCGGCACAGGTGCCCGTCCAGCGCCCGCGCGATCTCCGCCCGCGATAGCGTCCGTCCCTGGTCCGTCAGCCACTTGATCCGAAGCACCAGCCCCGGCGTGCAGAACCCGCATTGCAGTCCCGCCGCCACCTGGAATGCGTCGGCATAAAGCTTGCGCTCGTTGTCCGATACACCCTCCAGTGTCAGAATCTTGCGGCCTTCCACCTGAGCGATCCGCACCGCGCAGGTTACCCGCGGCGATCCGTCGATATACGCGACACAGGCGCCGCACTCGCGCTGCGGGCCACAGCCCGCCTTGACCGATTTGATCTTCAGTACCTCCCGCAGCACGTCGATCAGCGGTTCGTCGGGCAGCGCCTCAACCTGCCTTGCCTCTCCATTGAGCGTGAAGTGGAAGGTTTGCGGTGAGCTGACCTGCTCAGAGGCCGAAATCTCCAAACTGGTCATGCAGCACCTCGCTGTTCCGCAGCCGTTGTTGCGCGGCGTCGCCCAACGCGATGGCAACCCGCGAGCACAGGTAATTCAGCAGGCTGATCGGGGCGACGTAGGTGTCGAACAGGCCGGACCCGCGACTGAGGCACCGGAAGGTCATCGCCGCATGTTTGCCGAGGTCGCCCACCGATGGGTCGCCGATCAAAATGGTCCGCGCCTCGGCTTTCGCCGCGATCCGCAATACCTCGGCGAATCCCGGCGTGCGGCGTCGGAAGCCAAGCGCCAGCATCGCATCGCCCGCGGCCAACGCGGACAATTCCTCCGCCAGCGTCTGCCCGGGAACCGGCAGCAGACGCACATCCGGCTTCACCTGTGCGAGCAATTCGCGTGCATAAAGCGCCAGAACGTAGCTGTTGCGAAAGCCAACAACCCAGATCCGCTGCGCTTTCGTCAGTACCTCCACGGCGTGGCGGATCAGATCGGCGGAAATCCCCTCCAGCGTGTGGGTCAGGCAGGCGACGTCGTGGTCGAGATGCCGCCCGAGCGTGTCCTGTTTCGCACTGGCGCCATGCAGCGCGGCCAGCGGCGACCCCGCGCCGGCGCTCGCCCGCGTTTGCTGGCGCATTTCCTGATAGTCGTTGAACCCAAGGCGGCGCACCAGCCGGCTCGCGGTCGCCTTCGATACCCCGGCGGTTTCCGCCAATTCGGTCGCGGAATAAGGCCCCAGGTCGCACCCTAGCCCAAGCACGACGTCGGCAAGCTTCCGCTCGCCCACCGGCAACAGGTCGTACTTCGTGCGGATCGTCTGTTCCAGCGGCGCCATGGCGCCAGAGAAACATAAATTTTGTCTGGACACAAGAATGAAAATGTAGTTTCATATGGCTCGGTTCGTGGTTGATCGCGAAACAGGAAGCTGGACCGGATTACCGGAGGTGCCGGATGCAACGAGATCTTCAGGTCAACGCCACACGCCTGTCATTGCGCTTGATCAATCTGGCCGAAAAAGGCGCCATTCCCGGCGGCGGCGTGTCCCGTCAGGCGCTTACCGGCGCCGACAAGCTCGGCCGCGACCTGGTCGTCCAGTGGATGCGCGACCTCGGGCTTTCGGTCTCGATCGACGCGATCGGCAACGTGATCGCCACGCGGCAGGGAATGGAAGGCGGTCCGCCAGTGATGGCGGGAAGCCACATCGACACCGTCGGCACCGGCGGGCCGTATGACGGATGTCTGGGCGTGCTGGCCGGCCTGGAGGTGGTCGCAACGCTCAACGACGCAGGCATCGTCACGCGCCGGCCGCTGGCAGTCGCCTTCTTCACCAATGAGGAGGGTTGCCGCTTTCAACCCGACATGTTCGGCAGCCTGGTCTATACCGGCGGCCTGCCGCTCGATCGCGCTCTCGCAACCCCCACCGGCGCGGGTTCAACGGTCGCCGAGGATCTGTCCCGGATCGGCTATGCCGGCGCCGCGGCGGTCAACCAGCCATGGGTCCATGCCTATGTCGAACTGCACATCGAGCAGGGGCCGGTGCTGGAGGCGGAAGGCTTCAGGATCGGCGCCGTCGAGGGTGTGCAAGGCATTTCGTGGACCGAATTCACCGTGACGGGCCAGTCAAATCACGCCGGCACCACACCGATGCATATGCGCCACGATGCCGCGTACGTGGCAGCCGAGATCGCCGTCTTCGCACGCCGCCTCGCGCTGGACATCGGCGGCAGCCAGGTTGCGACCGTCGGCGCGGTGACGTTGTCGCCCAACCTTCCCAATGTCGTCGCCGAGATCGCAGTGATGACGGCAGACCTGCGCAACACCGACGACGATCGGCTGCGGGAGGCAGAGCAACGCTTGCTCGCATTCGCCGCCGAGACGGCCGCGGCCGAAGGCGTCAAATTGGCGCACCGTTCGCTCGCCCGCTTCCGCCCGGTCGCCTTCGCCCCCCATCTGGTCGCCCGTGTCGAAGCTATCGCGCGCGACAACGGCCTGTCCGTGAAGCGTCTGCCCAGCGGAGCCGGACATGACGCGCAGATGCTGGCCGCCGTCTGCCCGGCCTGCATGATCTTCGTCCCCAGCGTCAACGGCATCAGCCACAACGTCCACGAATATACCGCGCCGGACGACATCGCCGCCGGGGCCAACGTGCTGCTGCAGCTCATGCTTGAACTCGCAGCGTAATGATCACGCTCATCCGCGACGCGCGGATCGTCAACGGCGACGGCAGCACCGCCCGGTTCCCCGGCGATGCACTGATCGCGGACGACATCATCGTCGCATTCGGTGAGGTGACGCTGTCGCACGCCCAAACCGCCGATGCGGTGATCGACGCCAAGGGACGCACGCTGGCACCGGGCTTCGTTGACACCCACAATCACGGCGCGCTGGGCGGCACGGCGATCGGCGAAAGCGGTTTTCCCATAAGTTGCGAACTCGCAATCCTCGGCGGCGTCACCAAGCGCATCTGTGGCGTTGACGGCCTGTCGCCGGCTCCGGTCGCCGATGCCCAACGATCCCAGTACGCCGCCCAGCTCAAGCCACTGGACGGCGCCATCGACGGCGAGTGGACCTGGCGGTCGGTTGCCGAATTCCTGGCATGGCACCGCGGCCGATCCGTCACCGACATGGGGGTCTATCTCGGCCATTCCGCGGTGCGCCGTGTGGTCATGAACAACCTCGCCCGGGTCGCCACCGATGCCGAACTGACGGCGATGGCCGAAGTGGTCCATCGTGAGGCGCCGCTGACGCTCGGCCTGTCAACCGGGCTGGTGTACAATCCAGCAGTTTACTGCGACCAGCGCGAGATCACGTCGCTGGTCCGGGCATTCAACCAGGTCAAGCCCGGGGCGCTGTTTCCGCACCTGCGCTCCGAGAGCGACAATATCATCGCCAGCATCAGGGAAGTCGTGGAGGCCGCGGTGGATGGCGGCGGTGGCTATTGCAACGAGCATTCGAAGATCGCCGGTATTCACAATTACGATCGTATCGGCGAATTGGAAAGCATCCTGAGCGACGCCGCATCGCTGATTCCCACCATGGAGAACATGTACCCGTACACCGCCGGCTCCACCACCGGCGACGCCATCTTCCCGCCGGAGATGCGGGCCGGCAGCCGGATCGAGTTTCTCGCGCGGCTTGCTGATGCCGGCCTGCGCCAGGCGATGACGGAAAAGATGCGGAGCGATAGCGCGAGCTGGGACAATTTCATTCATTTCTGCGGCGGCCTCGGCGGCATCCAGATCGCCGGCGTGAAGCCGGGGGTGGGCGACGCGTGGCTAGGTCGAAGGTTGGGCGACGTCGCCAACGATGCCGGGGCTGCCGATTTGAACAGCGATGCAGCCTTCGCCGCGGTGTTCGATTTCTACGCGGCGAATAACGGCGAGATCGGTATCATCACCCATTACGGCAACGAAGCGACCATGGAGCGCTTCTTCCGCCGGCCTTCGATGGCGATCTGCACCGACGGACTGATGCCAGGGCCCGGGCAAAAGCCGCATCCACGTTCGCTTGGCGCCTTTCCCAAGGCGTTGCGCATGGGCCGCGATATGGGCATTCCGCTGGAGCAAATGATCTGGCGGATGGCGACGTTGCCATGCCGTTTCCTGAACCTGCCCGATCCGACGCTGCGGGTTGGGGCTGATGCATCGCTGGTGCTGTTCGATGCCGATACCGTCGGCGAGCGCAACGACTACGTCGATCCTTCAGTGCGGCCGGTTGGCATCGACATGGTGTGGGTCCATGGCACGCCCGTGCTCGACAATGGCCGCCTGATCGCCCCGCATCCGTTTCCCGGCCGTGTGCTCACAAGCCCGTCGAGGTCGCCTTGATTCGTTGCGCTCCCGCGTGCTCCAGGATCGCGCTGACGTAGTTGATCGCCTTCGCATCCGTGGTGCCGGTCAGAATCTGGTCCATGATGTGCAGCCACGTCAGGTCAACCGGGCCGTCAGCCTTCCCGGTCGCCGTCGCGGCCACGTCGCGCGGATCGAGAACGACATCGAACCCATCCCCGCTATATCGAACCAGGTTGCCGTCACGCTCCAGGGTGACGACGGTCCCGCCAAACCGCCCGCGCATTCGCACCCCGGCCGCGGTCTTCTCCAACACGAAGCCGTCCCGATGCGGCGCCGCCGCCCAGGCCACGACGCTGCCGAAAAACAGCGGCTTCGCCAGATAAGGGCCGCCATCCTCCGGGCACAGCACGTCGCAATGCCCGCATTCGTTGCAGACGTCGGCAAATGTCCCGATCTGCCGCGGCTTGCCGAAGCGCAACGCCCCAACCGGCTCTATCGTCCAGCCGTCATCCGTTGGTACCAAACGCTGGGTCGGAACCTCCCCTGGAGGAATGACGAAGCTGAAGTTTGCGTCGTTGGGACAGATCGGAATGCACTTGTCGCAGGTCAGGCAGTCGAACAGTACCAAGGTGCTGTCAACCCGGTTCGGCGGCGTGGCGTTGTGGCTGGCGTGGTAGCGGGGATTGGCCAGCACCTGCTCGGCGTAAACCTCTGTATTGAGCAGGCGCGCGGCGGACACCCAGGCCGGAAAGGCATCACCTGCCGCGGCGCGGAGGTCACCGCCAGCGGCAAGGGCCGCCCGGCAAGCTGCGGTTCGTTCATCGGCCAAACCGAGTTGGGCCAGCGCAGCATCGACCTGGTCGAATGCCCGCAAGACAAAAGTATCGATATCCGGCGCGCCGACCTGATCCATGCGGCTGGCCAGGTGATTGAAATAGTGCCAGCCGTTCCGGTATCCGCCGGGTTTCAGAAGGTTCGTGCACGCGGTGACCGGCTTCAGGCCCAGACCGACCGCATCCGGAAAATTGGCCTCTTCGATCCCGGCCGAAAACGAAATTGGGAAACGATCGCCGAACGCCCGCCGAAACCGGCGTACCAGCGCGATCGCCAGAGGGTGCAGCGGCGGACCGGAGAGGTACATCTGCCGTTCGCTCGCGGGGAAGAATGTTTTGTAGTTCTCCACCACCAGGGTGTTCGAGAATTTCACGCCGAAGCCGCGCCCAAGCGCTTCCGCCTCCGGCCCGATCCGCTGCACCATCTCGACGATCTGCTGCCAACGCGCGTCCTGGTCGAACGCCGCGTCCGGCACCTTGAGATCGGTGTAGCCAAGCCGCTCATGCAGGATGGAATTCAGTTCTTCCCGTCCGAGCAGGGTCGGGTTGAGTTTGACGACGACGTCGATACCGACATCGGTCAGCAGGAACCGCACAATGCCTTCGATTTCCTCCGGCGGACAGCCATGGAACGTGGACAATGTCAGCGTGTCGGAGATACGCGTCGTATAACGCAGGTCGCGCAAATGGGCCCAAGGCTGGGGAATCTCGGCACGCAGCCGCGCCACGATCGCGGTCGCATCCATCATGCCTGCCAGGAATGCGCGCACCTTGGCCGACTGAATACCAGCAAGATCGTAGCCGACACTCATGTCGAACACGGTGTCGGGCAGACCCGCGCCGTAGCCCGCTTGCTTCAGCATCTCGATCAGCATCGAGGCTTTGACGTACTCCTCCAGCGACTGCACGAGGGTCAGTTCCTGCGACCATTCCACGTTCAATCCAACGGTCTCAACGTCGATGCACGGCCGCGGAATGACGAGATCGTCCTTCACCTGAACGGTCTTGCATTCGATCACCCGGCCGCCCGCCAGCCACGACAGCACGATGTTCTGCGCCATCTGGGTGTGCGGCCCGGCGGCCGGTCCGAACGGCGTTGACGCACGGTGGCGGTGGATGGCGACGGAAAGATCCCGTCCGGGCCGCCCCTGAACGAACCGCTGAGCCGGGAGATCGAAGGCTGAGCGCTTCTGCTCCAACTCGCGGAACAGCCGCCGGACCAGAACGCCGAATGGGAGGGGAACCAGGTGAACCATGGCCCGGTATCATGCAAAGCCGATACCGCCGCATTGACATCGGTCAACCGGCGCGGCGTCTAGCCGCGATCAACCGCCGTCGGAGCACCCCACCGATTGCGGATCGCGATTGCCGCCATGGCAGGGGCAAAGCAGGGCCGCTCGAGGTAACGCCCGGCGCCGCGCAGCGAACGCAAGTCGCCGTCGGTCCAGACCATGCGTCCCCGGCTGATCGTGTGCCGCGCCAGCCCCATCACGTGCATCCCCTCGTAAACGTTGAAATCGACATTCTGGTGATGCGTCCGGGCTGAAATTGTCCGGCTCGCCTGTGCATCCCACACCACCAGGTCGGCATCGGCCCCGACCTGCACCGCACCCTTGCGGGGATAGAGGTTGAAGATCTGTGCGGCGTTGGTCGACGTCAGGCGGACGAATTCGCTGGGCGTCAGCCGTCCGGCGCCGACGCCGTGGTGCCACAGCACACTCATACGGTCCTCGATGCCGGCGGCGCCATTCGGAATTCGCGTGAAGTCGCCGCGTCCGGCTGCCTTCTGCGTCGCGCTGAAACAGCAATGATCCGACGCCGTCGTTTGCAGCGCGCGCGAGATCAGGCCCGCCCACAGCGCCGCCTGGTGATGCTTCGGCCGAAACGGCGGGCTCATGACGTGTGCCGCGGCGGTTGCCCAATCCTTGTCGCGATAGACGCTGTCGTCGATCACCAAATGCTGCGCCAGCACCTCGCCATAGACCCGGTGACCAAGGGCGCGGGCGCGGCTGATCGCCTCTGCCGCCTCGGCACTTGATACATGGACGATATAGATCGGGGCGCCGAGCAACCGTGCGAGGGCGATGACGCGGTTCACCGCCTCGGCTTCGACACCGGGCGGCCGCGATAGAGGGTGCCCTTCCGGCCCGGTGATCCCTGCCGCCAACAGATTTTGCTGCAGGTGGGCGACCGCTTCGCCGTTCTCGGCGTGCACGGTGCAAACCGCGCCAAGTTCCAGCGCCGTCCCGACACTACGCAACAGCACGCCGTCGTCCACCATCAGCGCGCCTTTGTAGGCGGTGAAATGCTTGAAGCTGTTGACGCCGTGCTGGCGCGTCAGGGTGGCCATGTCCTTTGCCACCTGATCCGACCACCATGTGACCGCGACGTGGAAGCCATAGTCGGCGGCGGATTTTTCGGCTTCGACACGCCGCGCGTGCCAAGCCTCAAGCAGCGAAGTACCAGGCGCGGGCGTGACGAAATCGATGATGCTGGTGGTACCTCCGGCGAGGCCGGCCGAGGTGCCGGTGAAGAAATCCTCGCTGGTGGTGGTGCCCATGGAGGCCAGCTCCAAATGCGTGTGCGGATCGATCCCGCCCGGCATCACCAGCATGCCGCCGGCGTCGATGATCTCGGCGCCCGAGGGCGCGTCGAGCCCGGGTCCGATCGCGACGATCACGCCATCCTGGCACAGCACGTCCGCCCGGACGCTTTGGTCGGCCGTCACCACCGTTCCGCCACGGACGAGCAGGCTCATGCGGGGCTGACCGGTCTGCTCGCACCGGCTGCGAGCTTCGCGTAAAGGTCCGGATCGGTTGCGCCTTCGGTGGAAAACGTGAGCACGCGACTTGCTGCCTCGAGCCCTAGCGTGGCGCGCGCGGCCGGGTCGGCGGCGGCGAGCAGGAAGCCCGCCAGGCCGGCGACGCCCGATTCACCGGCGACGATGCCGTGTGACGCCAGCAGCCGCAGGGTTGCGACCGCGGCCACATCGGGGATTGCCATGAAACCCGCCGTGGCGCGCTCGAGTTCCTGCCATCCCAGCAGGCTGGGTTCACCGCAGGCAAGCCCGGCCATGATGGTATCGAGGCTGCCCTCGACCGCGGTCAGGGCGCCCTTTCGTGCACTCGCCAGCAGGCAGGCGGCGTGATCGGGTTCGACGACGATCAGAGCGGGGGCCGGCGAAAAGCGGGTGCGGCATTGGATCGAGACGGCGGCGGCGGCGGCGCCGACCCCGGCCTGGACGAATACGTGTGTGGGCGGCGGGCCACCCCATTGGTCGGCCGCTTCATCGACCATCAGCCGGTAGCCTTGCATGATGTCGCGCGGCACTTCCGTATAGCCAGGCCAGGACGTGTCGGACACGACATGCCAGCCATCGGCGTTGGCCTGACGCGCACATTCACGCACCGCGTCGTCGTAGTTGCCGGGGACCCGGCGGATTTCGGCTCCATACGCGGCGATGGCGTCGGCACGGACCTGGCTGACCGTGGCATGGACGAAGATGATGCACCTGGCATGGAAGCGCTGGGCGCCCCAGGCCACGGCCCGGCCATGGTTGCCGTCGGTGGCGCAGGTTACCGTCAGGCGTTCGGTGGCGGCGCGGCAGGTGCCGGCTTCCAGGTCGGCGATGACGGCGGATGGTGCGGTACCGGTTCGGGCCAGTTCCTTGCACAGCAGGGCCGCGACGGCATAGGCGCCGCCGAGCGCCTTGAAGCTGCCGAGGCCGAAGCGGCTGGCTTCATCTTTCAGGCGAAGTGTGCCGATCCCAGCCTGGAGCGCGAGATCAGGCAGATCGAGCAGGGGCGTGGGCGCATAGCCGGACCATGCGGTGATCGCGGCTTTGGCATGCTGAAACCCAGCGGTGGTCAAGATCGTCACGCCCGATGTGCCAGGCCGCGGATTGGCAAACAGACGGAACGGGTAGGGATCGATTATGCCCCGCGCGTAGCATGGCCGACTATGGCCGGATATGCGGGATTCCCCGGATCGCGGCGCGAGTGGCCGCCCGCCGCACGAAACCACGATCGCCCCGACATTTGCCGGGACATTTGACCTCCATCAATGAAACGGCCGGTGAAACCGCGCAGACACGGTCGATGTTGTGCGGCCGGGAGAACCTGGACGATCACAACTATCAATATGTGTTATCCAGATATACAAAACTTATGCGTGTAGATCTTCTCGGGCGAGCCGAAACATGAATGAAACAACGTCTTCAGGACCGCTGCTATCCATGTCTGGGATGACCAAACAATATCCCGGCTGTCTCGCGAACGACGGTGTATCGCTGACGGTTGAGCGCAACCAGATCCATGCATTGCTCGGCGAGAACGGTGCCGGCAAGAGCACCCTCGTGAAGATGATTTACGGCGTTGCGAAACCTGACGCCGGCCAAATCATCTGGGAGGACCGCAAGGTCACCATCCAGAACCCCAGCCACGCGCAACGCCTGGGCATCGGCATGGTGTTCCAGCATTTCTGCTTGTTCGATGGACTGACGGTGGCGGAGAACATCGCGCTCGGCCTTGGCCGTCCCGAGCAACGGGTCGGCCTGCATGACCGCATAGTCCAGGTCTCGAACGAGTATGGTCTGGCCCTGGACCCGGATCAGGTCGTGCACGACCTGTCGGTCGGCGAGCAGCAGCGTGTCGAGATCGTGCGGTGCCTGCTGCAGGGGCCAAAACTGCTGATCATGGACGAGCCGACCTCGGTGCTGACGCCATCCGAAGTGCAGAAGCTGTTCGTTACGCTGCGACGGCTGGCGGCGGAGGGGTGCTCGATCCTCTATATCAGCCACAAGCTGGAGGAAGTGCGCTCGCTTTGTTCAGCGGCCACTATCATGCGGCTTGGCAAGAATGTCGGCCACTGCGTGCCGGCCGAAAAGACCGTCAAGGAACTGGCCGAGATCATGATCAACATGACGCTCCGCGCGCCGACGCCGCGACCGCTGGCGGCAAGTTCCGCACCGCTGCGTCTGGTGCTGGACCGGCTGACGATCCACTCGCCCAACCATTTCGGTACAGATCTCAAGGACATCTCGCTGTCGGTGGCGGGCGGGGATATTCTCGGCATCGCCGGCGTCGCCGGCAACGGCCAGCGCGAACTGATGGACGCTCTGACTGGGGAGCTTCTCGCCGATCGGCCTGAATCCATCATGATTGGCGGTGTCGCGGCCGGCCGCATGGGGCCGCATGAGAGGCGTCGCGTTCTCGGCAGCTTCGTGCCGGAGGAGCGCAACGGGCACGCCGCGGTCACGACGATGACACTCGCGGAGAACGCATTCCTGTCCGGCTTCTTGCGGCGCGCGCTGGTCTGTTTCGGCGTCATCAGGAAGCAAAAGACGTCGGCATTCGCCGACAGTATCATTCGACGCTTCGACGTTCGCACCACCGGCCCCCAGGCAGAAGCCCGGTCGTTGTCCGGCGGTAATCTGCAAAAGTTCCTGGTCGGCCGGGAAATCCTGCAGGAACCGACCTTGCTGGTGATCAGTCAGCCAACGTGGGGCGTCGATGCGGGCGCGGCACTGGCGATCCACGAAGCGATCATGGCGCTCGCCGAGGACGGCGCGGCTGTGCTGGTCATCTCGCATGATCTGGACGAGGTGTTCGCGCTGTCGGACCGCATCGCCGTGATCGCCGGTGGGCGAGTGTCCGCCCCCGTGCTGGCGCGAGAGGCGACGATTGAGTCAATCGGACGGCTGATGGGGGGAAGCCCGACGCCGGCCGCGAGCGTTGAGGAGATCGAACTGGCGGATTGAACGCAAGCACGACGGATGATCGGGACGTTCTTGCCATCGTCGGTGCGGTCGCAAACCAGGACAGGGATGTACGGTTCGTCGGTGTTCAAGTGATCGACGGGTCGGCCAAATCGTCCGCGCCATCGCGGCTGCTGCCGGGATCAGCAAGCGACTGCACTGGCGCATTGCCTTTGCGAGTGCGCTGTGGAGCGGATTTTGCCGTTACGGCTGCACTGTGAGCGGTCGGAGCCCATCGTGTTGACCGGCGCTGGCGTCCCGGGTCGAAGGCACAGGCGATAATGTGACGACGTAACCGAGCGCTCGATATCCGGCACCGCGCCTGGTAGCCATACGCGCCAGCACCGGGCCAAGGCGAGCAACCCACTGGTCGAGCAGTTCGCGGCGGTGGACGAGCACCAGCGTATTGCATTGGCGTCGCGCGATCAGCGCCGCCGCGACCACGGTCTTACCGAACGCCGTGGTCGCTGCGAGCACGCCAAAATCGTGCGAGACCAGCGCTTCGAGGGCTTCCTTCTGCACGCCGCGCAACTCGCCCATGAACTGAACGCCGGGTGGCAGGGCGCTGCCGGCGTGGCGATGATCCTCGAGCTCGACACTGATGTTGTGCGATCGCTGCAGCGATGTCGCTTCGTCAAGGCAGCCACGCGGCAGTCCGACATGGCGCGGGCTGATCTCCGCGCAGGAGATGATGCGCGGCTTGTCGAAGGTCGACAGCCGCATCGCCTGTGCCCGGTAGAATTCCGGATTTTGGAACGCTGCCAGCCTGACGATGCGTGCCGTCATTGAAGCCGGCAGCGCCGAGCGGTCGACGTAGACCTGGTCCGCAAGGACGACCCGTACCGTGGCAGGTAGCGGACCAGTTATCGGCGGCTCGTCGCGCCTGCGCGACGGCGGCATGTGCCACGGCTCGTCGGCATTCTCGTCCTCCACCGGCAGCCGCACGCCGCCGAACAACCCGCCGGCGACCTTCGGATCCATCAGCCGCGCCGAGAGGTCTGCGGACTGCATTGCCGGGACCGAGGCGAGATACGCCCACTGGTCCTGGTGGGGACGGAGCTGGTCATCGACGAAGACACTGTTTCCGCGCGCCCTCGCCTGCGACTGCAATGGCAACGCGATCAGGTTGCCGAAGCCGCCAAGCGGCATGGTGTCCTGGCTCGGAAAGAAGCGGTCGTACGACGCGAAGCTGATCTCGGGACGCCGCTCCATCGTCCTCGTCACCAGCCACGCGCCCAGCCGCCGCGCGTCGCGTGCCGGAACCGGTGATGCGAAGAAGACCCAGACATGACCCCCCTCCCCCGACCGGGAGCGTTCGAGGGCGACAGGCACGCCCTCTGCGCGCGACGTCTCCACGAACGCGCGCGCGTCGTCCGACCATGATGCACCGTCGAAATCGACAGCCAGAAACGAGCAGGTCTCGTCAGGCAGCAGCGCATAGACACCCATCACGAAGCCGCCGCCGGTTTCCGCGGGCGGGCCCCTTTCCGCGGTCAGGTGGCGTTTGATGACGGCGTCGGACACCGGGGTGAAGGCTTGGTTCGGGCACTCGCCGCACTTCACTTGCGGTTTGCCGCAGATCCCCTTCGCCCATTCGTTCGCACAGGCTGGGGCATAGCCGGAGCGCTGGGTCCGGACGTTCTCCCAACGGACGGGGAAGACGTCGGTCCGGCCGGCAAATCTCCGGCGGAACAATCGGATTTTCTGGGCCGGAGGCGAAGTCGCCGTTACCGCCGCCGATATGGCCGCCGCGTCTACCTGCGGCGGCGAAAGACTCATCGCTGCCTGGCGGGCGCGCTCCAAGCCCGCGAGCCGGGAGACGAGTTCGGCTCTCTCCGCGTCCAGGCTTGTCAGCCGGCTGCGGACGCGGGCGATCTCCGGGTCCAGATCTGGGTCGTCCATCGGCTGCGGCTCCGGTCAGCCAACCATAACGCAGCGGGAGAATGATTGCCCGCCGACCAGACGGCAGCGGCCTCCCCTCGTTCCACGAGTCACTTTAACGACGCACGCCGCCCAGTTACCCTTCCGCTGTGGACGAAGATATCGCCCTCTCGCCCGAAGCGCTTCAACTCCACCTGGTGGGCTTCGAGGGCCCGCTCGACCTGCTGCTCGATCTCGCGCGGCGGCAGCGGGTGGACCTCGCGAAAATCTCGATCGTGACGTTGGTCGATCAATACATTGCTGCGGTGTCGGCCGCGGACCGGGTCAATCTTCCAAGAGCCGTCGAGTGGTTGGTGATGGCGGCCTGGCTGACCTGGCTCAAGTCCCGGCTTTTGCTGCCGAAAGAGATGGAGGGGTCCGACGAGGCAGAGCAAGCCGCCGGAGTCCTTGCCGATCGCCTGGCGGACCTCGAGCGCGTCAGGGCCGTGGCCGACTGGCTTGAGGCGCGACCGCAACTTGGTCGGGACATGTTCGAGCGGGGCCGGCCGGAACTGGGCATCGCAGGAAGGGCAACGCGGCCGCGCATCGACGACACGGCTGGCGAGCGGTGCGATCACGCCGCCGCACGCCCAGCATCGATCGTACAGGCGGCAGCCATGGCTGACACAAACCACCGCATGGGCGAACCGCCAGCTCCGCCGGAGTCGGAATGCCTTTGCGCCTCAGCACTGTCAGGCCGTGACATGGAGCACCAGTGCGGAGCACCGCTGGTCGATGCCACGCGTGCGCAACCACGGCAGCGGGCGCTGCACGCCATGCTGTTCTACCTCGTGGCCCGCATCGCACCCGATGAGCGCCGTCTGCATCTCGACACGCTGTCGGAATTTCTCAGTAACAGCGCAACGACCTCGATCGTGCAACGCGAACGAAGCCTCCTCGGCCTCCGTGCCTCGGCCCCCGACGGCTGGTTCGGGCAGCCGATGCGCGCCGAGCACGCCGCTCCCCTGCGTATGTTATCCATGGGTGTGATGTTCGACCGGCTGACCAAGACCGCGGCGCTGCGACAGCGACGCGCGCGTATCCGATCGCTCGTTGGCGACCCGCCACCCGACGCCCCGGCGAAAAATCCTGATCAACCCGCAGCTACTCGGTGATGCCGAGAACTTTGACGTGCAGTGCCAAGGCCGGCCATCGGGTCCGCACCGTGGCCAGCGCTCGCCAGGGCGTCCAGTCGGCGGACCAGAACCGGTAGCTGACACCATCATGACCGGGGGGTACCAGAAACCCCGCGGCTGGCTATTGGCTCTTTCTGGCCTCGGTGCGCCGGGCCCGATACGTGCGCTCGCCGATGTCTGCCACATCGCCGGCGACGCAACCGGCGAGGCACTATGCCGATATCGAATCGGCCGGGTTGCGATGTATCGCTTCGAGTATGGCGAGGCGAACATCGCGCATCAGCAGGCCTTGGCGCTGTTCCGACAGATCGGCAGCGTGGGAGGTGAGGCATCCTGTATGAAGGGCCTCGGAGATGTGGCACTACGGCGGTCGCAGTACAAAGCGGCGCGCGAAGCCTATGAACTGGCATTGCCGATTTTTCGGCTGGTAGGCAACGAAGCGGGCGAGGCCAACTGCATCCGCAGCCTTGGCGACATCGCGATGGCACATTCGCAGTACGACGAGGCGCGTGCTGCGTACGTGCAGGCATTACCGCTCTACCGTCGGAGCCGTGAAATCCGGGGCGAGGCTGGCTGCATCCAGCGCCTCGGCAACGAAGCGCTGGCACGCTCACAATTCGAGCCGGCGCGCGATTTGTATGCCGAGGCGTTGCGGCTTTACCAGGAGGTTGGCGACGTGCTGGGCAGGGCCAACTGCAACATGAGCTTCGGCGACATCGCGCTGCGACTCTCGCAGCACGACGCGGCGCGCGCGGCGTATGAGCAGGCGTTGCCGCTCTACCGACAGGTCGGCGACGTGCTGGGCGAGGCAAACTGCATTCGGGGCCTCGGCGACATCGCGCGCGGGCAAGGCGATGCCGCGGCAGCACGAACGGACTACGCGGCGGCGATGGCGCTGTATGAACGCGTCGCGGAGCCGTACCGCATCGGCGGGATGCACTTCCGGCTGGCGGAACTCGCCGACGGCGACGACCGTGCCGCGCACGTGGCGGCGGCGCGCGAGGCGTGGACCTCGATCGACCGGCAGGACCTTGTGGCGCGGCTCGACGAGCTCGGCTGACGCCGATCCGCGCCCCGCGTGATCAGTCGCGATCCTGCATCCGCAATGCGTGTTCTGCCTGCCGCCGCAGGATGCCTTGACGAAGCTGCTCGAACAGCGGCTCCGGCAGCATCACGTATTGCCAACCAGCCCGGCGCGCCCGGAACCGCGTAACCCGTAACGGCTCGTTCATCGGTTGCACTTACAAACAACGTGGAGATGGCGAACGGAGTGCTCTGCGTGGGCCGCAAGCCGATACCAAGGCCGGGATTCTTGGACACCTGCGACTATCTTGGCTACATTTACGGCGAGCGGCGATGGCGCGACGCGAACGGTGATCTCATCTATACCTGGGACAGCCTGCATGGCGAGCTCGAGGTTTTCGATCCGCGTGGCCACCATGTGGGCGCAGCCGATCCCGTGAGCGGCGAACGAATCAAGCCGGCGCGGCAAGGGAGGCGAATTCGTGTCTGAGCTACGCTCCGCGGCGACGCCGTTTCTCGAGCTCTTCCGCGATGGGAAGGTCTCGGCGCAGCAGATCGCGGACTTCATCGAGGCATGGCACGATTCGGACCCACCGGAGCGCTGCACGTTGGCCGAGTTCCTCGGCATGACCGAGGACGAGTACACGGTCTGGCTCGCATCGCGCAAAGCGCTGCCGTCGATCGTCGCCGCCCGCGAGGAGGGGAGGCCACTCGCAGAGCTGGTGGCAGAGCACCTGGCGGCATTGCGAAGCCTGGCGTCGCCCTCGGACCGGTCCGCCATTCACGTGCTGTCCCACTGGCTCGCCCGCCGGACATAGCATGCGCCCGGTAGGCGCCACCCACGTGACCGAACTCGCACTGCTACGCCGCCCGGACCCGGACGCAAGGCCGATGTCGGATTCCGAGTGGCAGTCTGCGCGCAAGGTGCCGCGCGCAAGGTGCCGCGCGCAAGGTGCCGCGCACCCGGACCCTGCGCCGCGCCCTGGACCTGACGCAGGAGGAATTCGCCGTCCGCTTCCAGATTCCCCTCGGCACGCTGCGCGACTGGGAGCAGGGCAAGTCCGAGCCGGACCAGTCGGCGCGTGCCTATCTGCGGGCGATCGCTGGCGACGCCGCGGCGGTGCACCGCGCGCTGGAAGCCGGACCGTCGCCGCCCGAACCGTCGCCGCGCTGACCGGCGCCGCCCGGACCATCACCGCCCGGACCGGCGCCACGCTGACCGGCGCCGCCCGGACCGGCGCCGCGCTGACCATCCGCACTTCCGCGCTCTGTCCGTTGCCGCGTTCTACGCGGCCCGTTCGTCCGCCGCCTTCAGCAGCGCCATCGCCGCCTCGGGGCCGCTGAGGATTTCCACCAACCGGACCTGGTCGGCCAGGTCCAGGCCCGCGTCGGCCGCCGTCACCGCCGATGCGGCCTGGCGCAGCAGCGCGTCGTAGCTGGCGCCGCCGCCGATCGCCCGCGCCTCGGCTTCCAGCTCCCGCAGTTGCCGCGCCACCGTCTCCAGCCGCGCCGCGGCGGCGTCGTCCGACGCCTTCTCCAGCCGCTGCAGCGGCGTCAGGAACTCCGACGCCAGGCCATGCGCAAACTGCGCGCGGCAAGAGGCATCGAGGCGCGCGCGGATGGTCTTCAACCGCTGGCGCCGCTCCGGCGCCGCGGCGACATCGAGTTCGCGCAGCAGCGTGACGAAGCGCCGCGCCTCGCCGGCGGCCTCGGCCAGGCTGGCAACGGCCAGCGGTGACTCGTCGCCGGAACCGCCGTCCATCCGTTGCAGCAGCACCTCCATCGCCTGGTCGCCGGCGGCCTGCAGCACGCGCTCGGTGCGCGGACCCAGGCGCGAGGCGATCGTCGGCAGCATGGCGGTCACCTGCGGCAGCCGCGCCAGCAGCAGCGCCAGCATGGTCGGCAGCGCATCCTCGCATTGCGCCACCACGCCTTGCAGCATGGCGCAGACCGGCTCCAGCCGAGGCGGCACGATGCCCGAATCGGCTTCCGCCATCATCTCGTGCAGCGTCGGCAGTTGTGCGAGCACGGCGCCGATGCGGCGTGCCATTGGCGGATAGACGATTTCGTTCAGCCCGGTGTCGGACCACCCGACCGGCTTCGGCGCCTGCGTCAGGACATCCGCGGCGCGCGGCCAGAGTTGCGCGCCGGCGTCGGTGATGGCGGCCAGGTCGTGCATGCCGCGGCCGGCGATCAGCATTTCGATGTCGTCCGCGGCGGCGCCGAGAGCGGCACGCACCGTCGCCGCCATCGCCTGCAGCACCGAGCGCGGAATGGTGGGCAAACCCGGTCGCCAGCGCGGCGCGGCCACGATCAGCGGCTCCAGCGGGCTGAACAACAGCCGGGTGAAGCGCAGCGGGCGGACCGGTCGGATGCGCGCCAGGCGCGGACGGATCGATGCCACCAGGTCATCCGCCGTACCGCGTTGCGGCATGGCGTCCACCACGGCGACCACGCGCGCGAGCTGGGCCTCCGGCGCGTTCGCCAGCTCGCGGTTCAGCGCGCGAATGTCGGCGCCGGACGCCCGCGCGGGTTTATGTGCCATGGGGGCGACCGGTTCCGTCAGCCGCCCTGCGCGCGCAGGCGTTCGTTGCGCGCGACAAGGCCGAAGCTGGCCGGCCCGGTGCGCCAGCCTTCGCTGAGGGTGATGACGCGGCATTCCTCGTCGTTTGCGTCCGGTTGCGCGGCGGCGATCAGGTCGGCGGCGTCCTGCGGCATGATCGGCACGAGCTGCGCCATTTCCAGCAATGCGGCGCGGCGCTTGGGCGGCCGTTTGGCCTCGCCCCACAGCAGGACGATGCGGTCCCATCCATCGAGTAACCATTCGGCGCGGCCGATCCGGCTGACGACGACGTCCGGCGTGCGGGCCCAGGCGCGCAGCAGGGGGCTGACCGGGCTGGCGGCGGCGCGCGCGTCCTGCAACGCCGCCGTGGCGGCGCTGACGACCTGCGCCGAGGCCTTGACGAGCATGCGGGCCACCGCACCGATATCGTCATCCGGGGTTGCCGGCGACGATGCCTCAACGTCATCGCGGAATGCGCGCAGGGCGGCGATCAGCCGCGGCAGCCGCGCGCGATCTGCCTGCGGCGACAGGCCGACGGGTCCGAACAAGACGGCGAGCGCCTCCAGGTCCGCGGCGATTTGGTGGGGCGACCGGCCGAGCTTCGGGGCGACCTCCGCCACCGCACGCTTCGAGCGTTCCTCCAGTTCCGCGGTGGGCTGCAGCAGCGCGGTGAGGGGGACGCTGCCGGGTTCGACTTCCTCGACCAGGGCCATCAGCAGCATGAAATTCGCGAGCAAGCACTCGTCGGTGTCGGCGGTCGCGGCGGCGGTGCCGGCGGCCCTGGCTTCGCGGCCGGCGAGGCCCTCCGTGGCGACGGCGCGCGCCGCCTGCCGCACGGCGGACGGGGTGAGGACGGGCAGTTGGCCGAGCCGCTCGAACAAGCGCGTGTCGTGCACGGTGGGGCGGCAAAGCTGCCGCGCGCTGCCCCACGGCAGGATATAAACGCCGCGCCCGCCGGAGGGGTTGGGCACCACGAGCTCGGTGCCGGTGCGTTCCGCCGCCCGCACGCGGGCGCCGGCCAGCAGGGGCGTGGTGAAGGGCACGGCCACGCCTCGCTCGGCGAAGCTGGTCGGCTGGTAGGTCTGGATCAGCGGCAGGTTGAGGTCCGGCACTCCGCCATTGTGCGCCGAGAGAATGAACAAAGCGTTGCCAGGGCTGAGGAATCGGATTCCCTCAAATGGCGGAGCGAGGTCCTGACCCGTGTCGTGACCGGGCTCGGCCGTATGCGCGGCAGGACCAGGCGCGCGCGGAGATGCCGGTGCTCCTGCGTCATGGCCGGCACACGGGTCGCGCCGAAGGCGCGCCCGAGGACAGGCCCCGGCCGACCCGTATCAGCCGACCCGCGTCACGTGGCCGGTGTGGGGGTCCATGGTGAACTTCGCGATCACGTCGCCGTTCGGCGTGGCGAGCGCGAAACCGATCGCGCCATCCGGCGTCGGTGCGACGTTCACCACCTTCCAGGTATGGTTGCCGTGCCAGAGCAGGAACGCCTCGGCGACCTTCTGCACATCGGCAGGCGCCAGATTGCGATCCTTCTCGTGAAAGATCAGCGCGAAGGTGCCGGGCTGTATCGGCCCGCGTCCTTCACGCCAGTGATGCCGCCAGGCCATCCAACCGGGCTGGGGATGGTTCCACCCCGCTTCGACGCCGGGCGGGCCGGGTGGCGGGGGCGGCGCCGGCTGGGCGTAGGACAGCACGGAGCCCACGGTCGCTCCGCCGATGATGAAAGCCGCCGCGGCGGCGAGAAGGGTCTGTCGCATCAGGTCAGTCTCCGGGCTTGCAGCAATCCCGATATAGGCGCGCAGCGTTGCCGCCATGCGCCGGAGTGGCGACGAAGTGCAACGGATTGCAACGTCCACTGCCAAACCCGCGCAATTCTCCCTATTCTCGTGTGGATGGAGCAGATGCCGCACATCATGGTGGTGGACGACGACCGGGAAATCCGCGAGCTGCTCGCGCGTTTCCTGGAGAAGCATCGCATGCGCGTGACCGCGGTGCGGGACGCGCGGGATGCCCGGCGTGCCTGGACCAACGGCCACTACCAGCTTGTCGTGCTGGACCTGATGCTGCCGGGCGAGTCCGGACTGGATTTCGCCCGCTGGATGCGCACCCAGTCCGATGTGCCGCTGGTCATGCTGACGGCGATGGGGGAGGAAACCGACCGCATCATCGGCCTGGAGCTTGGTGCCGACGACTATGTGCCGAAGCCGTTCAATCCGCGCGAATTGCTGGCGCGTATCCGGGCGGTGCTGCGCCGCGCCGGCGACACCGTCACGCCGCGGGCCGATCCGGGCGGACGCGCGCTGCATTTCGCCGGCTGGACGCTGGAACCCGCCCGCCGCCGGCTGCTGAACCCGGAAAACGTCGAGGTCGCGCTCACCGGCGGGGAGTACGACCTGCTGATTGCCCTGGTGGAACGCGCCAATCGCGTGCTGACCCGCGACATGCTGCTGGACCTGCTGCGCGGCCGGCAGGCCGGGCCGTTCGACCGCGCGATCGACGTCGCGATCTCCCGCCTGCGCCGCAAGCTGGAGGATGACGGGCGCAACGCCCAGCTCATCAAGACGGTGCGCGGCGGCGGCTACGTGCTGGCGGCAACGGTGGAGCGCGCGTGAAACTGCGTTTCTGGCCGCGCAGCCTCGCGGCGCGCACGGCGCTGGTGCTGCTGGTCGGCCTGGCGATCGTGCAGAGCGCCGGACTGACGATCCACGCGCTGGACCGCATCGACGTGCAACGGCTGGCCGAGCTGCGCACCGTGGCCGTTCGCACCGTCGGTATCTATCGCACCATCGAGCTGACCGATCCGGCGCAGCGGCCGGAGGTGCTGGCGGAGCTGCACCGCGGCCCCGACCTGACCGCGGATCTCAGCAGTTCGCCGCCCACCGCCAACCTGCCGGAAATGCCGATCCCTGAACAACGCCTGCTCCGGGTCAGCATGAATTTCGTCGGCGTGCCGTTCAAGCAGCGCTGGCGGGAGATGCAGATCCTTGGCGGCATTCCCTGGCACCGGATCGTCATCGGCATGCGGCTGCCGGACAGCGGCCAGTGGCTGAACATCGGGCTGAGCGTGGACACGCCGCGGCCGTGGCACTCGCCGACGTTCCTGGTGGCGTTCGGGCTGATGACGCTGGCGGCGGCGCTGCTGACGCTTTGGGCGGTGACGCGGCTGACCGCGCCGGTGCGCACGCTGGCTGCGGCGGCGGAGGCGCTGGGGCGCGACGTGAACGCGCCGCCGCTGCCGGAGGACGGACCACTGGAGGTCGCCACCGCTGCTGCGGCGTTCAACACCATGGCGGCACGCATTCGGCGCTTCGTGCAGGACCGCACCGAGCTGCTGACCGCGATCGGCCACGACCTGCGCACGCCGATCACGCGGCTTAAGCTGCGCGCCGAATTCATCGAGGACGACGAGCAGCGGGCGAAGGTGCTGGGGGATCTGGAGGAGCTGGAGGCGATGGTGTCCGCGACGCTGGCGTTCGGTCGCGACGCGGCCTCGGCTGAGCCGGTTTATCCGCTGGACCTGGCGGAGCTGCTGCGCACGCTGCTGGATGAGACGGGCGACGCGCGGCCGGCGGTGGCAGAGAAGCTGGCGTATGAGGGGCCGGCGCATTTCACCGTGCGGGCGCGTCCGCTGGCGCTGAAGCGGGCGCTGGCGAATCTGGTGTCGAACGCGGTGCAGTACGGCGGCAGCGCGACGGCGCGGCTGATCCCGCCGGTGTCGGTGGGCGCGGCGGGGGCGATGGTGACGATCGAGGTGGAGGATGCCGGACCGGGCATTCCGCCGAGCGAACTCGACCGCATGTTCGAGCCGTTCCGCCGCGGCGAGCCGAGCCGGTCGCGGGAGACCGGCGGGGTGGGGCTGGGGCTGCCGATCGCGCGCAATATTCTGCGCGCGCATGGCGGCGATGTGGTGCTGACCAACCGGCCGATGGGCGGTGCGAAGGCCACGGTGACGCTGCCGGCGTAGGGGCTGCGGCCGGCGGCTTCTTCCATGTCATGTCATTGCGAGTTGGCCACCGGCCGGAGCGTAGGTCTCCCCTCCCCTTGAGGGAGGGGCTGGGGGAGGGGTGCGTTCATCCACTGACCGCGGATGTACGCACCCCTCCCCCAACCCCTCCCTCAAGGGGAGGGGGGAATCTTGAGTTTCTTGTTAGGCCGCCTGGGCGAAGCAATCTCGTTCGTGGCAAGCAGCAAGCTTATCACGAACGGGATTGCTTCGGCCAAGCGGCCTCGCAATGACAGAGGCGGGCCGAAGCAATGACACTAGCCGCGCGTGCGCAGCAGTGCCGCCA
The DNA here is from genome assembly GCA_036489395.1 of Acetobacteraceae bacterium. GTDB lineage: Bacteria > Pseudomonadota > Alphaproteobacteria > Acetobacterales > Acetobacteraceae > JASHVB01. The sequence continues at coordinate 4,783 of DASXFW010000075.1, read as the reverse complement.
CGGCTTCCGGATTGCGCAACGTGATTTCCCGCTGCGGGTTCGGCAGCTCGATCCCGTTGGCCTGATACAAATCCCAGATCCGCAGCATCAGCGCGCTGCGCACGTTCGCCGTGCCGTTGATCGGATCGCTGATCCAGCAGCGCAAATCCAGATCGATCGTGTTGTCGCCGAACTCCACCAGCAGGCAGCTTGGCTCCGGCTGGGTCAGCACGCGCGGCACGTCGCGCGCCGCTTCCAGCGCCAGCTCGATCGCCTTGTGCGGGTCCGACGAATACGCAATCCCCATCTTCACGTGCAGCCGGATCAGGTCGTTGGAATACGACCAGTTGGTGACGCGCTGGGTGATCAGGTCCTCGTTCGGGATCAGGAACTCCTTGCCGTCGCGCGTGGTCACCGCGGCATAACGCGCGTTCAGCGCGTTGACGTAGCCGTAGGTGCCGTCGATCTCGATGACGTCGCCCGGCTTGATCGAACGGTCCAGCAGCAGAATGACGCCGCTGACCAGGTTCGAGACCACCTTTTGCAGCCCGAAGCCGACACCGACACCGATCGCGCCGGAGAACACCGCGAACGCGGTCAGGTCGATGCCGATCGAGCCGAGCGCCAACACCACCGCCAGCGTCACCAGCACCAGCCGCGCCAGTTTGCCCGCCAGCACCTGCATCGCCGGCGGCATCATGTGCAACCGCTGGACACGGTATTCCGCCGCGCGGGCCAGTGCGTTGGCGAGCCACACCAGCACGATCAGCGTCACCACGCCCTTGATCGCCAGCAGCAGGCTCAGGCGGAAATTGCCGACCGGCACGGCGATCTCGTCCATCACGGCGACGATGGGTCCGATCAGGCCGGCGATGTTGAGCGCGGCGACGATCCAGGCGGCGACGGCGATAATACGCGCGAGCGCCTCGTTGCGTACCAGGCGGGAGGACAGGCGGATCAGCACCCACAGCAGCACCAGGCTTTCGGCCAGGCGCAGCAGGTCGGCGCGCGACCCGGTGGCGTTGACGGCCACGCGGGCGGTCCAGAACAACAGCAGCAACAGGATCGACGGGCCTGCCTGAGCCAGCGCGCCGGCGACGGGCCGCACCGGCCCGGGCGGCAGCCGGTCCGCCTGATCCTGCAAGGCGGAGCGCAGCCGTCGCGCTGTCCCCCAGACCAACAGCAGAATGAGCACGATGCAGGCCGCCTGGACGACGGTGCCCGCAACTAGGACATCATTTTGGACCCATAGCCCAAGCCGGCTATAGAGGTCCTGCCATGCAAAGGACAACTGTAGCATCCGCGCCTGAGCCCACCCGGTGCATCACCAGGACCTTCAGACAGGCGCTACATATTTTGTGCGCGCCGCCGGAACGGTCAGTCAGCCGACCCGGCGGCATGCATGGCGGCCGGCGGGGGCCGCCCCTCATGCGGCGCGTGGCCAGAACGATCGGAGCCCGACAGGTCCGCCAGCAGCGACCACACGCGTGACGGATCCATCGGCACGTCCGGATCGTTGATCAGGCGATCGAGTTCGTCCAGCTTCCGGGCGTATTCCTGTTCCGTCATGGGTCGGCATCTCCCGCGTTCTCGAAACCGCGCCCGATCTGCCATCGGAACATGGCGGCGATCGGGCGCGATTATGAAGGTGAGATGCTTAACGGTTGGTTAAACCACATGATGCAATCACACTAACGACAGCACGGCCGGGGCGAGCGCGGGTATGCGGGCGGCCGGGTGCGCGGGGTTGCGGAACCGCAGTTCGCCGTCGGGCGCGGCGTCCGGTTCCGCCATGCCGAAGAGTTCAAGGCGGGACGCGCAGGTCACCGCGACGACGTGTTGCGCGGCGGGATGGAGCAGGAACTGGCGGGCCTCGCCTTCCAGTTCGAGATGTTCCCGCAGGGCGCGCCACTCGGTGCGGTCGATCTCATCGACGAACATGGCGAGGATGCCGGGTCGCGTGCCGGTGAGGCGGGTGGGGGTGATCGCGGCCATGCGGCGGCGGACGGCGGCAGCGATCTCGTTCTCACGGCCGGTGCGCGCGGCCATCACGAAGACGCCATCGCCGGCGGCGGTGACGGAAAGATGCGCCTCCGGACCGAATTCGTGGCGCAGGCGGGACACCAGCCCGAGCTCGTCCGCCTGTGCTCCGGCAAGCAGCAGCGGGTCCAGGCGCAGCATGACGGATTCGGAATAATCCTGGCGGCGCTGACGCTCCAGCATGTCGCGGATGCGTTGGTGCAGGGCGGCGAGGTCGCCGTCTTCCGCGCCGTGTTGCGGCCCGATGCGCAGGCCGTCCGGCAGCGTCACTTTCAGCAGGTAGCGGCCGGGATGCGCGGCCAGCCAAGTCTGCAGATCGGGGTCGATGCGGTCCGCCAGGCGAAACCAGGCGCCGCGGTGCAGGTGGCGGCCTTCCTCGGCGGAGACGACGTGGCAGGCGACCTCGGCTTCCGCGTGGTCGCGCGACAGCAGCAGGTCGAAGGGGGCGCCGTCCTCCAGGCCGGCGAAATGCACGCCGAAGCCGCGGGCGCGGTGCAGCGCGGCGGTGCGCAGCAGGTGGAACAGCGGCACGAGGTTGCCGTCGCCGTGCATGGCGGCGTGGATCATGGCGTCGAAGCGGACGCGTCCGGCGGGGGTAAGCCGGCGGGCGAGCGCGACGGCCTGCGCCGCGAGGTCGGCGACGTGGTGGCCGATGGCCGGGATGGCGCGCCCGGAGGAGCGGCGGAGTTGCTCGATGGCGAGCTGAATGGACTGGCGCTGGCGGAGGGCCTGACCGGCGCGCGGCCCGGCGGCGGCCTGGCGTGCGATGTCGGCGATGCGCGCGGCCCAGACGCCCGGGCCAGGGAGGGCGGCGAAGGCGTAGAGCGCGCGGCGGTCGATCGGCGGGAGAGGGTGCGTCGGGTTCACGCTTGGAAGACGCGGATGGCGGGCGGGTTATTCCCGGGTCGTGGGGAGGGAAGCGGCTGTCCGGCCGGCGTTCCTGACATTGCGAGGCCGCTCGCAAGAAACCAAGGTTCCCCCCTCCCCTTGAGGGAGGGGGTTAGGGGGAGGGGTCGATGCTTACGTTTCGACCCCTCCCCCTAACCTTGGTCCGCTTCGCGGCCCAAGCCCTCAAGGGGAGGGGGGAACCTACGTCAAGCTGCCGACGCCGTTTCATCCGGCGCAGGTCGGCCGCCAGGCCGGTGGCCAACTCGCAATGACAGAGCGGGGCGCGTGCTTGCTAATTCCGCGGCAGCCGCGCGACTTCCGGTGCGTCCGGGTTCTGCGCGCGGTGGCGCAGCAGGTGATCCGCCAGCACGCAGGCCAGCATCGCCTCGCCCACCGGCACGGCGCGGATGCCGACACACGGATCGTGGCGGCCTTTCGTGCTGATCTCGATCTCCGCGCCGTGCCGATCGACGGTCTGTCGCGGCGTCAGGATCGAGCTGGTCGGCTTCACCGCGAACCGCGCGACGATCGGCTGGCCGGTGGAAATGCCGCCGAGGATTCCGCCGGCATGGTTCGACGCGAATTGCACCACGCCGTCGGCCATGCGCATCTCGTCGGCGTTCGCCTCGCCGGATAGCGCGGCGGCGGCGAAACCATCGCCGATCTCCACGCCCTTGACCGCGTTGATCGACATCAGCGCCGCGGCGAGGTCGGCATCCAGCTTGCCGTAGATCGGTGCGCCGAGGCCGGGGGGCACGCCGTCGGCCACGACCTCGATCACCGCGCCGGCGGATGAGCCGGCCTTGCGGACGGCGAGGAGGTACTCTTCCCACTGCGCCGCCATGACAGGGTCGGGGCAGAAGAACGGGTTGTCGTTCACCGCGTCCCAGTCCCAGCGCGCGCGGTCGATCTTATGTGGGCCGATCTGCACCAGGGCGCCGCGGATGCGCACATGCTCGCCCAGCACGCGCCGGGCCACGCCGCCGGCGGCGACGCGCATCGCCGTTTCCCGCGCGGATTGCCTGCCGCCGCCGCGGTAGTCGCGGATGCCGTATTTCAGCTCGTAGGTGAGGTCGGCGTGGCCGGGGCGGAACTGCGCGGCGATGGCGGAGTAGTCGCGCGAGCGCTGGTCCACGTTGTCGATCTGCATGGCGATCGGCGTGCCGGTCGTGACGCCCTGGAACACGCCGGACAGGATGCGCACTTCGTCGGGTTCCTGGCGCTGCGTGGTGAATTTCGACTGTCCCGGGCGGCGGCGGTCGAGCCAGGGCTGGATGTCGGTTTCGGACAGAGACAACCGCGGCGGGCAGCCATCGACCACGCAGCCGATCGCCGGTCCGTGGCTCTCGCCCCAGGTGGTGACGCGGAACAAGTGGCCGAAGGTGTTGTGCGACATGCGGGCAGTGTAGCAGCGCGGCGCGATTACGTCGCCGGCCCGTCGTCCGGGACCGCGATATGCAGGAAGCATTTCTTGTCCGGATCGAAGCGGGTGATGTGGCCACGGCCCGTGGCGTCCTCGACCAGCACGGCGGCGCCGGGCGGGCAGCGGCGAATCTCCCCGTCGCTGGTTTCGTGTTCCACCGTGCTGGTCAGTGCCACTGCGAGCTGACGTTCCGGCGCGGTATGCCAGTCAGCGAGGCGCAACTCGTCCGGCACGGCGAAGAACTTTACGCCCCGCGGCGTGGCGAAGCGGTTGAGGTGGAATACCGGCACCTGCGGAAACATCTGCACGCTTTGCGTTGCCACTTCGACGTCGGCGAAGTGCGAACTGGCCCCCCCCTGTCATTGCGAGGCCGCTTGGCCGAAGCAATCCCGTTCGTGACGAGCCCCCGGCGGCTCGTCACGAACGAGATTGCTTCGGCCAAGCGGCCTCGCA
>DASXFW010000067.1:0-17126 GCA_036489395.1 Acetobacteraceae bacterium | reverse complement strand
GTTCAACACGAACGAGGTTGCTTCTTCGTCGCTTCGCTCCGAACAAGAAACTGAGGCCTTCCATGCCGCGGATGGGAGGCACGCTCGGCGCACCCCCACGTCATGCCGACGAAAGTCGGCATCCACGCCTTTGCCGCGGCCAGCACAGCAAGTCGTGGATGCCGACCTTCGTCAGCATGACGTGGGGTGACGAGCGTGACTCCCATCCGCAACATGGAAGGCTCCAGTTTCATGTTAGGCCGCTTGGCCGAAGCACCCTCGTGCGTGACAAGCCGAGGAACGCTCGTTACGCACGAAGGTGCTTTGTTGCGGCGCTAACAAGACACTAACCCGTCATGGCTGGGCCATGTCCTTGGGCTTGACCCGTGGATTGACCCGGCCATCTGAGCACGAGCTCACGTGCCGGCACCATTGCCATCCGCGCGGCCGGTGCGCGGATGGCCGGATCAAGCCCCATACGCATCAGGATGGGTCGAGCGTGGAGAAGGAATTTCCAGGTGTCATGGCCAAGGACCGCCTGCCGAAGTCGTGGGCGGTCCCGTGACACGAAGACGCAGCGCCCAGGACCATTGGGCTCGCGGCCGCCGAACCGGAACTAACCAATTATCGTTATTATACTTGACAATCCCAGCCGCTTGTCGTAAACACCCGCCGTTATGGGCGACCTGAACACCGCTCCGGCCGAAGCCTATGACCCCGATCCAGATCGGGCAGACCCGGATTCGCCCGACCTGATGCCACAGTGGCTCGCCTCCCTCATCGCCCTCGTCATCCTGTTCCTGCTCGAGCAATTCCAGGCCCTCCAGCAGCGCCACCCCCACCGGCCGGCCTCGCGCCCTGCTCGCTGCCCCGCCCTCCCGCGGGCTTCCGCGGACGCGCCCGCCTCGATCCGCCGCCAGTCAGACGACGCGACCACGCGCACGCGCCGTGGCCGTGACGCCGCACCCGGGTTCCCGGACCTGTCCCATGCACGCACGGCATTGCTGGAGAAGCTCCGGCAGTCCGACATCGATCCGGACGTGTTGTCGCAGCTTGAAACACTCGGCATTGTGCCCAGCCTGAACAACACGGACATCGCGGCAACTCCGATCGCGGCGACGCCCACACTGCTTTGCGTCGCGAAAATCCTTGGTGCGCCACGGATGTTAGCGCGCGCCGGCACACAGCACCGCGTGTTGCCTGCGCCGTGGCGGCGGACGTTCGCTCATCCCGGCACTGGTCCGCCGACCGGACCACGTGCCGTCTCGCGCTGCCAATCCTGCTACGCATGATGAACGGGGCCACAGCATGGCTGGCCCCGCCGTCCTGATTCGTGCCGATCGAATTCGCGCGGGATGAGCCGTCAGCAGCCATACCAACGGCCATGACATCAATGCACCGACCTCTCGGCCACCCGATTATCCTGATGCGCATTGGGTCAAGCCCGGTCACCGCGCGAAGGGCCAAGCCGCTTCTGCCGTTTCATCCTGGGCGGGGGAGCCCCGTGTCATTGCGAGGCCGCCTGGCCGAAGCAATCCCGTTCCTGACGAGCTGCCGGCGGCTCGTCAGGAACGGGATTGCTTCGGCCAAGCGGCCTCGCAATGACAGAATGCTGCCGTTTCATCGTGGGCGGGTCCGCCTCGGCTGGTGGCAAGTCGCAATGACACGAGAATCAGATCCCCACTTCCTCCCCCGCCTGCATCCGCGCCTGCACATCCGTCCGCCATTGCGCGAAACCCTCGGCGCGCCACGCGTCGTGCTGCCCCTTGGCATACGCCAGCGCATTCCGGTGATAGACCAGCGCATTCCGCCGCGTGGCCAGGAAATTATCGCGCGACGCCGTGATCTTCCCCGGCACGCCGGTCACCACCGAGCCTTCGGGTACCTCCATCCCCGGCGGCACCAGCGCCATGGCGCCGACGATGCAGCGGCGGCCCAGTTTCGCGCCGTCCATCACCACCGCGCCGATGCCGACCAGGCAGTCGTCGCCGATCTCCGCCCCGTGCACCACGGCGCGATGCGCGATCGAGCAATAGTCGCCGATCGTCGTGCCGCGTCCGCCGCCGACATGGATCACCGCGGTGTCCTGGATGTTGCAGCCGCGGCCGATGCGCACCGCGGCGCCCTCGGCGCGGATCACGCTGTAGGGCCAGAAGCTGCATCCCTCGCCGGCACTGACCAGGCCGAAGATGCGGGCGGTTGGATCGACGTAGGCGGGCCGGTCGAGCCGGACTTCCGGACCGAAGACGAAGGACATGGGACGGGCCTCGGGGTTGCGTGGCGGCAGCGTGCCGGGGAGACGGCGCGGCGGCAATCCGGGCGCTGACGTGGCGGGCTGGCGGAACGCGCTTCGCTTTTCCGCCCTACCGGAGTCGCGTCGCCATCTGGACGTACGCTTCCGCGAATGCCGTCACGTCCGCCGCGGTCGCGTTCCACGGCAGCGACACCCGGATCGTCTGGCCCGCAAGTGGCCCGAGGCCCATCGCCGTCAGCACGTGGCTGCTCGCCACCTTGCCCGAACTGCATGCCGCCCCGGCGCTGACCGCGATTCCGGCCAGGTCCAGCGCGATCACCTGCGCGTCGGCCCGCACGCCGGGCAGCGCGAGGCTGGTCGTGTTCGGCAGCCGCGGTGCGTCCGGCGCGCAAACCACCGCGCGGCAGGCCACCGCGGCACGGTCGATCGCATCGCGCAGCGGCGCCAGCGCCGACGCGTCGCCACAGGCCTGGGCCGCCGCCGCGAATCCGGCGATCGCTGCGACCGGAGGGGTGCCGCCGCGCCGGCCGCGCTCCTGGCCGCCGCCAGTAATCAGCGGCGCGAACGAGGAAACCTCCGGCGCCAGCAGCAGCGCCCCCGCGCCGGCCGGTCCGCCTAGCTTATGCGACGAGATCGCCAGGCTGTCCGCGCCCAGGGCCGTCAGGCTGACCGGCATCCGCCCCGCCGCCTGCACTGCATCGACATGCAGCCGCGCGCCGTAACGGCGGCACAGCGCGGCGGCCTCGGCGACCGGCTGGATCGTGCCGGTCTCGTTGTTGGCCAGCATCAGGCAGAGCAGGGCAGGGGGGCCGTCGGCGAGGATGCGCGCCAGGGCTTCCAGGTCTGCGACGCCTTCCCGATCCACCGGGAGAATCGCCGCGTCCCCGGCCGCGGCGCGGACGGCATCATGCTCGGTCGCGCCGACGATCAACCGCCGTCCTGCGCCAAGCGCGTGGATGGCGAGCGCATCCGACTCGGTGCCGCCGGAGGTGAACACGAGGTCGGCCGGTCGTGCGCCGAAGCGGGCGGCCAGCGATTCGCGGGCGTCTTCCATGATCCGCCGTGCGACCCGGCCGGCGCCGTGTACGGACGACGGATTTCCGGTCACCTCCAGCGCTGCGACAATCGCGTGACGCGCCTCGGGCCGCAGCGGCTCCGTGGCGTTGGCGTCGAGGTAGTGCGTGCATCCCGCCATCAGTCGGTCCAACCGTACTCGGAATAGGTCTGGCCTTGCGCGACGGCGTCCAGGGCCTGACGGACATAGGGGATGACCAGGTCGGGCAGCTCCGACATTGGCGCCCAGCAGAGCTCGCCGTGTTTGTCCGGCTCGCAGATCCGCGGCTCGCCCGTCCAATGCGTGGCGATGAAGAAATGCCCCGTCCAGTCGTTTCCCGCGGTGCGACCATGCAGCAGATGCACATGGCGCAGCGCCGCGGGATCGAGCTCGATGCCCACCTCTTCCCTGGCCTCGCGGACAGCGGCGCCGCGGATGGTCTCGTGCGGTTCGAGCGTCCCGGCGGGCAGGCTGAACTGGCCGTCCATCCATCCGGTCCCGATGCGTCGCAGCAAGCAGACCCCGTCACCCCGTCGGAGGACGACGAACACGGCGACGGACAATTTGTGGCGAACCCGATCGGACACCATCCCCTCGCATGCAACCGCAGACGCCGCTGGTTGGGCCGGCTGGCGGATCACTCCGCTGCCAGCGACTCGACCCCGACCCCCACGGGAGTCGCCCGGCCTGCGACCCGGCCATTCACCACGTCGGCCAGCGTCACCCCTTGCAGGAACAACGCGATCTGGCGGCCAAGCTCGTGCCAGAGGTCGTGCGTCTGGCAGCGCTCGCCGTGGCCGGCGAAGCCGGGCGCCGCCATGCATCCCCCACCGTCCGCATCACAGCGAGTCGCGTGGATCGGCTCCTCCACCGCGGCGACGATGTCGGCGATCGTGATCGCGTCCGACGACCGCGCCAGCCGATAGCCGCCGCCCGGCCCGCGGGCGGACCCGACCAGCCCGGCGCGGCGCAGCTTGCCGAACAATTGCTCCAGGTACGACAGGCTGAGCTGCTGGCGGGCGGCGATTTCCGCCAGGCAGACCGGGCCGCATTCGCAGCCGATGGTCTGCTGCGTGGCCAGGTCGGCCATTGCCATCACGGCATAACGCCCACGGGTGGAAAGCTGCATTGCTACTCGCCCGCCGTCTGCCGCTCGTTCGCGCGTTGCTGCGCCTGGGTTGCGGCGAGGCGGGCGACCCGGACCTCGACCTCGGACAATTCGGCGCGCAGCCCCTCCAGGTCGCGCAGCACCGGGTCCAGGCTGTCGTCGCAGGGCATGCCGTACGGGTCGAAATGCGGCGCGGCGCGCGGCAGCTTCCGATCGACCGGGCGCGCCGGCATGCCGACCACGGTGGTATCGGCCGGCACCGTGTCGAGCACCACGGAATTGGAGCCGATCCGCGCGTTGTCGCCGACCGTGATCGGCCCGAGCACCTTGGCGCCGGCGCCGATGATCACGTTGTTGCCGATCGTCGGGTGGCGTTTGCCGCTGCTGGTGCGCGCCACGCCGAGCGTGACCTGGTGGTAGAGATAACAGTCGTCGCCGACTTCGGCCGTCTCACCGATCACGACTCCCATGCCGTGATCAATCACCAGCCGGCGGCCGAGCTTCGCGGCGGGATGAATCTCAATGCCGGTGAGCCAGCGCGCAATATGAGAGGAGAATCGCCCAGCGAAGAGGAAGCCGTGATTCCACAACCAGTGGGACAATTGGTGCCACATGACTGCGTGCACGCCGGGATAACAGAAGAAGACCTCGGCCGATGACCGCGCCGCGGGGTCGCGTTCACGGTATGTCCGGATCAGTTCACGTAAGAACATGTAAGCCATGCGACAATTCCGTTATGAAAGATCGCGGAACCTCCCTATAGTCGGTGGCCTCGGGACAAGGCCCGTTCCGGGGCGTCACGGTTGGCGGGCCGAGCCAGGATTGGGAGGGTACGATCTCGCGGCAGTTCAGCCATCTCGAGCGCAGCCTACAATTCCCGACCCCCTGAGTCAAGAATCAGGGTAAATGCGCGCTCACGGGGAACTGAAAGCGAGGGACGCCGTTCCTATCTATGGGTAGTCCGACAAGTGCGTTGGTTTGCCGGGTGCGTTGGTTTGAAAGTGCGTTGGTTTGAAAGTGCGTTGGTTTGACCGGGGTGCGTTGGGCTGTATCGGGTCGCGTAATTGGGGGCTTTGGGGCGGCTGCGCGGACGCGGACCGGAAAGGTTCCGGTGGTCTGTGCTGCCGGGAATCGAGATAGGAACAGGTTTCGGGATTGCCATGCCTGAAGTGATGTTTGCCGGCCCTGATGGGCGGCTCGAAGGTCGTTACCACCATTCCAAGGACACCGGCGCCCCGGTGGCCCTGATCCTCCACCCGCATCCGCTGCACGGCGGAACCATGAACAATCGTATCACCTATACGATGTACCAGGCGTTCCAACGCCTCGGGTGCTCGGTGATGCGGTTCAACTTCCGTGGTGTCGGGCGCAGCCAGGGCCGCTATGACGGCGGCATCGGCGAGATCAGCGATGCCGCGGCGGCGCTGGACTGGATGCAGGCGGTGAACCCGAATCATGGCGGGCTGTGGATCGCCGGCTATTCGTTCGGGGCGTTCATCGGCATGCAGCTTCTGATGCGCCGGCCGGAAATCTCCGGCTGGGTCAGCGTCGCGCCGCCGGCCAGCCACTATGATTTCGGCTTCCTGGCGCCCTGCCCCTGCGGCGGGCTGATGATCCACGGCGACGCGGATGAGCTGGTGCCGGAGCCTTCGGTACGGAAGCTGGTCGATAAGCTGAACACCCAGAAGGGCGTCCACGTGGACTACCGCGTGTTCGAGGGCGCCGATCACGTGTTCGCCAACCATGCCGAGGCGGTGGCCGAGGCGGTGGAGGACCACTGCGGCAAGGCGATCACCCGTCGGGCGATGGCGCTCGCCGCGGATTAGGTTTTTCACGAACTGGCCGAGCGCCTGGCGCTGCTGCGGCGATCACAAGACACCGCCGCCTCGGAGTTGTCCGGGGCGGCGGTGGTGTTTTGGGGGTCGCGGCCCGGTTCACCAGGCTGGCTTGTTTGACTCGCGCTGGCCGGATCGGTGTGGTTTGCGGTTGACTCATTCAACGCAGAGTTCGCAGAGAATCGCGGAGATCGTAGAGAAAAGGATTCCGATCCGTGCCATGCCCCCGGCCTGGGGCCTCGCAGGGATCAACAACACTTTCACAGCGAACTCTGCGGTTCTCTGCGAACTCTGCGTTGAATAAGCCAGAGACGAGCCGCACGAACCCCGCCGAGGATAGCCGCTTCGGCCGCCCTGCCGAGTCTCGCCCAGCCGGTGCAGCGGTTGCGGAGCATCGCTGAAATCGCGCCGCCCTTCCTCCCTCCGCGCTTTCCTGCACCGCCGATACCTGATAGCCAGCCGGACATGCACAGCATCGAAACCCGCACGTCCTGGGTGGTTGCCTGGACCGCGCTCGCCGCCATGTCGATCTCCTACGGCGCGCCGCAGGTCGTCGTCATCGCCTTGAAGCCGATCGCCGACAGCCTTGGCGACGCACGTTCGTTGCCGGCGCTCGCCTATTCGCTGGCATGGCTCGGCACCGCCGTGGGCGGTATCGGCATGGGACGCATCGCCGGGCGGGTCGGCGTGCGCTGGACCGTGTCGTTCGGCGCGCTGATGGTCGCGGCCGGCCTCGCCATCGCCAGCGGCGGTGCGGCCTGGCAGCTTATTATCGGCCACGGCGTGTTCATCGGCCTGCTCGGCAATGCCGGCCTGAACGCGCCGCTGTATGTGTATGTCAGCCGCTGGTTCGATCGCCGGCGCGGCACGGCGCTGGCGCTGATCTCCTCCGGTCAGTACGTCGCCGGCATGATCTGGCCGTCGATCTTCGCCCGCAGCATCCAGGCCATCGGCTGGCAGCACACCATGCATTACTTCGCCATCCTCGTCGCGGTGACCGTCGCACCGCTTGCCCTGTTCGTCTTCCGCGACCCGCCGGAACAAATGGCTGCCAGCGTAACGACAACGGGGGCGCGCGTCGGCGAGACCGTGCTCGGCCTGCGCCCCAATGTCGCGTTGCTGCTGCTCGGTCTGGCCAGTTTCTGCTGCTGCGTGCCGATGGCGATGCCGCAAGGCCACCTGGTCGCCTTCTGCAGCGACCTTGGCATCCAACCCACGCAAGGCGCGGCCATGCTGTCGCTGTTACTCGGCAGCGCGTTCGTCAGTCGGCAATTCTGGGGCTGGCTGGCGGACCGCATCGGCGGACTGCGCACGATCTTCGCTGCTTCGGCCTTCCAGTTCACCGCCATGACCGGCTTTCTGCTCACCCAGAACGAGCTCGGATTGTTCATCGTTGCGGGATTGTTCGGCCTGGGCTTCAGCGGCCTTATCCCGGCCTATGTGCTGGCGGTCCGCGAATTGTTCCCCGCCTCCGAGGCGCACTGGCGCGTCCCCGTGCAGCTTCTGTTCAGTGGCTCCGGCATGGCGGCGGGCGGCTGGCTGGCCGGCTGGATCTTCGACCGCACCGGCTATTACGCCGCGGCCTTCGGCGCCGGGCTCGGATTCAACCTGGCCAACCTGCTGATCGTCGGCCTGCTGCTGATGCAATTGCGCCAGGTGCGCCGCATCGGGCTGGTTGGCGCCGCGGAATGATCCGCCGCGGGCAGGTGTGCCCCCGCGCCGCCCGCGTGCTAGGACTCCTGCCACGGGCAGCAAAACCGAGGGAGGCGCAACATGACACGGGTCGCATTGGTGACCGGCGGAACGCGAGGCATCGGCGCGCAGATCAGCCGGGCGTTGCAGGCACAGGGCCGCACGGTCGTTGCCAACTATGCGGGCAATGACGAGGCTGCCAAGGCCTTCCAGACGGAAACCGGCATTCGCGTCTGGAAATTCGACGTCGGCCGCTTCGAGGAAGCCCAGAGCGCCATAGCGGCAATCACCGCGGAGGTTGGACCGATCGAAATTCTGGTCAATAACGCCGGCATCACCCGCGACGGCACGCTGCAACGCATGTCGCGCGATATGTGGGATGCGGTGATCGATACCAACCTCGGCTCGTGTTTCAACATGTGCAAGCTGACGTTTCCCGGCATGCGCGAGCGTAAGTTTGGCCGCGTCGTGAATGTTGGCAGCATCAACGGCCAGGCAGGACAGTACGGCCAGGTGAACTATGCCGCGGCGAAATCCGGCATCCACGGTTTCACCAAGGCGCTGGCGCAGGAAGGCGCACGTTTCGGCGTCACCGTGAACGCGATCGCGCCGGGTTATGTCGATACCGATATGGTGCGCGCGGTGCCGGGCGAGGTGCTGCAGAAGATCGTCTCGCGCATTCCGGTGGGCCGCCTGGGGCGCGCTGAGGATATCGCGCGCGGCGTTGCATTCCTGACCGCGGACGAGGCGGACTTCATCACAGGCTCGACGCTGTCGATCAACGGCGGCCAGCATATGTATTGAGCAGCTCGCGGCGGCGGCTTCCCGCCCCTCGTCATGCCGACGCAGGTCGGCATCCACGTCTTCGTTATGGGCACAACAGCAAGTCGTGGATACCGACGTTCGTCGGCATGACACCGGGGGGCGTACTGTTCTGGCCGCGCAATCTTGCTGCTGGCAACCTGCTTGACTTTCGTCTATAGGTGATCGTCGGGAGAGCAAAAAACGTCTGGGGCACTCGTGGCCACACTCTTGGAGATTCGCGGTCTGCACACGGAGTTCCGCACTGGGGCGGGAATCGTGCGCGCGGTGGACGATGCTTCCTGGAGCGTCGATCCGGGCGAAACCGTCGCCATCGTCGGCGAAAGCGGCTCGGGCAAGTCTGTCACCGCGCTGTCCGTGCTGCGGCTGATCCCTGATCCGCCCGGACGCATCACCGCCGGTGAGGTCTGGTTCGGCGGGCGCGACCTGATGACACTGGCGCCGGAAGAAATGCGCGAAATCCGCGGCGGCGCCATCGGCATGGTGTTTCAGGAGCCAATGACCTCGCTCAATCCGGTGCTGACCATCGGCCGGCAGATCACCGAAACACTGGAGCAGCATCGCGGCATGGACCGGGGCGCGGCGTATCAGCGCGCGGTGGAGTTGCTGGTGCTGGTCGGCATTGCCGATGCGGCGCGACGGCTGAAGCAATATCCGCATCAGCTTTCCGGCGGCATGCGGCAGCGCGTGATGATCGCCATCGCGCTGGCGTGCGAACCGAAGCTGATCATCGCCGATGAACCGACCACCGCGCTGGACGTAACCATCCAGGCACAGATACTCGAACTGATGAAATCGCTGACGCAACGGCTTGGCGTCGCGCTGGTGATTATCACCCATAACCTTGGTGTGGTCGCGCGGTACGCCAACCGGGTGAATGTGATGTATGCGGGCCGCATTGTCGAAAGTGGCCCTGCGGCGGAAATCTATCGACGGCCGCAGCATCCTTACACCGTTGCGCTGCTGCGTTCGGTGCCGCGGCTGGACCGGCCGCGCCAGGCGCGGCTCGACCCGGTGGAGGGACAGCCGCCGGACCTGACGCGGCTGGACGCGGGCTGTGCGTTCCGCCCGCGCTGCCGGCTGGCCGTGGAGGCCTGCGCCAACGCACGGCCGGAGCTGGTGCCAGTCAGTGGCGCTAACCATTATGCCGCGTGTTTCCGCAGCGGCGAATTGGGCAATTCGATCGCGGTCACGGAAGGCGCGGTGGCATGAGCATGGCCGAAGCCACGCCGCTGCTACAGGTGAAGGGATTGCGCATGCACTTCCCGGTCACCGAAGGCATCGTCACGCGACGTAAGATCGGCGAAGTGAAGGCGGTCGATGGCATCGACTTCACCGTGCGGCGCGGTGAAACGCTCGGCCTGGTCGGCGAAAGCGGCTGCGGCAAGACCACAACGGGGCGCTGCATCCTGCGGCTGGAACGTCCGACCGAGGGCGAGATCATCTACGACGGCGTCGATGTCGCCACGCTGCCGCCCAAGGACCTGCTGGCGCTGCGCCGCCGCATCCAGGTCGTGTTCCAGGACCCGTACAGCTCGTTGAACCCGCGCATGAAGGTGGGCGAGATCATCGGCGAGCCGATCTACGTGCACGGCATCGAACGCGACTCGACAAAGCGCGCCGCGCGGGTGGCGGAGCTGCTGACGGTCTGCGGGCTGAATCCCCGCTTCGCCGACCGCTATCCGCACGAGATGTCCGGCGGCCAGCGCCAGCGTGTCGGTATCGCGCGTGCACTCGCGCTGGAACCGGAATTCATTGTCTGCGACGAAGCCGTGTCAGCGCTGGATGTGTCGATCCAGGCGCAGGTTATCAATCTTCTCGAAGATCTGCGCGAAAAGTTCGGCCTGACGTATCTGTTCATCGCGCACGACCTGTCTGTGGTGCGGCACATCTGCCATCGCGTCGCGGTGATGTATCTCGGCCGCATCGTTGAACTTGCCGATGCGGACGAGCTGTTTTCCAACCCGCTGCATCCCTACACACAGGCGTTGCTGGCGGCGGTGCCGGTGCCGGATCCCAGCGTGGAGGCGGCGCGCGCATTCCGCCCAGTGCAGGGCGAAGTGCCGAGCCCGATCAATCCGCCATCTGGCTGCGTGTTTCATCCGCGCTGCCCGATCGCGGTGGCGGAATGCCGGCGTGCACGACCCGTCGTGCGGGAAGTGCGGCCCGACCACTACGTGGCATGCGGGGAGGTTTGACTGACGTAGCCTGCACTGAACGAACCAATAAACAGGGGGAATACGACAATGCGAGCCTGCACGGTGGCTTTGTTAACGAACTTACGAAAGGGTAGGGCGCTCCTGCGATTGACGCTGCTGGGAGCTGCGTTTGCGATGGCAGCGACAGCGGGGCCCGCGAGGGCGGACGACGCACCGCGACATGGCGGCATCCTGACCTACATGATCCCGGCCGACGGGCCGCCCAGCCTGGACCTGCATCGCGAGGCAACCTATGCGCTGGTACATGCGGTCGCGCCGTTCTACAGCGTGCTGATGCGGGTCAATCCGGACAACCCCGCCGATACCACGCATTTCGTCTGCGATCTGTGTACGTCGATTCCCGAACCAACGGACAGCGGTACGACCTACACTTTCAAGATTCGCACCGGCGTGAAGTTCCACGACGGCTCGCCGCTGACCGCCGCTGACGTCGCGGCAAGCTGGCACGAGATCATCTGGCCGCGTCCGGGCGTGTTGAGTGCGCGGGCGAACTGGTACGAAGTGGTGACATCAGTAGAGGCGCCGGACGCCACAACGGTGGTGTTCAAGGTGAAATACCCCACCAGCACGTTCCTGCCGTCGCTGGCGGACCCGTATGCGGCGATCTATCCCAAGAAGATTCTGGACAAGGATCCGCACTGGTTTGAGCAGCACGTGATGGGCTCGGGACCGTTCAAGTTTGTGAAGTACGAAATCGGACAGGAGATCACGGGCGAACGCAATCCCGACTATTATCACAAGGGGCGGCCGTATCTTGATGGCTTCGTCGGCATCTTTGCGGACAAGCAGGTGGTGCGGGTGGATGCGATCCGCTCCGGCCGCGCTGCGATGGAGTTTCGCGGCCTGCCGCCGGCGGCGATCAATGATTTGAAGCGCTCGCTTGGCGACAAGCTGGTGGTGCAGACCAGCGACTGGAACTGTGGCAACCTGATCACCCCGAACGCGAAGCGCAAGCCGTTCGACGACGTGCGGGTGCGCAAGGCACTGCTGCTGGCAGTGGATCAGTGGCACGGCGCGCCGGCGCTGTCGAAGATCGCCAACGTCAGGACGGTTGGCGGCATCGCGTTCCCTGGTTCTCCGCTGGCGGCCACCAAGGCGGAGCTGGAGAAGATGGCCGGCTTCTACCCCGACATTGAGAAGTCGCGCGCCGAGGCTCGGCAGCTTCTGAAAGAGGCCGGGCAGGAGAATCTGCATTTCGAATTATTGAACCGCAACGTGGACCAGCCATACAAGTATGTCGGTACCTGGCTGATCGATCAGTGGAGCAAGATCGGCGTCACCGCGACACAGAAGGTGGTGCCGACCGGCCCGTGGTTCCAGTTGATGCGCAGCGGTAATTTCGACGTGGTGGTGGAGGCGAACTGCAACAGCGTCGTGAATCCGGTGCTGGACACGCAGAAATACCTGCCGCACGACGTGTTCGTGGAGAACTACGGCGGCTACAGCGATCCGGAAGAGGTCGATATCTACAACAAGATGCTGCACGAGACGGACTTCACCAAGCAGCGTGCGCTGATGCGTGCGTATGAGACCCGCATCGTCGATACCGAGGCGCATGAGTTCCCGATGCTGTGGTGGTATCGTGAGGTCCCGGAGCGATCTTATGTGCACGGCTGGAAGATCGGACCGAGCCACTACATCAACCAGGACCTGGCGGATGTTTGGCTGGATGCGTCGGCGCCGAAGTAGCGGCGCGACGGGTACTGGTTAGGGAAGCTCTCGCTCCCCTTGTGGGAGAGGCCGGGCGGAGGGGTGCCCACATCCGATGGCCTTCGGATCTGGGCACCCCTCCCCCCAACCCCCTCCCGCAAAGGGGAGGGGGAGATCATCAACGATAACTTCGCTCTGGCGTTAGGGCAGTAACACGGATGTACCGATACATCGCCAAACGCATACTCCTGGTGATCCCCACGCTGCTCGGCGCGGCGGTACTTGTGTTCGCGCTGATGCGGCTGATCCCGGGCGATATCTGCATGATTCGCCTCGGCTCCGGCGGCACTACGTTCGATCCCCGCGCGATCGCCGCGTGCCACCATGAGATCGGACTCGACCGCCCGCTGATCGTGCAGTTCTTCAGCTTCGTCTGGGGATTCTGCCACCTCGATTTCGGCATTTCGATGTGGTCCGGCAAACCAGTCTCAGTGGAGATCGCCGCGCGCCTGCCGATCTCGCTGGAGATCGCACTCCTGGCAACGGTCGTCGCAATCTGCATCGCCATCCCGCTGGGCACGCTGTCCGCGCTGAAGCAGAACACTTGGATCGACGTGGTGGTGCGCACGTTTGCAATCGGCGGCATCGCCACACCGGCTTTCTGGCTTGGCATCATCTCCATACTGTTGGTTCTTGACGTCAGCACGGCGATCACCGGAACGCCCTGGATGCCGCCGATTGATTACGTGCCGATCTGGCGTGACCCGGTACGCAACCTTGAAATGGCGATGCTTCCGGCGCTGACCGTCGGCTATCGCTACGCCGCAGTGAGCATGCGTATGACCCGCTCGGCCATGCTGGAAGTGATGCGCGAGGATTATATCCGCACCGCGCGTGCCAAGGGCCTGCTCCAGAAGATCATCATCAATCGCCATGCGCTGAAGAACGCGCTGCTGCCGGTGGTTACCGTGATCGGCATCGAGTTCGCCTTCCTGATCGGCGGCCTGGTGGTGACCGAGCAAGTGTTCAACCTGAACGGCGTCGGGCGATTGTTCGTGCAGGCGGTGCAGAACCAGGACTATACGCTGACCCAGGCACTGGTGATGCTCACCGTGACAATCTTCGTGCTGACGAACCTTGCCGTCGATCTCGCTTACGCCTGGCTTGATCCCCGCATCCGCTTCGCGTGACAGAGGGCCGCATCATGTCCATCACAGTGCCGACCGACACCGCTGTCCTCGCCGAGGTCGCGCCGCAGGGCATGCACAAATTCCTGCGTGCCACGCTGGAATTCTGCCGTCGCCAGCCATTCGGCGCGTTCGGCATGGCGCTGGTAATGTTCATGGCGGTTCTGGGCCTGACCGCCGACTGGATCGCGCCGTACAGCCCCACCGCCAACGACTTCGACGCCATGACCCAGGCACCAAGCTGGGCGCACTGGCTCGGCACCGACCAGTTCGGCCGTGACATGCTGTCGCGCATCATCTTCGGCGCGCGTACCGCGCTGATCGTCGGCCTGACGTGTTCGTTCGTCGGCGGCTTTTCCGGATTGGTGCTGGGTGTCGCCAGCGCCTATTTCGGCGGACGCATCGACCTGGCGTTCCAGCGCGTGTTCGACATCATGATGGCGTTTCCGCTGATCATCATGGCGCTGGCGGTGGTGGCGATCTTTGGCACCGGCGTGCACAACGTGATTGTCGCCATCACCATCCCGCTGATCCCGCGCTGCGCGCGCGTGGTGCGTTCCTCCGCACTGGCGATCCGCGAGGTCGCGTATGTCGATGCGGCCCGCGCCTGCGGCTACGGCCACGCGCGCATCATCCTGCGTCACATGGTGCCGAACGTGATGGCGCCGTTCCTGATCATGCTGACGGCGTTCATCGGCCAGGCGATCCTCGCGGAGGCGTCGCTGTCCTATCTCGGCCTCGGCGTGCAGGAGCCGGTAGCGGCCTGGGGCCTGATGCTGCAAGGCGGCGCCGAGGAATACGCCTCCACCGCACCGTGGATCGCGATCTTTCCCGGCCTGGCGATCATGCTGACGGTGTTCGGCTTCAGCATCTTCGGCGACGCACTGCGCGACGCGCTGGATCCAAAGCTGCGGGACCGCTGAGCGCAGCGGTGGCGTCGATGGGGTGGACCGTCCTGCGGCGGACCGAGGAAAGAGGCTGAATTTTCTCAGAATACCCCAGTTGCGCATAAGATATCGCTATTTCACGTCCGATCTTGTCGTGCGTGCAGAAAGTCCTTTCATTCTTCCGAAACGCCCGTTTCGGAAAGACCAATCCGCCATGTCGCGCATCTACGTTCTGCACGAAAACCCCGCCTGGCTGCCCCCGCTGGCGCAGGCTCTCGATCAACGCGGGCTGCCCTGGACCGAGTGGTTTCTGCACGAGGGTGCCTTCGATATCGCCGTACCGCCGCCGGACGGAGTATTCTACAATCGCATGAGCGCGTCGTCGCACACGCGCGACCATCGCTACAGTGCCGAACTGACTGCTTCCGTGCTTGCGTGGCTCACCAGCCACGGTCGGCGCGTGGTCAACGGCTCCGGTGCGCTGGACCTGGAGATCAGCAAGGTCCGTCAGTACGCCGCCCTGACGCGGCATGGGGTCGCAACGCCGCGCACCGTGCTGGTTGCCGGGCGGCAGCACATTGTTAGCGCTGCTCGCCAGCATTTCCCCGACGGTCCGGTGATCCTGAAGCCCAATCGCGGCGGCAAGGGCCTCGGCGTTCGGTTGTTCCTTTCGGCCGACAGCCTCGCCGCTTATGTGGACGGTGACGACTACGAAGCGCCGGTCGATGGGTTGCAGCTTCTGCAGGAATATGTGCGTGCGCCGCGGCCGGTAATCACCCGCGCCGAGTTTGTCGGTGGTCGCTTCGTGTATGCCGTCGAGGTCGATACCAGCGAAGGTTTCGAGCTTTGCCCCGCCGACGCCTGCGCCATCGGCGACGCGGCCTGTCCGGTCGGCGAAGCGCCGCGCCATAAATTCACAATCATCGATGGCATCGCCGATGGATTGCGCTTCCGTCTGGAACGGTTCCTCGCGGGCGCGGGAATCGAAGTGGCCGGCATCGAGTTCATCAGCGACACCACCGGACGTACTTTGGTGTACGACGTCAACACCAACACAAACTACAATGCCGACGCCGAGGCGCGCGCCAGCCGCACCGGCACCGCACGTTCCGGCCCTGGCGCGATCGCCGCATTTCTTGGGGCGGAGCTCGCGCGGTTACGCGTGGCTGCGTAGGCAGCGCGGTCGCACCTGTCATTACGACGCCGCTTGGCCGAAGCAATCCCCCGGGAATTGCTTCGGCCAAGTGGCGTCGTAATGACAGGGTGCGGTGGCGCCTGCCGGCCGGTGGGAATTCGCAATCACAGGTACGAGGTGGCCGCTACTCCGCGGCTCCCGCGGCCGGCCGCATGGCCTGCGTCAGCCCCACGACTGCCCCCAAACTGTTCGCCATGTCGGTCGGGATCAGCACCGTCGTGCCGCGTTCCTTGTTCATCTCGTAGAGCAGATTCATCTGTCGCAACTGTAGCGCGTGCGGATTACCGCCGTACAGCTCCGCCGCTGCAACCACCTGCGCCGCGATCTCCCGTTCTGCCGATGCCAGGGTGACGCGCGCGAGTTTCTCGCGTTCGGCCTGCGCCTGGCGGCTCATCGCATCCTGCAGCTCACGTGGGATCGCCACGTCCTTGATCTCGACGCTGCGGACCGCGACGCCCCAGGTAATTGTCTTGTCGCCGATGGTCGCACGCAATTGTTCATCGGCCGTCTTGCGATCGGACAGCAGTCGCGAGAGTTCGGTAGAACCGATCATTTCGCGCAGGCTGGTCTGCGCCACGCGTTCCACGGCTTCGCGATAATTTGCGATGTGGATGGCGGCGCGTTCGGCGTTGTCCACCTGCCAGAACACGATCGCGTCCACGCCCACTGCCACGGTATCGCGTGTCAAGGCCTGCTCCGCGGTGATCGTCGTCGTCATGATGCGCAGATCGACGATCTGCGCGACCGTGTCGATCAGCGGAAACAGCAGATACAGACCGGGGCCTTTGACGGCGTGAAAGCGGCCGAGGCGGAGCACGACCGCGCGCTGCCACTCCGACGCGATGCGGATCGAGCGCACCAGGATGATGAGTATCACGACCAGGATTACGAGCAGGGCGATGCCCATGGATTCCTCTCCCCTGACGAGATGTCGGGAGGCATTATAGGCATGTGGGCTGCGTTCGTCGCGGGTGCCAATCTTGCAAGGCCGGTGCCGTTCGTGGCTGTCATATGAAGCGCAGGGCACGGCCATCCGGTCATTGCAATGTGCCACAGACCGGTGGGTCAACCCACCCTGGGATGAAACGGTGGCTCCCTGTCATTGCGAGTTGCCCACCGGCCTTCGGCCGCCCCGCGACTGGATGAAACAGCGTCGGCGGCCTGACGTAGGTTCCCCGCTCCCCTTGAGGGAGGGGTTGGGGGAGGGGTGCGTACATCCGCGGTCGGTGGATGTACGCACCCCT
>DASXFW010000062.1:0-16391 GCA_036489395.1 Acetobacteraceae bacterium | reverse complement strand
CGGCTGCCACGGCTTCGTGTCTTTGTGTCTTTGTGGTGAATCTTGCGTACGGTCGTATTGCTCCGGCCCCGCGACCGTTGGCACAGCGACCAGACCGGAAATCGCCGCAGGCCGCGAAGATTCTTCAGATTAGTAGTACAGGGGGACGTGCCGTGCAGCCGTACGTCAAAACTTACGGCCGCTGGTATTACATGAAACCTATCAAAGGCCGCCGGCTTTCATCGGAACTATCACCAGTGTTCGCTGCCGGAACGACTCCCTCCGCTTTGCGGCCCTTGCCGGCCGCAGTGCGGTGCGAATGGCGCTCGGATCGTTGATACCATTGGCCCCGCTTCGACCGGATTGAGGACGCCAACGGCGAACATCCCCGTCGTGGCCGCAGTGGCGGCGCCGTGCGCGGTTCCGATGGCCGGGGCCGGTTTCCCGGAGGTGGCGCAAGACGACGCGGCGGGCCTCGCGGCAGCCGTTCGTTGAACGAACGAGGCGTTTTTGCTCGCGAACGACCCCAAAAGCTGATACTATATCTCAAATTTTGACAGGACCATGCGGGGGGAGTGCCTTGAGCTGACTGGCTCAAGGCGTGGGGTACCGTCGCTATTCCGGTCGTCAAGCCTACAGCGCGCGCACCGCTGCCGCCCGGAACACCCATGGTCCAAACCACGTTCTCCGTCGCCACCGAGCAAGATCTCGACAACGCCATCGCGTCGATCGACGCGGGCGGAGCAAACGCCGCCGCCACGTCCTACACGATCACGCTCACCGCCTCGATCACGCTCGATTCCGACGGGCTCGACCTGATCAACCTGGACTCCGGCGCCAGCCTGACCATCCAGGGCCAGGGCAACTTCATCGACGGCGGCAACGACGGCGGCATCATCTCGCGCGGCTTGTTCGTGCAGGCCGGCACCGTCACCGTCAACAACCTGACGATCCAGAACGCCCAGGCATCCGGCGGTGCCGGCGGCGCGGCCGTGGTCAATGCCGGCGCCGGCGGCGGAGGGGGCGGCGGCGCGGGACTTGGCGGCGGCTTGTTCGTCGGCTCGGCTGCGAACGTCACGCTGAACAACGTCAGCTTCACCAATGATTCAGCGGTCGGCGGCGCCGGCGGCGGCATCGTCAGCGTCGGCGGCGACGAGGTCAGCGGCGGCGGCGGCGGCATGGGCGGTGCCGGTGGCAGCGCCAAGACCGGCAGCAGCTATTACGGCGCGTCGGGTGGCGGCGGCGGCGGCGGGATAGGCGTCACCGCGTACGGCGGCGAATCGGCCGCAATGAAACAGGCCACTGGGATATTCGGTGGCGCGGGGACACACACCAACGGCGGCACAGGCGGCCTGGGGCTGCTGGCCAGCGGATCGGCTGGCGGCGGCACCGGCGGCACGAATACCAACACATACGTATCGAACGATTTCGACGACACCTACTTCCACAGCACCGGCGGCGGCGGCGGCGCGAACGGCGGGGGCGGCGGCGGCGGCGGCTTTGCCTCTGGCGGCGGTGGCGGCATCGGCGGCAAGGCCGGGCAAAGTTCCAGCGAGTACCTGAAGGTCTTCAAGCCGAAAGACTACAGCGGCCCGCCGACCATACTCGCCCAGTACAACCACAAATCCAGCTACGGCGGCGCCGGCGGCTATGGCGGCGGCGGCGGCGGCGGATATGTGCGCTCACAGGCAACCGGCGGCGCGGGAGGCTTCGGCGGGGCCGGCGGCGGCGGCTACCACGGCGGCACAGGCGGCTTCGGCGGCGGCGGCGGCGGCGGCCAGGTCCTGGACGGCTACCACGGCTCGGGCGGCACCGGCGGGTTCGGCGCGGGCAGCGGCAGCGCCGGAGGCGGCGGCGGACTCGGTGCGGGCGGCGCCGTCTTCGTCGCGGCCGGCGGCTCGCTGACCTTCGGCACCGGCACGATCGCGGCCGGCTCGGCCACCGGCGGCACCGGCGCGGCCGGCGGCGGCAGCGGCAGCGGCTTCGGCAGCGCCATCTTCGGCGCCGGCAGCGAGACCATCAAGCTCGACCCCGCCGGCGGCAGCCTGACCATCGGCGGCGTCATCGCCGACCAGAACGCCTCCGCCGCCGGCTACAGCGGCGACAAGGTCGGCCTGCTCGTCGAAGCCGGCACCGTCATCCTGGACGGCGCCAACACGTTCTCCGGCGGCACCGCCATCCAATCCGGCGCATCGGTCGAGGTCGGCGCCGGCGGCAGCCTCGGCAGCGGCCTCACCGGCATCGGCAGCGCCGGGCTGGTCAAGGTGGACACCGGCGCGAACGCCGGCTCCGGCGGATTCTCCATCGGCGCCGGCGCGACATTGGACCTGGTCGGCACCGGCTCATCCGGCACCGGCAACATCGCCTTCGCCGGCAACGGCGCGGAGCTGATCGTCGGCAGCGCCGCGCCCACCGGCACGATCAGCGGCTTCGCCGCCGGCGACAGCATCGTGCTGACCGGCCGCACCCCGACCGTCACCTACACGCAGGCCAACGCCGCGAACCAACTGCCGATCGTCACCAGCGCCGGCACCGTCACGCTGCAGCTCGCCAGCGGCCTCGCGCGCGACACCTTCGTCGAAACCAACGACAGCCACGGCGACACGGTGCTGACGCTGCTGGCGCCCGGCACCACCAGCTTCAACGTCAGCGACGAGGCGGAACTCAACGCCGTCCTGAACTTCATCGACGTGGGCGGCGCCGGCGCGCGCACCCATACCGCCTACACCATCACCTTCTCTGGCGTGGCCGGCGGGGTGATGTCGCTCACCACCAGCCTGGACACGATCAATCTGGCCTCCGGCTCGTCGTTGTTCGTGCAGGGCAGCAACGACATCATCGACGGCGGCTACAGCAGCGGCACGCCCGGCTCCGGCACACGCGGCTTCCTCGTGTATGCCGGATCGGTCACGCTGGACGATCTGACCATCCGAGACGCCGTGGCGCGCGGCGGTGCCGGCGGCAGCGGCGACGTAGGCGGCGGCGGCGGCATGGGCGCCGGCGGCGGCGTGTTCGTCGCGTCGCAAGGCACCGTGGCGCTGGTCAACGTCAATTTCACCAACGACGCAGCGATCGGCGGCGCGGGCTGCGCGGCGGTGTCCAACGCACTGGCGGGCGGCGGCGGCGGCCTGGGTGGCGCGGGCGGCGCAGGCGGCCACAGCGCCGGTGCCGGCGGCGGCATCGGGTCGCAGGCCAGCGGCGGCTCCGGCACCAGCACCTACACTGGCGGCACGGGCTCCGTGCTCGGCGCCGCGCCGGGCGGCTCGGGCTATCACAATGCCAGCTCCACCGTGCCAGGCGGCGCTTACGGCGGCGGCGGCAGCAGCGGCTTCCAATCCAACCCGGGCGGCGGCGGCATCGGCGGATACAGCGGGTCGCCCTACGTCAACGGCGCGGGTGACGGCGGGTTCGGCGGCGGCGGCGCCGCTGACGGCAATGGCGGCTTCGGCGGCGGCGGCGGCGGAATGGCGCAGCCCGGCTTCGGCGGCGGCTATGGCGGCGAAGACGGCAGCGTCAACAACAACCCGGCCGGCAAGGGCTTGTTCGGCGGCGGCTACGGCGGCTCGGGCGGCACCGGCCAGACCGGCGGCGGCGGCGGCCTCGGTGCCGGCGGCGACGTGTTCGTCCAGCAGGGCGGCCAACTCATCGTCGTCGGCGGCACGCTCGCCACCGGCACGGCGACCGGCGGGGTTGGCGCTTCCGGCGGCACATCGGGCGGCGCCGCCGGCAACGGCGTGTTCTTCCAGGGCAGCAACACCGTCACCTTCATCACCACCGCCGGCGATCCCACCACCATCGCCGGCGCGATCGCCGACGAGAACGGCTCCGCCACCGGCTACGCCGGCGACACCGCCAGCGTGGTCGTGGAGGGCAACGGCGTCCTCGCGTTGACCGGCGCCAACACCTACTCCGGCGGCACCACCATCGAGGCCGGGGTCACCCTCGACGCCGCCGCCATCAGCCTGGGCAGCGGCACCATCACCTTCGCCGGCAGCACCGGCGTGCTGGAACTCACCGGCGCGGCGCTGCCCGCCAACAAGATCGCCGGCTTCTCCGGCGGCGACGTGATCGACCTCGCCGGCTACGCGCCGAATGCCAACTTCGCGTCGGTCAACGCCAGCGGCGTGGCCAGCATCTCGACCACCGCCGGGACCGAGACGCTGAACCTCGTGGTCGGCGCCCAGCGCCCGACGCTTGAGGAAACATCGGACGGCCACGGCGGCACCGACCTGGTCGCGGTCTCCGCCTCCACCACCAGTTTCACCGCCAGCAGCGAGTCCGACATCAACGCGGCGATCTCGGCGTTCGATCTCGGCGGCAGCAGCTCGCAGACCAGCACCGCCTACACGCTGACGCTGACCGGCGGCACGATCGACCTCAGCACCGACCTGAACGCGATCAACCTGGCGTCCGGGTCGTCGCTGACCATCATCGGCAACGGCACGACGATCGACGGCGGCTACACCAGCGGCAACGCGGCATCCGGCACGCGCGGCTTCCTCGCCTATTCCGGCACGGTGCTGCTGGAGGACCTGACGATCCGCAACGCCGCGGCGCATGGCGGCGCCGGCGGCAGCGGCGATTTCGGCGGCGGCGGCGGCGCGGGGCTCGGCGGCGGCTTGTTCATCGGCGCGCACGCCACGGTGACGCTGTCGGGCGTCTATTTCCAGGGCGACCACGCGATCGGCGGCGCCGGCGGGGCCGGCGGCGGCTCGGGCACCGGCGGCGGCGGCGGGCTGGGCGGCGCCGGCGGCAAGGGCGGCACCTATCTCACCTATGCCGGCGCGGGCGGCGGCATAGGCTCCGGCGCAACCGGCGGCAATGCCGGCGGCCACCTCGGCGGCTCCGGCATTCTGCTCGGCGCCGGCTCCGCCGGTTCGGCGATCGGCCGCAGCCCGACCTACCCGAACTACGCGGGCGGCAGCTCCGGCGGCGGCGGATCGACGGCGAAGTCCAACGATCCCGGCGGCGGCGGCGTGAACGGCTCGTCCGGCCAATACAGCAAAAGCGGCAACAGTTACGGCGGGGCCGGCGGCTTCGGCGGCGGCGGCGCAGGCGAGGCCAAAGGCGGCGGCAAAGGCGACGGCGGCTTCGGCGGCGGCGGCGGCGGCACGTTCTACAGCGGCTTCGGCGGCGGCAACGGCGGCAACTCGCGCAGCTACCTCCACTCCAACGCCAACGGCTACAACTACGTCGCCTATTACGGCGGCTTCGGCGGCGGCGCGCCGGCGCTGAACCAGACCGGCGGCGGCGGCGGCCTGGGCGCCGGCGGCGACATCTTCGTCCAGCAGGGCGGCGCGCTGATCATCACCGGCGGCACGCTGAGCGGCGGCGCCGTGGCCGGCGGCGCGGCGGGCAGCGGCTCCACCGGCGCGGTCGCCGCCGGTTCGGCGTTCGGCAGCGGCATCTTCTTCCAGGCAGACACCGGGACCAACACCGCCGTGCTGAGCCCGTCGCCGGGGCAGACGATCGCGATCGCCGACGCGATCGACGATCAGCCGGGCTCCGCCTCCAGCCTGCCGGTGCGCGATACCGGCCTCAGCTCCAACGACATCCTGACCGATCCATACACCGGCGACGCGGTGGGCCTGGTGGTCAACGGCGGCGGCGTGCTGAAGCTGTCCTCCGCCAGCAGCAACTACAGCGGCGGCACCACGATCGAGGCCGGCTCCACGCTGGAGATCGCCAGCGGCGCCAAACCCGGCGACGGCACGATCGTCTTCGCCGCCGGCAGCACCGACACGCTGCAGATCGACGGCACGGCGGCGCCGGCCAACACGATCAGCGGCTTCAAGACCGGCGACGCGATCGACCTGCGTGGGGTCACCGCGACCAACCAGTTCGCCATCCTCAACACCGCCGACCAGCTTACGATCGCCACCGCGGGCGGCTCGGTGACGCTCCAGCTCAGCGGCAGCTATTCGCCGACGCCGTTCCTGCTCACCTCCGACAATGCCGGCGGAACCGAGCTGACGCTGCCGGCGCCGACGGCGACCACGTTCACGGTGAACACCGAGAGCGACCTGAACCAGGTGCTCTCGTTCATCGACAGCGGCGGCGCGAATGCCGCGATAAACACCGCCTATACGATCGACCTGCTGCTGCCGACCGGCACGCTGGCGCTGAGCACCGGCCTGAACGCGATCAACCTGATGTCGGGGTCGTCGCTGACACTGGTCGGCAATGCGGGGACGATCGACGGCGGCTACCAGTCCGGCGTCGCGGGGTCCGGCACGCGCGGGCTGATGGTGCTGTCCGGCAGCGTGACGATCGACAACCTGACGATCCGCGACGCGATTGCCCGCGGCGGTGCCGGTGGCGCCGGCCGTTACGGCGGCGGCGGCGGCGGCGGTCTGGGCGGCGGCTTGTTCATTGCCACCGGCGCGGCGGCGGTACTGAACGGCGTGTATTTCGCCGGCGATGCGGCGCAGGGCGGCGCGGGCGGCGCCGGCCACAGCAGCGGCTACGGGAAGTCCGGCGGTGGCGGCGGCGGCATGGGCGGTACCGGCGGCGCCGGCTACGCCGCGGCGTCCAACAACGGCCAGGCGGGCGGCGGCGGCGGGCTTGGCACGAACGCCAGCGGCGGCAATGGCCACGGGCCCATATCGGGCGGCGCCGGCAGCGTCCCCGGCGGGGCGGGCGGCGGGTTCGCGACGAACGGCAGCAGCACCACGCCGGGTGGCGCCTATGGCGGCGGCGGTGCGGGCGCCAATTTTGGTGCCAATGCCGGCGGCGGCGGCGTTGGTGGCGGCGACGGGCTCACGACCACTCCCGGCACCGGCGGCTTCGGCGGCGGCGGTGGCGGCGGCGGATATTTCTCCAGCGCCACCCGCGCCTCGGGATACGGCAAGGGCGGCTTTGGCGGTGGCGGCGGCGGCAGCTACGTGTACGGCGAGGCCGGCGGCTTCGGCGGCGGCGGCGGCGGCGGCTATCGCAGCAAGGAGATTGGGGCCGCCTATTACTTCGGCCATGGCGGCTTCGGCGCGGGCGCCGGCGGCACCACCTATACGCGCAGCGGCGGCGCGGCCGGCGGCGGCGGCGGTCTCGGCGCGGGCGGCGGCATCTTCGTCGAGCAAGGCGGATCGCTGACGGTCAACGCCGGCAGCCTGTCGGGCGGCAGCGTCGCCGCCGGCGCCGTCGGCACGGGCACCGCGCCCGGTGGTGCCGGGTCGGCATTCGGCAGCGGCATCTTCATCCAGAGCAACGGCGGCACGACACAGGCGATCAGCTTCGCACCCGCCGCCGGAACCAGCCTCACCATCAGCGACGTGATCGCGGACGAGTCCGGCTCGAACGGGTCGGGCGGCGCCGGTGCGGTGGCGATGAACGGCGCCGGCACGCTGATCCTCGCCGCGCAGGACACCTACAGCGGCGCGACGACGATCAATTCGGGCACCGTCGCGTTCACCGGCGACACGTCGAAGCTCGGCGGCGGCATCGGCAACGCCTCGGTCCTGGTGTTCGACCAGGCCGCCAGCTCGTCGTTCGGCGGCGCGATCTCCGGCGCCGGGGTCATCGAGCAGGAGGGCAGCGGCACGCTGACGCTGTCCGGGTCGAATACGTTCAGCAACGGCGCCACGGTGGTGTCCGGCGCCCTGGCGTTCACCGGCAACACCGGCGGCATCGGCGGCGGCATTCTCGACACCGCCAGCGTGATCTTCGCGCAGAGCTCGAACCAGAGCTTCGGCAGCGTCATTTCCGGCAACGGCAACCTGACGCAGGCCGGCAGCGGCACGCTGACATTGTCGGCGCCGCAGACGCTGAGCGGCGTCGTCACGATCAGCTCCGGCACGCTGAGGCTGACCGGCAGCACGTCGTCGCTGACCGCCGGCATCGCCGACAACGCCACGCTGCAATTCGCCCAGGCCGGCAACGCGTCGTTCGGCGGCGCGATCTCCGGCACCGGCGGGGTGAGCCAGCAGGGCAGCGGCACGCTGACGCTGTCCGGCCTGCTGACCTATGGCGGCGCCACGACGATCGGCAGCGGCGCGCTGGAGCTCACCGGAGCCGCCGCCGGATTGACCGGCAACATCGCCGACGATGCCTCGCTGATCTTCGCGCCCGCTGGCGACACGTCGTACGGCGGCACGATCTCCGGCAACGGCGGCCTGACCTTGCTTGGCCCCGGCGGCCTGACGCTGAGCACGGCGCAGAGCTTCACCGGCGGCACCACGATCCAGGCCGGCGTGCTCGATTTGGCGCCTGGCGCCAGCCTGCTTGCCACCGGCGCGGTGACGATCGACGGCGGCGGGCTCGAACTCGGCACATCCGCCACGATCGGCGACCTGTCCGGCACCGGCGGCGAGCTGGCGCTCAACACCGCCACGCTGACCCTGGGCACCGCCAATTCCACCAGCTTCGCCGGCGGCATCGAGGGCAGCGGCGAACTGATCAAGCAGGGCAGCGGCACGCTGACGCTGGCCGGCTTCGTCACCACGACCGGCACGCTGGCGATCGCGGCCGGCACGCTTGACGTGACGGGCAATCTGGGCGGCGCGACCGGCGCGGTGGTGGACAATGCGACGCTGGTCCTCGACGAGACCAACGCCGACGCGATCGGCGTGGCGATCGGCGGCAGCGGCCGCCTGGTGCAGAACGGTGCCACGCTGCTGGTGCTGGATGCCGCCGAAAGCTTCTCCGGCCCGGCGATCGTCAACAGCGGCACGTTGCAGCTTGGTTCCGGCGCGAGCCTGAACGCGAACGGCACTGTTGTCGTCAACGCGGGCGGCACGTTCGACATCGGCGGCCAGAACGAGACGATCGGCGATCTGTCCGGCAGCGGCACGGTCATTCTCGGCGCGGCGACGCTGACGCTGGGCACCGCGAACTCCACCAACTTCGCCGGCACCTTCATCGGCAGCGGCGACCTGGTGAAGCAGGGCAGCGGCACGCTGACGCTGTCGGGCGCCGACGCCAACGGTGCGGCAATCACCGTCGATGCGGGCACCTTGAAGCTCGGCGCCGGTGCCGATTTCAATCCGGCCGGCACGGTCGTCGTCAACACCGGCGGCACGTTCGATATCGGTGGGCAGACCGAGACGATCAGCGCCCTGTCGGGCAGCGGCACGGTCGAGATCGGCACCGGCACGCTCGTGTTGGCGCCGGGGGCTGCCGACCTCACCTTCGGCGGCGCGTTCGCCGGCACCGGCGAGCTGGCCGAAATCGGCACCGGCACGCTGACGCTATCGGGCGCCGACAGCTTCGCCGGTACCATCGCCGACGAGTCCGGCGTTTTGCAACTGACCGGCGATCCTTCCGGCCTCGCCGGCACGATCTACGCCGGCTCCGAGGTGGTGTTCGCCGAAAGCGGCAACGCCACGTTCCACGGCGCGCTGACCGGCGCCGGCATCATCGAGCAGGACGGCAACGGCACGCTGACGCTGGCGGGAAGCGGCAGCACCGCGTCGGGCACCATCGCGGTCGAAACGGGCGCACTGGCGTTCACGGGTAACACGTCCGGCCTGACCGCCTCGATCGACGACGAAACGAACGTCGTCTTCGAACAAGCCGGCAACAGCAGCTTTGGCGGCACGATCTTCGGCGCGGGCGGCATCGTGCAGCAGGGCAGCGGTACGCTGACCCTGTCGGGAACCGACACGTTCGGCGGTTTCACGGAGGTCGAATCCGGCACGCTGAAGCTCGGCGCCGATAACGCATTGCCGACGGGCGCTTCCCTGGAGATCGACGGCGGAACGTTCGATCTCGGCGGCCATACGCAGACGATCGCCGATCTGTACGGCGGCGGCGGGACGATCGCGCTGGACGGCGGAACGCTGATCCTCGGGACGACAAACGACACCGGCTTCCTCGGCGTGATCGCCGGCAGCGGCACGATCATCTATCAGGGCAGCGGCGCACTGGGGCTGTACGGTGACAGCACATCGAGCGGCGTCATCCAGATCGCGAGCGGCACGCTGCAACTGGACGGCGATACGTCGGGCCTGAGCGGCAGCGTCGTCGATGACGGCGCGCTGGTGTTCAACCAGTTCGCGAGCAGCAGCTTCGCGCCGGCGATTTCCGGCAGCGGCAGCGTCACGCAGGACAGCGACGGCACGCTGACGCTGACCGCGGCCGAAAGCTATTCCGGCGGCACCACCGTCCAAATGGGAGAGCTGCTGCTCGGCGCCGGCGGCAGCCTGAAATCCGGCAGTGCGCTGACCATCGGCCTCGGCGTGTTCGACAGCGGCGGCAAAAGCCTGACGCTGGGCGATCTGTCGGGAACGAACAGCCTGGGCGAGGTGGTGCAATCCGCCGGCACGCTGACGCTCGGCACCGCCAATTCCACCAGCTTCGCGGGCGCGCTGACCGGGGCCGGCTCTCTCGTCAAACAAGGCGTCGGCACGCTGACCTTGAGCGGTTCGGTCAACTACACGGGCGGCACCACGATCGAAGATGGTGCGCTCGTCTTCGCCGGCAGCGTGCCGGATCTCAGCGCGGGGGTGGTTGACGACGGATCGCTGATCCTCGCTCTGTCGAGCGACACCACCATCATCAGCACGATCACCGGCACCGGCGATCTGGTGCAGGCCGGCAGCGACGTGGTCACGCTGGCCGTCGCACAGGACTACAGCAACGGCACGACGATCGATTCAGGCACGCTGCTTCTCGGCGCCGGCGTCAGCCTGAGCGCCAATGGTCCGGTGACGCTGAACGGCGGCACCCTGGATCTGGGCGGCCAGGACCAGACCATCGAAAACCTGTCCGGCACCGGCGGAACGCTGCTGATCGGCAGCAACACATTGACGGTGGATGCGCCCGGCAACACCGATTTTGGCGGAGAGCTCAGCGGCACCGGCGCCCTGGTCCTGGAGGGCGGCGGCGACCTGACCTTGCTCGGCACGGCCGGCTGGCAAGGCAACATCACCATCGAGGCCGGCAACACGCTGTATCTCGCTCCATCCGGCAGCGCGACCTTTGGCGGCTCGATCTCCGGCGGCGGCGATCTGGTCGTTATCGGCGGAACGGTGGGCTTCACCGGCGATCTGTCGGCATTCAGCGGCGACATCGTTGACCACAGCGCACTGCTGCTGACGCCGTCCATCTTCGGCCGGACGATCACCGGCTCCGGCGCCGTCATCGTCGACTCACCGGGCGAGACGGTGACGCTGACCGTGGCGGAGAGCTATGCCGGCGGCACCACCATCGAGGCCGGCGCCGACCTGATCCTGGGCAGCGGCGGCGCGTTGCCGTCCGGCGGCAATCTGACGCTGTTGTCCGGCACGCTGGACCTGGGCGGCAACAACCAGACCGTCGGCAATCTGTCAGGCACCGGCGGCAGCATTCTGCTCGATGGCGGCACGCTGACCGCAGGCGCGGGTCAGAACAGCGTGTTCGACGGAGCGATCGGCGGCAGCGGCGAGTTCGACAAGCAGGGCAGCGGCGCGCTCACGCTCGGCGGCGCCAACGACTACATCGGTCCGACCAACATCCTGGCCGGCACGCTGGTGGTGCAGAACACCGGCTCGATCACCGGCGACTTCGACAACAGCAGCACGCTGCTATTCGCCCAGTCGTCCGACAGCATTTTCAGCAACGCGATTTCCGGCAACGGCATGGTGGTGGAGGCCGGCACCGGCGCGCTGACGCTGGATGCTGCGGAAACCTACACGGGCGAGACGGACATCGACTCCGGCACGCTGCAACTGGGCGTGGGCGGCAGCATCGACGACACCAGCGGCGTGGTGTTGAACGGCGGCACGTTCGGATTGGACCAGCCGGGCGACGTGTCGCTCCCGGTCTCCCCGACCGGCAACGGTGCGCTGCTACAGGCGGGCGGCGGCACGCTGACGCTGCCGGCGGACATTACATTCGACGGCAGCATCGTCATCGCGTCGGGCGCGCTGCTGCTGAACGACCAGTCGGGTCTGTTGGATGACGACATCATCGACGACAGCGCGCTGATCGTTTCGGAAGGCGCGGACTACGAAATTGGCGGCGCGATCTCCGGCACCGGCAGCGTGGTGCAGGCTGGCAGCGGCCTGCTGAGGCTGGATGGGGCGGAAACCTACACGGGTGAAACCGACGTCGATTCCGCCACGCTGCAACTGGATACGGGCGCGAGCATCGCCGACAGCAGCGTTGTGGTGCTGAACGGCGGCACGCTCATTTTCGACGGCCCAAGTGAGACCGTGCAGGGATTGAGCGGAACCGGCGTCGTCGATATCGCCGGCAGCACGCTGACGCTGGATCTCACCGGCAACAGCACCGCGGCGGCCGTCATCTCCGGCCCCGGCGACCTGATCGTGCAGGGCACCGGAACGCAGACGCTGACGGCGGTGCAGGACTCCAGCAGCCGGGTCACGATAGAGCTGGATTCCGGCGCCTTGGTGATCGGGCCTGGCGGCGGCCTGGCCAATGACACCCTGGTGCTGAACGGCGGCACGTTCGGCCTCGCGGACCAGGCACAGACCCTGGACGAGATCAGCGGCAGCGGCGACGTGCTGCTGGAGGGCGGCACGCTGACGCTGGACACCGGGACGGAGATCGACGCAACGATCTCCGGCACCGGCACGATCGTTGTGCAGCCCGTCGGCGGTGCCCTCACCCTCGGCGGCACCGACACCTACAGCGGCCAGACCACCATCGAGTCCGGCGCGGTACTGCGGCTTACCGGCGATTTGTCGCAGCTTGGTACTGCCATCGAGGATGATGGCACCCTGCTGCTGGAGCCAGGCAGCGACACCAGTTTCTCGGGCACGATTTCGGGTACCGGCAACGTCGAGGTCTTCGCCGGCAGCAACATGATGACCTTGTCCGGACCGCTGTCGTTCAGCGGCGGATTGTCCGTCGTAACAGGCACGCTGGCCTTGTCCGGCGACCTGTCGCAGTTCAGCGGCGGCGTTACCGACAGCAGCACGCTGGTCTTCGCGCAGTCCGCGGACACCTCGTTCGGCGGCGCAATCACCGGTGGCGGCGCTGTGGTGCAGGCGGGCAGCGGCACGCTGACGCTGACCGGCGCGAACAATTATACCGGAACGACGACCATCGACAGCGGTACGCTGGCGATCTCCGGCGACGCGACCGACAGTCTGTACGGCCAGTCGTTCGTCGATGACGGCGTGCTGGCGATCGCGGCTGGCAGTGGCGGCGTGTCGATGCCGGATGTCAGCGGCACCGGCAGCGTCATCATCGAAGGCCGGGGATATGGTGGTGCGGCCGCGTTCGGCGGCGACGACAGCTTCAGCGGCGGCCTCACGATCGACGGCGGCACGTTCAATCTGAACCAGCCGAGCGTCGGCACCGGCCCGATCATGTTCGGCGACCTGCCGGGGCAAATTCAGACTCAGGTCATTCCATCCAACACGATCGGCGGCTTCTCCCCGTACGACGTGGTGCTGACGTACGGCTTCAACCTGGCCACGGGCCCGGTGGCGCTGGGCGCCGGCGATCTGTTGACCTTGCCGACCACGGACGACAGCAGCTTTGCGTTGCAACTGCAGGGCCTTCCCGTTGGCACGCAGTTCACCGTGGTGCCCTATTACAGCGAATACGAGATCGGCATTCAGACGACCTCCTTCGACGTCACCAACGCGGCGCAATTGATCACAGCGCTGCAATTCATCGATGTCGGCGGCATCGATTCCGCACCCGACACGCAGTTCGTCATCGACATCCAGTCGGACCTGAACATTCCGGGCGCGCTGGAAGGCGACGTGACAGCGATCAACCTGGCGAGCGGGTCGTCGCTGGAGATCAACGGCGGCGGCTTCACGCTGGATGGCGGCGGCGTCCAGCGCGGCTTGTTCGCCTATTCCGGCTCCATCGATATCGCAAACCTGACGATCGCCGATACGGTGGCCAATGGCGGCGCGGGCGGCGCCGGCCTGTATGGCGGCGGCGGCGGGGCGGGATTGGGCGGCGGCTTGTTCGTGGCTCAGGGCGCGACCGTCTCGCTGAACAATGTCAACTTCATCGATGACGGCGCGCGGGGCGGCGACGGTGGCGCCGCGGGCGGCCTCAGCTATGGCGGCGGCGGCGGGCTGGGCGGCGGCGGCGGGGCCGGCGGCTACGTCCCGACAGGGGGTGCCTCTCCCGGGCAGGCGGTGGACGGCGGCGGCGGCGGCGGCGTCGGCTCCCTGGCCAAAGGCGTGAATGGCTATGCCAACGGTTACCGCAGCTATGAGGGCGCCTCAGGCATTGTCGCGGGCGGCGGTTACGCTGGTGCGGCCCGGTTCCCCGGTTATACCGGATCGTACGGCGGTCCGACGGGCGGCGGCGGCGGCTCGCATGCCGGCGGGGGAGTCGGCGGCCAGAATGCGGGCAGCGGCGGCGCCGCAGGCAATGGCGGGTTCGGCGGCGGCGGCGGCGGCGGCAACGCCACAGGCGCGGGCGGCACCGGCGGGTTCGGCGGCGGCGGCGGCGCGGGTCACACCGGTGGCTCCGGCGGTTACGGCGGCGGCGGTGGCGGCGGGACAACCGGAGGTGCCAGCGGCTTCGGCACGGGCAGCGGCGGCGCGGGCGGCGGCGGCGGGCTCGGCGCCGGCGGCGACGTGTTCGTGCAGCAGGGCGGCGTGCTGTCGGTGGTCGGCGGCTCGTTGAGCGGCGGCACCGCGACCGGCGGCACGGGCAGCGGCGGCGGCACCGATGGGTCCGGCTACGGCGGCGGCATCTTCCTGCAAGACGGCCAGATACTGACATTGCAGGGTTCCATCGGCAGTCCGCTAACGATCGACGACGCGATCGCCGACGGCACCGGCTCCGGCGGCACCGGCGCCGGCACGCTGGCAGTGGAGGGCAGCGGCCTGGTGACGCTGGGCGCCGCCAACAGCTTCACCGGCGGGATCGAGCTGAACGGCGGCACGCTCGATCTCGGCACGGCAGGGGCGGCGGGCAGCGGCGGGATCGACTTCGGGAACACGGCCACGCTGGAGATCGCCGGCGCTGTCATGCCGGGCAACACGATCTCCGGGCTGGGACCGAACGACTGGATCGACCTGACAGGTGTGCCGTTCATCTCCGGCGCGGATGCCAGCGTCGCCGGCGGCGTACTGACGGTGACCAGCGGCAGCAAGACCGAGACGCTGAACGTCGCCGGCATCCCGGACGGCACGCTGTTCCAGGCTGTGCCGGACGCCAGCGGCGACACCATGACTGCGCTGTGCTTCTGCGCGGGCACCCCGATCGCCACGCCGCGCGGCGAAGTGACGGTGGAGCGCCTGGCGGTCGGCGACGACGTGGTGACCGCGAGCGGCGCCGTACGCCGCATCGCGTGGATCGGCGTCGGGCGCGTGCTGGTGACGCGCGGGCGACGAACCGCGGCGACACCTGTCATCGTGCGCAAGGGTGCGTTGGCGAAGAACGTGCCGCACCACGATCTGCGCGTGACCAAAGGGCATTCGCTGCTGATCGACGGCGTGCTGATCCCGGTGGAGTTCCTGGTGAACCACCGCTCGATCGTCTGGGACGACCGCGCGCGCGAAGTAGCGATCTATCATGTCGAGCTGGACACGCACGACGTGCTGCTGGCGACGGGCGCTCCGGCCGAAAGCTATCGCGACGACGGCAATCGCTGGTTGTTCCAAAACGGCAACAGCGGCTGGGACCAGCCGCCGAAGCCACCTTGCGCGCCGGTGCTGACCGGCGGGCCGATCGTCGATGCGGTGTGGCGGCGGCTGCTGGACCGCTCCGGCCCGCGTCCGGGCGTGCCGCTGACGGGCGATCCCGGACTGCATCTGTTGGCGGATGGAAGCCGGATCGATGCCGCATCCGTGCGACGGGGCGCGCACGTGTTCCGGCTGAAGGCGACACCGCGCGAGCTGCGCATTGTCTCCCGCGCGGGTTCGCCGGCGGAACTTGGTGTT
Organism: Acetobacteraceae bacterium; assembly: GCA_036489395.1. Lineage (GTDB taxonomy): Bacteria > Pseudomonadota > Alphaproteobacteria > Acetobacterales > Acetobacteraceae > JASHVB01. Next base: position 612 of record DASXFW010000062.1, on the reverse strand, counting down.
GCCCGGGATCCACGTTTGCTCGGTGTGGCCGTGCGGCAGGTCAGGGTCTGGCGGGGCGCTGAATTTCGGCTGGCGAGCGCCGACGCCGCTTCACTGGAGAGCGGCTTCCACGCGTATGAAACGGATTGCGGCTGGCGCTGGACGGATGGCGACGCGTTGTTACCCGCTGCCATGCTTGAGGGCATCGCAGGTCCATTCCAGGTTGAGGTACTCGTCGGCAGCGTCACCCAATATCCGCTGTTGGCAGGGCCCGGCGACCGCGCTGTCGCATAGTCGGAAACCTGTGGCGGCATTCCACGACGACCGATGCCATGGAGAGCTTGCGGTTCGCTGTACAGTTTGAACAGGTAATACCAGGCGCCGTAAGTTTTAACGTACGGCTGCACGGCACGTCCCCTTGTGTCATGACCGGGCCATGACACAAGAGTCAGCACTTTCGGCCCCTGGTATAATACCAAGTGGCGGAATGATTGACCTGTGCGCCATCCGCAGCAATGTCATCCGCGGCAATGACACTGACCGTTCCTGACAAGAAACAAGACCCCCCTCCCCTTGAGGGAGGGGTCGGGGGAGGGGTGCGTACATCCACTGACCGAGGATGTACGCACCCCT
>DASXFW010000053.1:0-2083 GCA_036489395.1 Acetobacteraceae bacterium | reverse complement strand
AGGGGTGCGTTCATCCACCGACCGCGGATGTACGCACCCCTCCCCCAACCCCTCCCTCAAGGGGAGGGGGGAACCTACGTCAAGCGGCCGACGCCGTTTCATCCAGGGCGGGCCGGCCGCCGCGTGCCGGTGGCCAACTCGCAATGACAAATAAGGGACGCAGCACACACGCCGACGGCAACCGGAAACTACCCCGCCGCCAGTTCCGCCTGCATGCCGCGCACCAGCTTGCCGGGCAGCGTGCCGGTTGCCTCGCCCTCGCGAAACGTGACGCGGCCTGACACGATCGTCGCTTCGTAGCCGTGTACCTTCTGCAGCAGCCGCTTCCCGCCGGCAGGCAAGTCGTTCACCACGTATGGCTTGCCGCAGCCGAGCCGATCCCAGTCGATCACGTTGACATCGGCCTTCTTGCCGACCGCCAGCACGCCGCGATCGTGCAGCCCGGCAGCCAGCGCCGTGTCGGAGGTCAGCCGCCGGATCAGCTCCGGCATTTCCCACCGTTTCTGCTGCTTGCCCCAGTAATCCAGCAGCCAGGTCTGGTAACCGGAGTCGAGAATGAACGCGACATGCGCGCCCCCATCACCCAGCCCCATGATGGTGTTTGTGTTGGCGAGAGTCGTTTCGCTGACGGTGAGATCGTAATACGCGTAGTTACCAAGCGGGGTGTAGATGAACGCGTTGCCGTCGTCCTCCAGCAGAGCGTCGTAGGCGAGCTCCTGCCAGGTGCAGCCCTGGCGCGCGGCGATCGCCGCCAGGCTGTCCTCCTTGCCAGGCTTATAGTTCGGCGGGTTGCCGAAGCGGAACATTTGCTCCGCCGCCAGACGATGGAACAGGGGGAAGGTGCTGCCCTTTTTCGGGTCTTCCGAAAGAATCGCGGCGCGCACCGACGGATCGCGCATGCGCGCGACACGATCGGCCAGCGGCAGGTGTGCGATCGATTTGTAGGTCGGCGTGCCGGAGAACGGGTTCTGGCTGCCGGTCAGCCCCAGCAGCACGCCGATCGCGCGCGGCGCGACAACCGGGCGGATGGAAAGCCCGTCGCGCGCGGCTTCATCGGCATGCGCCAACAGGTCGCGCCACACTTCCGGCCGCGAGTGCCGCTGTGTCAGCGTGAACACCGCCGGCCGGCCGCAGGATTCAACAACGCGGCGCAGCATCGCGAATTCCGCGTGATGATCCGGCGCCCATTCCGACACCATCTCCAGCATGCCGGTGCCGGCATCGCGCATGCCCATCGTCAGGCCGCGCAACTCGTCTTCCTGCGCGCGCAGCGTCGGCGTGGGATCGCCCTTCAGAGTCTTGTGGCTGAGGCTGCGTGACGTGGACACACCGAACGCGCCGGCTTCCATCGCCTCGCGCGCGATCTCGCGCATCTGCGCGATGTCGCCCTGGTTGGCGTTCTCCAGGTTGATCGCGCGATCGCCCATTACGAACACGCGCACCGCGGCATGCGGCAGCAGCGCGCACAGGTCGATGTCGCGCGGCCGGCGTTCCAGCGCGTTGAGGTACTCGCCGAACGATTCCCATTCCCACTTCAGGCCTTCGTGCATGACCGCGCCGGGAATGTCCTCGACGCCTTCCATCAGCTCGACCAGCTTCTCGCGGTCGGCCGGCTTGCACGGCGCGAAGCCGACGCCGCAATTGCCCATCACCGCGGTGGTGACGCCATGCCACGACGATGGCGCCATGTGGCTGTCCCACACCGCCTGCGCGTCGTAATGCGTGTGGATATCGACGAATCCCGGCGTCACCAGCTTGCCCTTCGCGTCGATTTCTTCCGCGCCCTTGCCGGCGACGTTGCCCATCGCTGCGATGCGGTTGCCGATAATGCCAACGTCGGCATCGATCGGTGCGCGTCCGGTGCCATCGACAACGGTGCCGCCGCGAATGACGAGATCGAATTCGGCCTGCATGGACCCCTCCTGGAGCGTCGTTGCCGCGATCCTGAGGCAGCGGGCCAGGCCGTGCAAGCCGCGCGTAAGCCGGCATTGCGTCCCGTTGCTGTCATTGCGAGGCCCCTGTCATTGCGAGGCCGCTTGGCCGAAGCAATCTCCCGCGGGGGATTGCTTCGGCCAAGCGGCCA
>DASXFW010000030.1:0-8062 GCA_036489395.1 Acetobacteraceae bacterium | reverse complement strand
CCGTGGCCGTGCCGCCGCGCCGGAACTCAAGGAACTTCCCCACGTGCTCAAGGCATTGCTGGCCAGGTTGCAGCAGTGCGACGGCGGCCCGTCCCTGTGGTCGCAGCTTGAAGAAGCACTCGGCATTGCCCCCGGCCCGATCGGCCCGGACAGCGCAGTCGCGCCAAACGCACCGGCGCTCGCACCGATTTCCGCCGCGAAAATCCGTCGTGCTCCGCGCAGATTGGCGCCCGCACTCCCCGCGCATGCACTGTCACCTGTGCCGTTGCGGCGAACGTTCGCTCATCCCGGCACCGGACCGCCGACCGGTCCGCCTGCCGTCTCGCGCTGCCAATCCTGTTACGCATGACGCACGGGGCCACAGCATGGCTGGCCCCGCCGTCCTGATTCGTGCCACCCGAATGCTCCCACGATAAGCTGTCAGCAGCACTACCAGTGGCGCTTGAGGCTGACGCTTCGTGTCATGGCCGGCGCACGGGTTGCGCCGAAAGCCCGCCCGAGAACAGCCTCCGGCCACCCACGACTTTCCTTCTGTCCCATGCATCGCGGACGTGGGTCGCCGGGCCAAGCCCGCCCATGACGGGCGGGTTATCCCGCGAACCCCAACTCCGCTGCCTGACGCTGCTCATACGCCCGCCGCCGTTCGTCGTACGCCTGCCCCATGATCCCACCACGCACGGTGCGCGGCGCGACAGAGCGATAAGCTGGCAGCCAACTGTCCGGCAGGCGCGGCGAATCAGGCGGAGCCAGCCACAGCCGGAACAGCAGACGCTTGCGCGACGGCTCTTCGTAATCGACGAACTCCGTGCGCGAATGCAGCGTCACGTGGTTGTTGAGAATCTGCACGTCACCCGGCTGCAGGTACATCTCATGCATCAGGTCCGGCCTTCGCAGCGTGTCATCGAGCGCGTCCATCGCCAGCCGCCGCCGTGCGGTCAGCGGCGGCACGCCATCGATGCGCTGGGCGATCTGGATCCGATTGCGGTTCCATTTGCTGCACAGCATCCCATCCGCTTCATCATACACCGGATTGGGATAAGCCGCCGTTTCGTCCGGCGCCTGCTCCATTTGCCGGCTGAACCAGAACGGGGCACGCAACGCGTCTGCCAAATCCGGGTGTTCCGCGGCCATCCGCTGATACGCGGCGACCGAGCTGGTGACCATGCTCAGTCCGCCGGATTGCGCCTGATTGTAGCAGGCAAGTGCCACAAGGTCGGCGCTGTCGGTGTGAAAGTCGAGATCGGCATTGGAGGAATAGCCACGTCCGCCGGCGCTGCGATATACCGTGCCGGCGTCGCGCACCGCCGATATGTATTGGCTCGCCTTGCCTTGCGGCCGTGCAACTCCGACATGCAGGCCGATCGCCCAGGTCAGCAATTCAAACTCCGGTTCGTCGAGCGCGGCTCGCGGAAGGCCCCGCAGCAGCGCGATGCCTCGGCCGTGCCTGGCTTCCGTGAACGCGGCTTCGATGGTGGGCTGAGCGCTTGCCAGATTGAAATCGCCCCGGCTGTAGTCGAACATGGATTTATCGGGATCGCGCGCCTTGCGAACGGCGGCGAGCAGGTCGCGCTGCGCGCGATCGTCGAGCGAAAAGATCCAGCTTGTATCGGCACGCAGGTCATCGGCGTGCCAGTCAGTCCGCATCATGGCGTTATCCTCGACAGCAATCTTATGTTTTGCGTACGCCCAGCCGCACCAATCTGGGCAACACTTCCTGCACGAAATACGGGATTTCCTTCAGGTAATCGACGAACGCGACGGTGCATCCGGCCAAGCCCGTTGCGCTCATGCGCGCCATTTCCCCGGCTACGTCATCGGGCGAGCCGACGAACGGATAACTGCCCGGATAGGCCCCCTCATAACGCTTACCCGTGCCGCCGCGGGTAAAGCGGTTCTCGAACGGACGGGCGATGCGGTTGCCGCCATCGGCCACGGTCGCGCCACGGTTGCGGCGGTAATACGCCTGTCCCTCGGTATCCGCCATTTGCTCTGCGAAGTAGTCGTAATAATCCTCCGCTTCGGCACGCGTCGGACGACAGACCACATGCCCCATGGTGAAGACCGGGATGGAGCGCCCATGCCGCGCCGCATGCTCTGCAACGTTCGCCAGCAACGCCGGCACCTGGTCGAGTTCCGTTACGTTCAGGAACAAGCAGTCCGCCGCCTGCGTCGCGAAATCCCGGCCACGCGGAGAGAAGCCGGCGGACATCACCACCGGCCAGGAACGCTGCACCGACACCGGATCTGTTTGCAGCCGACGCAGTTTGAAGAAACGGCCGTCCCAGTCGAATTCCGGACCGCCGCGCAACAGCCGAGACCACACCTGGAACCATTCCAACCCGTGATCGTAACGCGTGTCGGGATCGATGGTGACGCCGTGCAGGTCGAACTCCTCCTGGTTCCAGCCGCAGACGATGTTCAGGCCGGCGCGGCCGTGCGTGACGTGATCGATCGTGGCGATGGCCTTGGCACCGAACGCCGGCGTGACCAGCGGCACGTGCACCGTGGAGAAGATCGCGATGCGCTTCGTTAGCGCGCCGAGCGCCGCGCCGTGCGTCAGCGTCTCGAACGACCGTCCATAGACGTTCGCCTTGCCCTGGTAGCCCCGCCATTTCGCCACCGGCAGGATGAATTCGATGCCGGCCTCGTCGGCGATTTTCGTCATGGCGACGATGTCGTCCCAGTTGGCGCGCCACCGCTCCGGCGCCAGACTCATGGTCAGGCCGCCGTCGCAATTGGCGCTGAAAATTCCCAGCTTGAAGCGGTTGGGCCCGAACAAGGGATGGTTGGCGCGCGCGTCGTCCATGATGCTGCCGGAGCCTTACCCGCCGCTCGATGCAACGTTAACGGTGTGCATAGGGAAATGCGTGACCGGGCCGGCGAATTTTGGAAACAACGCGAAGTCGGCACGCATCTCGTGCCGCACCGGGGAGTTCAGCGCCGCAGTCAACCCGGCCGGATCGTCGAACACGACCTTGTTGCGCAGCATGCGATTGACATGCGGCCAAGGCAGCGTGCCGCGCCAATCCACGCGCGTGCAGACCTCGATTTCGCGGATACCCGGGAAGCGCGCCATGACCGCGGTATGATGCTCCGTATAGTGCGCCACCCACGCATCGAGGTCCTCGGCCTCGCCTTCGTACGACACGAGATAGCTGCAGCTTTGCGCCATCACGCGCGGCTCTGGGACGGAAAACGCGCGCGCCAGCATAATCTGTTGGGTAACCAAGGCGCCGCCCAATGACGCCGGAACCTCCGGCACGAGCGCCTGCAGGTGTTCCTGTACCGCGTCGAGCCCCGCGGCATCACGAAAATAGAGCTGCAGCACCAGGGCCGGCGGGCGCCCGTCATCAAGATACGGGTCATGGGTTTGTGCCGGCGTGTGGATCAGGGCACGCGTCGCGCTTTGCACCCGCCGAAGCAGGGACGCCAGCCGCGCCAGATCCTGGGCACTAACGGCGCCGCCGTGACGGAACGTCGCGAACCAGGCGATCGTCAACGTCCCGCGCCCTTCGCCCAGCGACGTACCGGCGTGGAACGCCCGGCCTCACGGCCGCGGAGGCCGTCGCTCGTGTCGATCCGCCTGCTGGCCATTGACGCCTCCCCTCCCCTTCGCATTTGCCGCTTCGCGCGGCCCGTATAGAGTGCTCCGCATGGACGCCATAACCGCCCCGCCTCGCGTGACCACAGCCGAGATGCTGGCACGCCTCGTCGCATTCGATACCACCAGCCGCAATTCGAATCTGCCGCTGATCGACCACGTGCGCCAGTACCTCGACGCGCACGGCGTCCAGTACCGTATCAGCACGGACCAAACAGGCGAGAAGGCCAACATCCACGCGATCATCGGCCCGCAGACCGCCGGCGGCCTGGCGCTGTCGGGCCATGTGGACACGGTCCCGGTGGACGGCCAGGCCTGGAGCGCCGATCCCTTCACGCTGCGCCGCGATGCCGGCCGGCTGTATGCGCGCGGTGCCTGCGACATGAAGGGCTTCGTCGCGTCGATCCTCGCCGCCGTCCCCGATTTCCAGGCCAAACCGTTGCAGCGGCCGTTGCATTTGTTCATCAGTTACGACGAGGAAGTAAGCTGCGCCGGCGCCGAGCGGCTGATCGTCGACTTCCGCGATTCCGGCCTGCAACCGGCGCTGTGCGTGGTCGGCGAGCCATCGACGATGAAGCCGATCCTTGCGCACAAGGGCAAGCTCAACCTGCGCGTCATGGTACGCGGCGTGCCGGGCCATTCCAGCGAGCCGGACAAGGGCGTGAACGCCGTGCAGTATGCCGCCGAGGCGATTGCCTGGGTCGCCGCTGAAGCCCGCCGGCTGGCCAGGGAAGGGCCGTTCGAGGCAGGTTTCGATCCGCCGCACACCACCATCCATGTCGGCACGATGCGCGGCGGCACCATCCTGAACATCATCCCCGAATACGCGGAATTCGTCATGGAGTGGCGCAACGTCCCGGGCGACGACCCGATGCGTCATTTGGCACGGCTGCAGGCCCACATCGCGGAAACGCTCGAGCCGGCAATGCATGCGGTGCATCCCGCCACCGGATTCAGTTACGAAGTCGGCGAGATCATGCCGACGCTGTCGCTAAGCCCCGACCACGAATTGACCGCGCTCGTGAAACAGCTCACCGGTTCCAACAGCACCGGCAAGGTAAGCTACGGCACCGAAGGCGGCTACTATCAGAATGCCGGCGTGCCGACGATCATCTGCGGACCCGGCGACATCGCTCAGGCGCACAAGGCGGACGAATTTGTGGCGGAGAGCGAGCTGGAGGCCTGTGACAGATTCATCCGCCGCCTGGCGGACCGACTGCTGACCTGAACGGAACCAAGCGGCGCATGGCCCAGATCGCCCAGCCACCGTTGCCACAGTTCGAGGTTCGGCTCGCCGCGCCCGACATCGGCGCGTGGCTGGCCGGCAACACGGGTATCCGCGGCTTCACGACGCGCGCGTCACGGCAGCCGGGACCGCATGTCGCGATCCTGGGGCTGACCCACGGCAACGAGATCGGCGGCGCGATCGTGCTCGACCGGATGCTGCGCGACGGCGTGACGCCCACGCGCGGCAGGCTGACGTTCGGCTTCGTGGATATCGCGGCGTTCGAACGCTTCGATCCGCGCCAGCCGACGCTGTCGCGTTTCGTCGATGAGGACATCAACCGCGTCTGGGATGAAGGCGTGCTGGACGGCCCGCGCCGGTCTGTCGAACTCGATCGCGCGCGCGAAATCCGCCCCATCATCGACACGGTCGATGTGTTGCTCGATCTGCATTCCATGCTGTGGCCGTCCGATCCGCTGATCCTGTGCGGGACAACGGCAAACGGACGCGCGCTGGCACGCGGCATCGGCACGCCGGAGCTGGTGGTGGCGGACAACGGACACGCCAGCGGCAAGCGGATCATCGATTACACGCGCTTCGCATCGGCCGGTACGAATTGCGTCGCCAACCTGGTGGAAGCTGGCCAGCACTGGCAGCCGGAAACGGTCGCGACCATGGCCGCCAGCGTTGCGGGCCTGTTGCATCACACCGGCATTACCGATGCCGCGCCGCCGGCATGCCCCGCGCCGCAGCGTTTCGCCGAGGTCACCGCGGTGGTGACCGCCGCCCATAACGCCTTCGCATTCGTGCAACCCTGGCGCGGCGGCGACGTCGTTCCCCGCCGCAACACCTTGCTCGCGCTGGACGGCGCGACGGAAATCCGTACGCCCTACGACGACTGCCTGCTGGTCATGCCCAGTCTGCGGCCCAGCCGTGGACATACGGCGGTGCGGCTGGCTCGGCTGGCGGCATAAGCGGCCGCTGACATTGGTACGCCCCCTGTCATTGCGAGTCGCCCACCGGCGACTGGATGAACCGGCGTCGGCGGCCTGACGTAGGTTCTCCCCTCCCCTTGAGGGAGGGGTTGGGGGAGGGGTGCGTACATCCACCGACCGCGGATGTACGCACCCCTCCCCCAACCCCTCCCTCAAGGGGAGGGGAGGCCGCGCACGGACCTGTGGCGCCGATCAGCCGAGGCCGGGAACCGGCACGCCCAACGTCTGCATCAGCAGCACGACGTTCAGCAGCAGCACGATCCCCGTCCCTGCGATCGCCGCCACATCCGTCAGTCTGCTGTTCGCAAACCGACCCATGATGTCGCGGCGGCGCGTGAACAGGACCAGCGCGATCATCGGCACCGGGAGGACCAGACTCAGCACCACCTGACTGACGATCAGCGCCATCGTCGCATTCACGCCCAGGCCGACGACGATGAACGCCGGCACCATCGTCACCAGCCGCCGCAGCCAGATCGGAATGCGGAAGCCGACGAAGCCCTGCATGATCATCTGCCCGGCCATCGTGCCGACGACGGAGCTCGAGATGCCGGAGGCGATCAGCGACACCAGGAACACCGAGGCGGCGCCGATGCCCAGCAGGGGCGTCAGGCTGTGATAGGCGGTCTCGATCTGCGCGACTTCCGGATGGCCGGCGTGGAACGCGGCCGACGCCATCATCACCATGGCCATGTTGACCAGGCCGGCGACCGACAGCGCGATGACCACTTCCTTGTTGGAGAAGCGCAGCAGCTTGCGCCGCTCGGTATCGTTGCGCGCGGGGACGCGGCCTTGCGTGAGGCCGGAGTGCAGATAGATCGCGTGCGGCATGACGGTGGCGCCGATGATGCCGACGGAAATGGTCAGCGCGGCGGCGTCCGGCAGCTCCGGCAACACGGTATGGACCGCGGCGGAGCCCCAGTTCACCGGCGCGATGAACATTTCGATCAGGTAGCAGATGCCGATGGTGCCGACCAACGCACCGATGATGATCTCCATCGGGCGGAACCCGCGGCGTTCGACGGACAGCAGCCCGTAGGTGACCACCGCCGTGACGCCCATGCCGGCGAGCAGCGGCATATGCAGCAGCAGGGCGAGGCCGATGGCGCCGCCGAGGAACTCGGCGAGGTCGGTGGCCATTGCGGCGACCTCACTGGCTACCCACATAGCCAGGACGACGGGACGGGGGAATTGGTAGCGGCACATCTCGGCCAGGTTAGTGCCGGTGACGATACCCAACTTCGCGGACAGCGCCTGGAACAACATGGCGATGACGTTGGCGACCAGCACGACCCAGAGAAGGGTGTAGCCGTAGCCGGCGCCGGCCTGAACGTTCGTGGCGAAATTGCCGGGGTCCATATAGGCGATGGACGCGATCACGGCAGGTCCGGCGAACAGCAGCGAGGAGCGCAGACCGATGCGCCGGCTGCCCAGCGCCTGACGGATCGCCAGGGTGGTCCGGTCGCTCATCGCATGTCCGGTAACGGCGTCGCTCACTCGGTCTCATCCTCGTTTGCCGATGCTGCGTTATGTAGCATCGGCTACACTCCGGTCAAGGGGCTGCGGAATTCGGCCGCGGATACGGGCGGACGACTGTCGCCGGGCAGGAAAAGTTAGACAGTGCTACATTATGTAGGTGGGTTGATTTCGCACCGATGCGGGTGAATCGTGCGGCATGGCTCACGCCCCCTCACCGGCCGATTCGGCCGACGCGCTGCCGACGGAGGGTCGCCACGCGGCGCGGTTCCGTGCAGCGCGGGCAGCGCATTCCACGGCGTTGTATGAGGATTACGCGGAACTGATCGCCGATCTGCTGCAAAGCGCGGGCGAGGCGCGGGTGACGGACATTGCCCGCCGCCTAGGCGTGTCGCACGCGACTGTGAACAAGAGCGTGAACCGGATGAAGCGCGAGGGTCTGGCGACCGCCCGCCCCTATCGCGGCGTGTTCCTGACCGAGGCGGGGACGGCATTGGCCTCACGGGTGCGAGCGCGGCACCGGCTGGTGGTCGATCTGCTGCTCGCCGTCGGCGTGCCGCGGGAGGACGCGGAACAAGACGCCGAGGGGATCGAACACTACGTGTCCGACGCGGCGCTGAAGGCGTTCGAGAAGTTCCTGGGCAAGCGGCGTGAGGGCGCGCCAGAGGTTGAGATTTGAAGGTCTCCACGGTGTTTGATGATGTCGCGATTCCCCCTCCCCTTGAGGGAGGGGGAATCGCGACATCATCAAACACCGTGGAGACC
>DASXFW010000401.1:0-7460 GCA_036489395.1 Acetobacteraceae bacterium | reverse complement strand
TTGCACGATGTCGGCGACCGCGCTCGGTGTCATGGCCGTCAATCGCAGAAACTTGGCCCCCTTGTGTTCCAGCGCGGTCAGCGTCTCGCGAACGGCTGGTCCGCCGGCGCCGGTTCGCGCGGTAAGCACCCACAGCACCGGGGCACCGGGCCGCGTCCCGGCCAGCGACCGCAGCGCCAACAGGGTGGCATTATCAGCCCAGTGGATGTCCTCGAGGAGGATCGCCAGGGGTCTTCGGGACGCGACGCCATGTATGGCCGCTTGCAGATCGTGCACGACCCAGTAGCGCAGATCCGCCGAACCGCCCAGCCGGCGCAACGCCTCCGCATCACCGACAGGGGGATCCGCGCGCAGCGTGGCCATGAACAGCGAGAAAAACGGCACCGTCTGCTGATACTCGAACGCCTCCCCGAACAAGGTGCGCACCCCACACTTGTCGGCCAGCGCCAACACCTCGGTCAACAAGCGGCTCTTCCCGATGCCCGGCGGCCCCTCGATGACCAGCACACCCCCGCGCCCCTGGGCCACCCCGGTAACCAGCGCGCCGATCAGTTTCAGCTCGCCCGCCCGCCCACGAATCGGCGGTATGCGCATCTTCCCCGACGCCCTCGCGGAACTCACGCGAACCGCCGCCCACCGACGTGAAGTAGGCGGGCCGAAGGCCTCCAAGTTGTGTCGTCCACAGTTCTCGCCACCGCTAGCGCTGGCAGTCAGTGTAGGCGTGTTGCTCCGCCCCATCTGCTGTGAATCGCGTTCGCTTGTCTAGTTGGCCACGACACGGGCGCCATCGGTCGGTCGGCGGCGCGGTTGACTGCGGTGGCGAGCGTCGCATGGGCGGTATCAGAGCTTGCGGTAAGGCGGGCAGTGTCGAGCCGGTCCAGCATTCAGAGCGGTCTGCCAGACGAATTGCTAACAGACGGCATATGCGCGGCTATGTTGTCGTGCCGGCGGGCACCACCGCCGGGTCGATTTCTGGTAAATGTGCCGGTTCGCCTGGCTGCCGACACCGCCGCACGCGTACAGTGAGCGTCCCACGCGATGTCTGACATCTAGAGTCAGAGGACACCCCAGTCCTCGGTCGCGGGGAGCTGTTGCAGGCCGCTGTTTGGTGACAGCAAGCCGGAGTCGAGGTAATTGGGGATGGGTTCGCAGGCGGGCTGCGCGACCGAAGTTGAGCGGGCCAGGGAAAAGTTCCTGTCCGTGGAGTCCCGTGACGCGGTGCGCTCACTCGGTGATGACATTCTGCAGCCCAGTGTCCTGGACTCCTGGCGGCGGTCACAGGCCCTGCACGTGCACCCCGACCGGGTCGAGCTCCCGTATGTGCGCGAACCCAATATGGGTTCGCGGTTGGCGCGTGCGGCCGCGCCGGTGCTGCAGCGCGTCACCGATGACCTGGCTGCGCACGCTGTCAGCGTTGTCCTGACATCAACCGACGGGGTGGTGGTTGAACGGGCCGCCGCAGAAGTGTCCATCCTCAACGCGTTGGATACGGTGAGCCTCGTACCGGGCTACAGCTTGGCTGAAGAGGTGGCGGGCACCAACGGGATTGGCACCGCCCTGGAGACTGGGCGGCCCGCGTTCATCCGCGGCGGCGAGCACTACGTCGCTATGTTCACCGGTTTCGCGTGCGCGGGTTCGCCGATCCGTGATCCGACAACGCGCAGACTAATCGGCGCCGTTAACCTGAGTTGTCTGGCCGACGAATCCGATCCACTGTTGCTCGCGCTGGCTACCAGCGCTGGTCGTCAAATTGAGGATCGCATGCGGGTGGTGGCTCATGAGGGTGAGACCGCGCTGTTGGAGGCATATCTGCAGCAGACACGGCGATCCACCAGCGGTGTGCTCGCGATTGGTGGCGATGTGGTGTTGATGAACCCCTATCTGCGTCGGACACTCGACGGCAACGAGCAGACCGCGCTGCTCGAACACGCCTCGGATCTGCTCAGCTCCACGCTGTCGGGCACGGCGCTGGCTGTTCTGCCAAGCGGGCACATCGCCAAAATCACTGCCGCCGACCGCTCGACGATGCGCGGCGGCCGGGCCAATGTCGTTTTCCACGTTGATCTTTCCAGCCAGACAAGCTCGCGCCCGCCTCAAATCGGCCACTCGGCGCGCACTCAAATCCCTGGCCTGGCAGGTCGCAACAGCGCCTGGCTGCGCTGCTGCCAGCAGGTGCGGCAGTGCTGCCGCGACCGAGACTGGGTAATGCTCGAGGGTGAGAAAGGAGCCGGTCGGGCGCGGCTGGCCCAGGCGGTGGGGCGGGATGTGAAACCGGGCCGAACCGTTCGGGTGATGCGTGCCGAAACGTTTCCAAGCGCCGCGCGTTTCGTCGCCGAGTTGGCGGCTGAGTCCGGCGATGAGGACTTCGCAGTGGTGATCGCTGACGTGGATGACATCGACAAGGACACGCTTGAATCGATCACCTCGATGCTGGCCGCGCGCGTAGGCCGGGGATGGGTCGCGGCGACCAAAAGTTCCGCGCATCCTTCAGGGCTGATCAAGCAGCTGCTGCCGCGGTTTACCCATACCGTCACAGTGCCTGCGCTGCGACACAGGATTGACGACCTCGAAGAACTCGTGCCGCTGCTGCTGCGGGAGATCACCGGGGGTGCTGAGGTAGGGCTGGCGCCGGATGCTATGCGCCAACTCAGCAGGCTGCCATGGCCGGGCAACGTCTCGCAGCTGCGGCGGGTTCTGACCGAAACCGTTGCCCGCCAACGATCGGGCGTTATCAGCGCCGACAAGTTGCCACCGGAGTGCCGATCCGTCACGCGGCGCAAGCTGACTCAAATGGAAGCCCTGGAGCGCGACGCGATTGTCCGTAGCCTGCAAGACAACAGCGGCAACAAGCAAGAGGCGGCACGCGCCCTGGGAATGTCACGAGCCACCATCTACCGCAAGATAAACGACTACGGCATCGCGTAGCACCCCTACGCTTGTCGGCCCAAATGCATTGGCTAACAATCATCATCGCGAAGCGCCGCGTCGCTCAGCATTTGCTCCCACAAGCTCCGGGTAGCCAAAGTGGGGATGTGCCGCTGGCGCCCGCAACTCTCTGCGGCAACCCGATGAGCGGCTGGCCGCTTCCCGATTCGCACCGCGCCACCGCCTCGACAAATCGAGCGCCGGGTCTGATCTCGGCCGGCCGCGCGGATGTTATCGCGGCCAGCCCATCTGCAGGCAGCTCTTTGTTTCCAGGGCGATCGCTTTTAACGTAGCGCGGGAACATTTGCGGCTCCGTTTCCTCACTTTCACAAATCTTCTAGTCGCCCAACGTGTTGGCACTGAACTGACTCACCCGGACCCGCGTCCTGCGGTAGTGACGCGCCATCGTCCCTATGGAGTGAATCGCCCCGCCCGGGTTTTCAGGCGCTTCTTCCCTAATCGCCATTACCGCAGTAGCAAAATCGAGTTCTCCCGCGCTGCTGGTGATACTCGCAATACTCCCCAAATCGCCCGGGTGAATCAGTTCGCCGGGTGATGACCTCTCATCCCACATCCGTGAATGCTGGCTCAGTAGATGACGACTACCGGGTAAGCGCAGCCGACCATATATCGGATCTGCGTCCGGGGCGCATAAGGCAGCAGCCGGAACGCCATCGCCACAAATTGGAGAAAACCAGATGAAGCGTCGCCAATTTCAACGATCGCCCGCTGAATACGGCGCAGGCGCCGCGCGAACACCACGGCTGCCGCATCGAATGCGGGACGTCGCCGCCTTTGCCCGTCGTTGGGCGCATCGGAAAGGAGCTGGCGCGATGGACACTGTCCCGGCGATCGAGGATCAACTTCGCGCGCTGCAGCCCATCTGCAGTGCCCAGCGGGTGTCGACCGGCATTACGTGCGGTGCACCGGCGGTGGCGGTCGCCGAGATACACGCCATCGACGGATGCGACCAGATGGGGTTAAGCCCAGACGGCGACCTCGTCGAGACGCTCTGTCAAAGCTGTTTGGCGAGGTTGCGACGGGCCATGGCGACATACGTGAGCGACAAACGAGAGATGGCGTCCCGGTGCGACACCCGCCCGGTCTGCACAACCTGCGGGCGGCCCGCTGTATATCTGCATAGCGTCTTCGCTGTGCGCCTGATCCGGCCCGTGCTGGCATCATGACCCGACTGCGTATGGCCTTCTTGTTTGTGGCTGTGGTGGCCGGCGATTACGCGGTCCTCACGTTAATCGATGGCCAGCTAATCGATTTCGGCGTGAACGCCGCCATTTGTGGGGGAGCCTTGGTTGCGGCCGAAGCGATCGCCTACGCGGGCGCGCGACGCCGCAAGGCGGTGGCGCGGGGACGAGCAGCCGTCTGGGAGCGCCGTGACCAGAAGGCGGCCGCCAACGACCAGCAGTGCCCGTTATGCGGAGGAGCGCGCCAAAACCCAAGTGACTCACCAAGATTCGTTGACCGGCAGAGCGCGCGCCTATGCGCGGCATGCGCGCCGGCCCTCAACCCCGAGCCGACACGATGACGTCACATGAATTCGGTTGGGCGTGGAGGACCCGATGACCCCAGCGTGGAAGTATTGACATGAGCGCGCCCGCCACCGTATCGGGTTCGCCGCGTCCCGGTCTAAGAGCACCGGGGGCACGAAGAGCTCGACGGTACCCGTTCCGTGCGGGGGCCGTCGTTGACGTCATCCAGGACGGTCCGAGCGTGGCCGGGCGGATCGCCTGGCTGAGCGCCCGGCTGCTGATCCGGCCAACGTTGAGCGTGGGAAGCTACCTGCCCTCCGTGCCGTGGCCATGGGGCGTAGTCGAGTTCGCCGCCCGCGCCATCGCGCCGGCACCAGGCACGGTACGCGCCGGCATTGCACTGGCGCACTGCACCGCGCAGCTTGTCCGCGCGGGCGGAGTGCTACCGGCCGACGGCACCCGCCGGGCCGTGCTGTACCTGCACGGCGGGGCGTTCCTTACCTGCGGCGCCTACTCGTACGGCCGACTGGTGAGCATGCTGTCCAGTTTCGCCGACAGCCCCGTCCTGGTGCCGAATTACCGCAAGCTTCCCAAACATTCGATCAGCGAGGCGATCGACGACTGCTACGACGGGTATCGGTGGTTGCGCCGAAAAGGCTATCAGCCCCACCAGATCGTGCTGGCGGGCGATTCCGCCGGCGGCTACCTGGCGCTAGCGCTGGCCCAACACCTGCTCGAGTGCGGTGAGCAGCCCGCCGCGCTGGTGGCCATGTCACCGCTGCTGCAACTGGCCACACAGCCCAAAACGGCTCACCCGAACATCGGCTCGGATGCGATGTTTCCGCCCAAAGCATTTGACGCCTTCCATGGCTTGATCACCCGCGCCGCAGCCCACCACGACGCCAATGGGCATTCCGACGCACTCTGCGAGCCTCTCGATCACATCCAACCCGGCCTGCCCCCCACGTTGATCCATGTGTCCGGTTGCGAGGTGCTGCTGCACGACGCGCAGCTGGCGGCCCAACGACTGGCCGCCGCCGGCGTGCCCGTCGAAGTGCAGGTATGGCCGGGCCAAATCCATGTGTTCCAACTCGCCGCGCCGGTGATACCCGAAGCCACCCGCTCACTGACCCAGATCGGCCACTACATCCGCGAAGTGACCGGATAACCAAGGGACCCAGAGGTTTTCGAAGATGGATTTCGGGCCGCTCCCACCAGAAATCAACTCTGGCCGGATGTATTCCGGGCCCGGCTGCGGGTCGATGCTGGCTGCCGCAGCAGCCTGGGACGAACTGGCCGCCGACTTGCATTCCACGGCGGCCTCCTATCAGTCGGTGATCGGGGACCTGACCGGCGCAGCATGGCTGGGTCCTTCGTCGGCGTCGATGGCGGCAGCGGTGACGCCGTACATCGAGTGGATGACGACGACTGCCGCGCTGTGCGAGCAGACAGCCGGCAATGCCACGGCCGCCGCAGCCGCCTACGAGGCCGCGTTTGCGATGACCGTTCCCCCACCGATAATCGCGGCTAACCGCGCCCTATTGATGTCGCTCATCGCGACAAACATCCTCGGCCAAAACACCCCGGCGATTGCGGCCACCCAAGCCCACCACGGCGAAATGTGGGCCCAAGACGCCGGGGCAATGTATGAGTATGCTGGCGCGTCCGCTGCCGCTTCGGCGTTACCGCCGTTCACCTCGCCCCCGCCCACCACGAATCCAGTCGGCACGGGCATCCGGACCGTCATGTCGACGGGCTCGCAGTTGTTCTCCGCAGTCCCCAATACACTCCAGCAACTTGCGCTGCCGTTGCCGGCCGCCACGCAATCGCTGAGCTTACTGAGTCCGGTGAACCTGGCCGTTGCGTCAGCGTCGACGGTCATCACCTCGACGGGCATGGCTGGGTCGTATGCGGGCTTGGGATTTGCGGGGCACTACGACTCAGACAGTGCCGGCAAGATGGATGCCATACTGGCGCGCTTGGTGGCAGTTCCCGGAGGCTCGGGAACAAGTGCGTTGGCGTCATTGGGTTCGGCAGAACTGAGAGCAGGCAGCAGTGCGGCGCCTGTGTGGTCGGCGGGTTTAGGTCGGGCCTCCTCAATCGGCGCGCTGTCGGTGCCGCCGAGTTGGGCCGCAGTCACCCCGCCGATAAGACTCGTCGCCGCGGCATGGCCGAATACCCTCTCCGGTGTCACCCCGACGGTCCTCACAGCGAGCCCGGAGAACCTGCTCAACGAAGCGCTTTTGGCGAGTATGGCCCTACGCGGCGTTGGCGGTGCTGCCCCTCAGGGCCGGCCCACCATCGCCAAAACTGTGAGGCCGCGCCCGCGGGATGGCGACGACTGGGGCTGACGCCGCGTCGGCTGCGGCGAAGCGCCCCTGATGCTTACCGATCCGCCCAGCGATGCCTTTGCGCTCACCCGGGTGAATTAGCCGGCGGGTGATGACGACTCACCCGGCGTCGATGAATGCTGAGTCGCAGCTGGTGAGCGGAGGGTCAAGTGCAGCCGACGATGTACCAGATCTGCATTCAAGGCCGCGTGACCGAGCGGCTCGGGTCTGCGTTAGAAGGAATGCGCCTCGAGGCCGGTGCGATCGGAACGATGTTCACTGGCGAAATCCGTGACCAGTCACAACTTTACGGACTCCTCGACCGGGTCCGTGATCTCGGCCTTGAGCTCGTCAGCGTGCAACCGCAGCCCGTGGCTGGCCCGACAACAACCCACATCAGGAAGGACATGTAATGCAAGCCATCACTGTTTCAGATCGTGACGCCGGTGTCGCTGGGCTGTCTCTGGCGGATCTGCCCTACCCTCAGGCGGCCGACAACGACGTCGTCGTGCGGGTCCACGCCGCCGGTTTCACGCCGGGGGAGCTTGACTGGCCGCACACGTGGATCGACCGCTCGGGTCATGACCGGACACCGAGCGTGCCCGGCCACGAGCTGTCGGGCGTCGTGGTTGAGTTGGGCTACGGCACCACCCTTTTGACTGTCGGTCAACGGGTGTTTGGGCTCGCCGACTGGGCCCGCAACGGCTCGCTGGCGGAG
>DASXFW010000392.1:0-48702 GCA_036489395.1 Acetobacteraceae bacterium | reverse complement strand
GGGGGTGGGGTGCGTACAGCCACGGTCGGCGGCTGTACGCACCCCTCCCCCAACCCCTCCCTCAAGGGGAGGGGAGCCGTGCCTGGCTTGCCTGCTTGCCTCGCTTGCCTGCCTTGCCTGGCTTGCTCGCTGGCACCCGGTTTCCCTCTGGCGAGAACAGGGGTAACACGCGCCGCCATGGACTTGCTTCGCATCCTCGCGCTTTGGCGCAGCCGGGCCGGATGGCTGGTGTTCGGCTTGCTCGTCTCCCTCGCGGCGCTCGCCGCCGGCGTTGCCCTGATGGCGGTGTCCGGTGCCCTGATCGGCGCCGTGCTGGCATCGGGCGGCCTGCTGGCGTTGCCCGCCGCTTTGCGCGTCGTCGGCAGTGCCCGCGTGGTGCTGCGCTACGCCGAGCGTCTGGTCACCCACGCCGCCACCTTCCGCGCGCTGGCGGATCTGCGCGTCTGGTTCTTCCGTCATCTGGCGCGGACCGGCGCCGGCGGATTGGGCTTCCGCCAGGCCGGCGACGTGCTGGCGCGGCTGGTCACCGATGTGGAGGCGCTGGACGGGCTTTATCTCCGCATCATCGTCCCGCTTGCCGGAGCGGTGCTGCTGCTGCCTGTCCTGGTGGTGCTGATCGGGCTGCATTCGGTGCCGCTCGCCGTGGCGATCGGGCTGCTGTTTGCCGTGGCGGCGCTGCTGCTGCCGGCCGTTGCCGCGAGCGCGGCGTCGGAGTCCGGCGGCCGGCTGGCGATCGCGTCGGGTGCCCTGCGCATCGCCGCCCTGGACGCGCTGACCGGCCTGCGCGAAGTGCGCGCGTTTGGCGCCGAGGGCCGCATGGTCGCCGCCGTCCAGGCACGCGAGGGCGCGCTGCTGACCGCGCAGCACGATCTCGTCCGTCGCACCGCGCTGGCCGGCGCGGGCGCCTTTCTGTGCGGCCAGGCGGCGGTGTTCGCGGTATTGCTCGCGGCCGGGGTGAATTCCGCCGGCGCCATTGTCGCCGCGTTCCTGGTGGTGGCGGCGTTCGAGGCCGTGGGCGGGCTGCCGCGTGCCGGGGCGCTCGCCGGCCACGCCGCAGCCGCCGCGCGGCGTGTGCTGGAGGCGGCGGAAGCGCCGGTGCCGGTGCCCGATCCGATCAAACCCGCCACCGTCCCGACCAGCTTTTCCCTGCGGTTCGAGAGCGTGCATTTCCGCTGGCTGGCCGACCGGCCGCCGGTGTTCGACGGCCTGACCATGGAAATCCCCGAATGCACGCGCATCGCGCTGCTGGGTCCTTCCGGCGCCGGCAAGTCCAGCCTGGCCGCGCTGGCGCTGAAGGTCGCCGCGCCGCAGCAGGGCCGCGTATTGCTCGGCGGCACCGACATCGCCGACCTGCCGGCCGACGCGGTGCACGCCCGCATCGGCTGGCTCAGCCAGTCCACGCATCTGTTCGACGACACGATCCGCGCCAACCTGCTGCTGGCCGATCCGGCCGCGGATGAGGCGGCGCTATGGGCGGCGCTGGACGCGGCACGCATCGGCGATGTGGTGCGCGCACTGCCGGACGGCCTGAACACCTGGGTCGGCGAGGGCGGCACGCGCTTCTCTGGCGGCCAGGGGCGACGGCTGGCGCTGGCGCGCACGCTGCTGTCGCCGGCGCCGATCCTGATCCTGGACGAGCCATGCGCCGGGCTGGATGCGGAGACAGAGCAGGCGTTTCTCTCGACCCTGAATGAGGTCGCGACCGGGCGCACGGTTATTCTGATCGCGCACCGGCTTACCGGGGTGGAGCGGCTGGATCGGATCTGGCGGCTGTCGGGTGGCAAGGCGGTCGCGGCGGCGGCGTAAGCGGTTGCCGAACCCACCGGCCGGGTTGTCGCGGATCGATGGCGCCATGGTCCGGGGCTGCCATGAAAGGCGCGGTCTGCCGGGTGCCGGGCGGTGCTCTCATGGTGCATTGGTGCTGGCTGTCGCGCGGCGGCCGGGGGGGGCGAACCGACGGCGGACGGTGCGGTTGGCGATGGGTAAGGAAGCAAGGAAGTTTTTACGCAGATCAGAAGGGGATGCACGCAGAACACGCGGATGGTGCGGGGAGGATGCGGCTGTGCGGCTTACCGGGCTCGGTGGTCATTGCGGGGTTGGCCGTGCAGCCGGATGCGGGGTTCTGGCTCATCCGTGTGTTCTGCGTGCATCGGCTGCTGATCTGCGTTTGACGCTTGCTTGCTGGCTTGCTGGCTTGCTGCGCCGCAAGCCGCTCGGTCCCTGCGTGGGTGAGACGATGGCGGCGGACGACTCACGGTGCGTGGGGTTCTGCCGCTGCGGGAGCACGGCCGGCGCCGGCCCGCGGCTCAGCTCCCGAGGCTCGGTTGTGCGGTGGTTGCTGTGACGCAGCCGACCTGAATGGGATGTTCATGTGACGTCCTATGGGACTGGGCGCCGCCTGGGGCAAGCGGCACGGGTATGCTATCGAGCTGCGGTTGGAGAAGTGAGAATGGCTGAGGACGAATCATACATTTCCGCGAAGATTCCGGTCCGCTTGACAGGATCCCATGGAATTTCCCGACCCGGATTTAAGTCCATGCGGAAGGGGAGTCTGTCAACCAAACTCGTAAATCCTTCAGCCGGCTCGCCTCCCTTCGTTCACAGTTTCTCCGCAACCGCTATCACCGTACTCGGCTTTACGATTGCTTCGTTCGCGGTGGGCGAGCCTGCAGATGGGTGGCAGGAGCTAAAGGTTATCTTCGCGAAAGAGCAAACCGCACTGGCAATTGAGGGATTCGTCCTGCGGCTGGCCGATGATCTTACTGCCTTTTTCGCTCCCAGTCAGCGCGATCTTTTGTACGGAAACCTCATTGTCGAGGTAGACTGGGCCAGGATGTGGCTTGAACGGGCATCCGTCCCCGAATCGGATCGCCTCAACGTACAAGATTCTGTGTCTGTAACTGTTGACGAACCTCACTCACTTACGCCCCAATTGCTAGAATCGCTAACGGAGACAGACTT
Source organism: Acetobacteraceae bacterium (assembly GCA_036489395.1). Classification (GTDB taxonomy): domain Bacteria; phylum Pseudomonadota; class Alphaproteobacteria; order Acetobacterales; family Acetobacteraceae; genus JASHVB01. Next base: position 45,741 of record DASXFW010000392.1, on the reverse strand, counting down.
AACTCAGGTTTTTGTTGAGGGAATGCGCGCCAACCGACCGAAGGCGAAATACATCTCGTGGTTTGTCATGATCGAAGAGCTTGAGCGCCTCGCCGTAACTGCGAAATTTAGTCACCTGTTCGAGCGATTGTTTCCGAAGAAGGCCGACCGAAATAGGATCGCCAATGCGTCTGGGCTGACGGGGAAGCCACTTGAACGCCTACGAAGCTTCCTCGGTGATCCCAATCACACAGTGCAAAGCCGCGCTGAGAAGCTACAATCCCTTCTACAGGAGGTCGGCATCAAGGAGCTTCCGACACCAAACACGACTATAGTCATCGATGTGAACCTCTGCCAGAAGCTTATCAACCAAAGGAACAACTTGGCTCACAAGGGCACTGTCGTTGATGAGGATCTGCTCTATGTTGTGCTCTTCCCGCTCTCGTGCCGTGTGATGGAATATTTGTCCTCACGGTGAATCTGCTAAGTTACATGTCGATGCCTGTCCGACAATACGATCCTTAAAAAACCGTGCATCTGCATCCTTCGATCACGCCGCCGCGAATCCTAATTCTACCAAGAGGAAGCCGAACAGACGGACAGCGAGTGCTGCGTCCTCGTCAATCACAGGCCGAAAGCGGCGTCCTGCGGTCGACTGTTTGAGTTGCTCTGCCGCCTTACCGCGCGGGTGAAGGCGATTGATAATCGTGGCAGACGACGAAATCATTACACTTTCACTGGGGATTTTCTTCTTGATAAGCTCGCCAAGGTCTTTTGCGACGCCGAATTGCTTCACCAGGACGACAAACGACGCTTCCCTGCAAACATCGACCACAGGTACAGGGGCGTATTTCAAAGAAGCGTCGAGAACTCTCTCGTAGGCACCGCCGATGTCAGCGTCAGCGGTGGTCAGAGGCGGAAGAATACCAAACGGGAAGAGTGGCTTCAGTGTGAATAGCAACTCGCCATTCGCAGCCTGCTCGACGTCAATGACGCGCCAGTCGCTCTCGAACCCCGCCCCTCCAAGCGTTACCATCGTGTCCCTAAGATAGGAATTTCTTTGTACTTCGATTTTGACGCGCCGATAAACGGCATGCATCTGAACTATGTCCGGCCAACCAACAGCCAGCGGCTGCCTGGGCCACGAACTCACTCTTAGTGCTGGCCATTCCCGGCGATGTCCGGTTGCGTCCGCCCCGTAGAACCGCCCTCGCCGAATGCGAGTTGTCGCGTCGAAATAGTCTTCTCGGAAATACAAGGTGTCGAAGAGAACTCCGGCACCCGGTGTTGGAACTATGGACGGCTGGAATTTGGCCCCGCTGATGGCCGGAGAGGGGTTGATGGCCCAAAGCTGGGTATCGTCGCCCTCGTAGAAGACCCCTCGCGCTCGGCAAGGACGACCGATCTGTTGATCATGATGATCTCGCGATGCAGAAGGAAATCGCTCGAATGTTCCGCGTCAGAGCAATTGCTCATCCAGCCATGAGCGCGCGAGCGACTCAATCGGCCGCGCCCGGTAAATGAAATCCTCCGACCGCCCGCGAAATGCCTTCTCGCGCACGATCATCGAATGAATCTGCTTCCATAAAATCTCGCCCACCCGACCCGCCACAGAGTCGTCGTAAACCCCATGCTCGGGGACACAGTCCAGCTTCCACTTTCTTACGTCGTCCTCGTCTCTCTGCAACCACATCAAAATCTGAACGGCAAACACCGCCGACGAGATCGCAGATGCAAGTTTCAAAACATCCTCGCGATCATGCTCGCTCTTGCGTGCCCCCAATTCCATCAGTATTTGGTTTGCACTCTCCAGTTGGACGTCCACAGGCTCCAGATCGGCCGCCGGCGACGGATGCAGCGCGAACACCCGTTCCCCAACCTGCGCGTTATCGGCAGCCAACGACACCGACGTAAACAACTCCTTGGCGGCTTCGCAAAGCTTCACGACCTCCCGGGCCAACGCCAAACGCCGCTGCGGCGGCAACGCTTCCAGCGCATTGCAGAGCGAAAGAACAGCGTCCTCCCACCTGTGCTCGCTTGCGGCGTTCTCAATGGTATGCGTGATCGTGTGCGTGTCCATTTTCGATCCGGTCAGCTCACCTTGTAAACCGTGCTTGTTCGCCCCGAGGCATTATCGAGGCATTGCGCCTGCCGGATCGACCCGAAAGGATGGTGACGGCGTCAACGGCAGGCAGATCGAGCACGCGTGCCGCCACCGTCTTCGCCACGATGGTCAGGTACGTGTGCTGCAGGAACAGCGAGTCGTCGCCAACGGCTGTGCCGTAAACCACGCGCAACAACCGATCCCAAAGCTGTCGCTTCAGCGTCACTTCGGGATGCGGCGACAACTGTTGCCACAGCGATTCCAGCACGCCTCGCGCGCGAGCGAATGTCAGGCTGCCGCGGCCAAGTTCGCGCTGGATGATCAGCGGTTCGGGGGACAGGTCGTCGCGATCGGACAGAGCGGGCTCAAGCCATGCCAGCAAAGCCTCCGGGTCGTCGGGCTTCGTTTCGTATCGGTCGAGCTGCACCATGCGATCATCGCGCAACTCGAACGCGATGAATGTTGCGCCGTCCGTCGCGATGCCAAGGTAACGGCGTCCGGTCTGGCGTTCGCGCTCCCGCAGGTAGTCCGGCAAGCGCGCTTCGACGTCCGACATTTCGCGGCGGAGGTCGCGCTTGAACTCGAACACGGTCGCGCCGAACAGCGTGTCCACCCGGCCGTGCACTTCGGGCAAACGCACCTCGTGGTCGAGGTCGAGGTATCCGGCGCTAAACTCGTGGCGCAGGATTTCAGCCACCAGCGTGCGAACGCTTTCATGGCCCGGGCGCTGGGCAAGCGCTCGGCCAAGCTCCGGCAGGTCCTTGTGGCGCCAGGGCGTATCCATGTCGGGCACGATGCTCGCGCGCATCGCGCCGGAGCAAGCCTTGCGCCGCCATCCGCTCCCGGTAGCATTCAACCATGTCACGCCGATTCGCCGTCCAACCCAGTCTGTTCGACAGCCCTGCGGCCTCCCCCACCGGAAGCCTTGTGGATCAGCTCGATGAGCATCCGGGGGAAGCATTCATCCAGGGCATCCGGGATGAGCTTTGCGCGACGCTGGCGCTCGCGCGTGCCTCGGCCAGCTTTCCGTGGGCGGACCTGACCAAGACCTACATGGTCGAGATGCGGTTCAACTCGATGTCCAACTGGCTGCCGCGGCAGGAAGCGGTTGCCCTGCGCAGGCAATTCGCCGCGGAGATGGACCGCCTGTACGAAGCAGCCGACGAGATGCGCCCCGAAGTCGCTGGCGCTGATTTCTGAGCGCGTGTCGGCCGGACATGCCGCCGGCCCGGCGGCGGCGTAGCACCGGACGTCCGCCGTTTCGATGGTCATTGGTTTGTAGAAACGGTCGTTGCCCCCCGTTGACACCCCCCTCCCCGCCGCCGCATCTCTCCCCCCGCCAGACGGCCGGACGGCCGCTGCCCTCCCCGGAGAGCAGAGGAAAGTCCGGGCTCCACGGGAAAACGGTGTCGGCTAACGGCCGGCGAGGGCGACCTCAGGGACAGTGCCACAGAAAACAAACCGCCCGCGCAAGGATCGCGAGACACCCCGCGGGCAAGGGCGAAACGGTGCGGCAAGAGCGCACCGCGCCCCTGGCAACAGGGGCGGCAGGGTAAACCCCACCGGGAGCAAGACCGAATAGGGGCGGCCGCGCTGGCAACAGCGCAGGGATTTCCCGAACCGCCGCCCGGGTTGGTCGCGTGAGGCGCGCTGCGAGGCGCGTCCCAGAGGAATGGTCGTCCCGCGCCAGAACGGCGCGGACAGAACCCGGCTTACAGGCCGTCTGGCAGCGTCTCCCGGGGGTCGAGCGGCCGGCGCGATGGCGCTCGCGCCATAGTTGTGCTACGCACGCGCATCATGATCCGCGTGACATCCGCCGAATTGCAGCGCGATTTCGCCACCTACCGCGAGGTGGCCGAGGGCACGCGCGGCATGCCGGAGCCGGTGACCGTCCAGGACGGCGACCGCCCGTCCGTGGTGATCCTGTCGGCTGCCGAGTTCGCTCGGCTGAAGCAGCGTGACAAGCGGTCCCTGGCGGCCGAGGACCTGCCGGAATGGCTGGTGGATCAGATCGCGGGTTCGGAAATGGACTCGCGGTTCGCGTATCTCGACGAGGCGGAATAGGTGCCGCTGCCCGAGCTGACGCTCGGATTGGTCGTGCGATACGAATACCTCTGGCATCGGCGATCGACGCTCGCCCGGACCGGCGACAAGGACCATCCCGCCTGTGTGGTAGCGACATTCCGGCGCCACGACCGGCCCGGCGACTTCGTGATCTATCCGCCGATCTCGCACACGCCGCCCTCGGGCGATGAGGCGGGCATCGAACTCCCTGCCGATACGAAGGCACGAGCCGGACTGGATAGCGCGCCGCAGTGGGTGCTGATCTCGGAGTGCAACGTGGATGCGTGGCCGTACGATCTGCGGGCGTTGCCGAGGCGCCCGGATATTTTTCACTACGGCCATCTGCCACCACGCATGTTCCGCTGATCCGGGACCGGTTCGTGGAACGCTACCGTGCGAAACGGATCCGACTGGTGAGCCGCGACGCGCCCTGAGCGCCGCGCCCGAACACCGCGGACAGAACCCGGCTTACAGGCCATCTGGTGTCCTGTGCTGCAATCGCGCACGTTGTTGCCGCCGGCCTCCGGCGGTATGGTCAGTGCCCGGCAATTCACGGAGCGCAGTGCATGGGCGCGTTCGATCGCATCACCTGCAACCCGGCAATTCTGAACGGCCAGCCGACCATCCGCGGCATGCGCCTTTCGGTTCGACGGGTCATCGAGGCGCTCGCGGTGTACCCGAACTGGGACGACCTGCGCCGGGAATTCCCGGAGCTCGAAGCAGAGGACATCCGTCAGGCTCTCGAATTCGCGGCGCGTAACCTCGATGATAGCGTCCAGCCGCTCGAAGCCGTGTGAAACGCCTCCTGCTCGATCAGGGATTGCCGCGCTCCGCCGCGAACCTGCTGGGCCGCGCCGGTTGGGATGTAGTTCACGTTGCCGACATCGGCATGAGTCGTGCGGATGACAGGGACATTCTGCAAAAGGCCCGCGAGGAGGCCCGAACCTGCGTCACGCTCGATGCCGATTTCCATTCCCTGCTCGCCACCGGCGGTCAACCCGATCCATCGGTCGTCCGCATCCGCAAGGAGGGCCTCGATGCTGACGCACTGGCGGCGTTACTGCAAACCATCTGGCCAGCTATCGAGAATGCTCTCGATGCCGGAGCGATGGTGACGGTCACCGAGCGATCTGTCCGCGTCCGGAGGTTACCTGTCGTTCGGGCTTGATCGCTTCCGCGCCAGAATCGCGCGGACAGAACCCGGCCTACAGGCCGTCCGGCAACCTCATTCCCATGCCGTCCCACTCGCGCAACCCTTATCCACGCGGAACATATCGCGAATCCATATTTTTTTGATCAGATAGGCCTTGGCGAGACTCGGAAGATTCCAGCTAAGCCGTTGACGAACGCACGAAAATTCGCGCGCGAATATAACCCGTCCAGGCCATTTCCCTTTGACGCCCACGCCGTCCCATGCTATCCCAAATACACCCATGCAGGCGGGCCAGCCGCCCATGGGCGAAGACGGGACATGGTTGCTCGGCCAGGCGGCCCCGCCCCGTCGCACAATGTCGGAGATTCTCGCTCAACCCAAGCGCGGCGCATTGCACGAAAGGCGGGCCGGTCCGGATGTCGCAGTTCCTCGGCACCCACCTGAGCCGAAGAGACGCCAAGGGGCGAGTGTCCGTGCCCGCGAGCTTCCGCGCCGCGCTGAAGAACGGCGGCGACGACAACACGGTGCAACTGATCCTGCGTCCCTCGCATCAGCACCCCTGCATCGAGGCCTGGCCCGTCTCGGTCTTCGAATCCCTCGCCAACCCGCTGGACCACATGAACCTGTTCAGTCCGGAACAGGAAGACCTCGCGGCGATTCTTTACGCCGATGCGTTCCCGGTGGAAAGCGACAAGGAAGGCCGCATCGTGCTGACCGAGAACCTGGTCACCCACGCCGGCCTGCAGGACAGCGTCACGTTCATGGGCCTCGGCCGCACGTTCCAACTGTGGGAGCCATCAGCCGCCGAGCACCGCCGCCAGGCCGCCCGCGACCGTGCCCGCGAGCGCGGTTTCACCCTGCCGGGGGGATCGGCGCAGTGACCCCCCGAACCCTCCAGCCCAGAACCCTCCAGCCCCGAACCCTCCGGCCCCGAACCCTCCAGCCCCGAACCCTCCCGTCATGGCCGGGCTTGACCCGGCCATCTACCCCCGCTCGTGGGCCGTTCGGGCAGCCCGTTCGGACGTGCGAAGATGGCCGGGTCAAGCCCGGCCATGACGAGCAGCGTGCGCGGCTGCCGACGCGGGAAACCCACGCATGACCCACACCCCCGTCATGCTCCCCGAGCTCCTGCATCTCCTCGCCCCCCGCGATGGCGGCATCTACCTCGACGGCACCTTCGGCGGCGGCGGCTATTCCGAGGCCCTGCTCGCGTCCGCCGCCTGCACCGTCTGGGCGATCGACCGCGACCCCGCAGCCATCGCCCGCGGCGCCACCCTGACTGCCCGCTACCCCGGCCGCCTCCACCTCATCGAGGGCCAGTTCGGCGACATGCTCGCCCTGCTCTCGGAAGCCGGCGTGCAAACCCTGGACGGTATCGCGCTGGACCTCGGCGTCTCCTCCTTCCAGATCGACGACCCCGCCCGCGGCTTCTCGTTCCGCGCCGACGGCCCCCTCGACATGCGCATGGGACAGCATGGGACAACCGCCGCCGACCTGGTGAACACCCTGCCGGAACAAGAGCTCGCCGACGTGCTCTTCCAATTCGGCGAGGAACGCGCTTCCCGCCGCATCGCCCGCGCCATCGTCGCCGCCCGTGCCGAGGCCCCGATCGCCACCACCGCCCGCCTGGCGGAAATCATCCGCGGCGTCCTCCCCCCCGACCGTTCCGGCATCGACCCCGCCACCCGCAGCTTCCAGGCCCTGCGCATCCGGGTGAACGACGAGCTCGCCGAAATCGAGCAAGCCCTCGCCGCCGCCGCCCAGCTCCTGTCCCCCGGCGGCCGCCTCGTGGTCGTCGCCTTCCATTCGCTGGAAGACCGCATCGTCAAGCGCTTCATGACCAACGCCGCCGGGCGCGCCGCGGCCCCCTCGCGCCACGATCCGCGCGGCCTGCTGCAACGTGCCGCGCCGGGCTTCCACCTGCTGACCCCGCGCGCCCTCCGCCCCACAACCGACGAAACCGCAACGAACCCCCGCGCCCGCAGTGCCAGGCTGCGCGCGCTGGAGCGCCTGCCCCTGGCCTCGGCCGACCCGGAAAGACCCGCGCCATGATCCGCCCGATCACGCTGCTGATGTTCGTCCTGGCCTGCGGCTCCGGCATGTTCCTCTACAACGAGAAGCACCGCACCCATGTGCTCGACCAGCAGATCGACCAAACGATCAGGCAGACCGAGGCCATGCGCGAGCAAACCCATGCGCTGCACGCCGAATGGATGCTGCTGAACGACCCCGACCGCCTGCGCCGCCTCTCCACCCAGTACCTGCCCGGGCTGCAGCCGGTGTCGCCGACCCAGTTCACCGACCTGGCCGATCTCGACAGCCGCCTGCCGGCGCCTGTCCCGCCAGCCGCCGCACCGCCGCCCGGCAGCATGCCGGGCAGGTCAGCAACGCCCGCACCGCTGGTCGCCGCCACGCCAGGCCAGACCCGGGTCGAGGCCGACGCCGAGACCGCGGACAACCAGACGGCACCGGCGGCCGGCGCCCAAACCGACGGCGCTCAAACCACCGCCACCCAGCCGGCCGCTACGCAGAGCGCCGATACCCAGACGGGCGACACCCAGACGGGCGATACCCAGACGGGCGACACCCAGACGGGCGACACCCAGTCAGCCGATACGCAAACGACCCTCCCGATGCCGCCCGCCGCCCCGCCGGCGCCGCCCCCTGCCCTCCCGGCGCAGGTCGCCACCGCCGCGCCGCCGCCACAGCACGACCATCCCGTGCCGCAGCCCGTCGTCGCCCAGGCCGCGCCGATCCGGCCACAGCCCGTAGCCGCGGCCGCGGTGCGTCCGTCCCCCTGGCGCCCCGCCACGCCCCACCCGGTGATCGCCGAGGCCAACCCGCCGCGCTTCGTCCGCCCGGCCCCGCGGCCGATGCCGCTCGCGCCCCGGCCGCAGCCGGTGGCCGCGCCGATCTTCAGCGGCTCCATGCTCGGCATGGCGCACAGCACGCAGAACCTGCCGGCGCCGCAACCGTTGCCGCGCCCGGTGCCGATGAACGCCGCCTACGACCCGGGCGCAGGGGGCTGATGTGAGCGACCCCGACAACGACGCGCCGCCGCCGGATTCCGCCCCGCGCAACGCCTACGGCCGCCCTTCACGGCGCCGCGGCGCCGCGCACGCCGACGCCGTGCCCTTGATGGAGACGGTGCGGCTCACCGCGCCCGACATCGACCGCCGCGCCGCCCTCGAAAAGACCCGTGGCCGTCTGGTCATCGCCGCCTTCCTGTTTGCTGCGTTGTTCACCGCATTGCTCGGCAAGCTGACCGACGCCACCGTGCTGCAGCCGATCCTGCCCCGCCCGCCCGCCAACCAGTTCACCTCGCTGCCGCCGCAGATGAAGCCGACCGAGGACGCCAGTCTGCCCGGCCAGCGCGCCATGATCACCGACCGCAACGGCGAGATCCTCGCGGTGTCGCTGCCCACCGTGTCCGTGTTCGCCGATCCGCGCCAGATCATCGACCCGGCCGCCGCGGCGAAGAAGCTCAAGACCGTGCTGCCGCGGCTGGACGAGGACATGGCGGTCCGCCGCCTGTCCGAAAGCAAGAAGGGCTTCGTCTATCTGGAACGCCAGATCACCCCGGACGAGGAACTGCAGATCAACGCCCTCGGCATCCCCGGCATCAACTTCCAGCCGACCGAGGAACGCCACTACCCGATGGGCCGCCTCGCCGCGCAGGTGCTCGGCGGCGTCGATGTGGACGAACACGGCATCGCCGGCGTGGAGAAATACTTCAACAAGCGCCTGGAAACCGACCCGGAGCCGCTGCGCCTGTCGCTCGACATCCGCATCGAGGGCATCGTCCGCGACGAGCTGGCCCAGGCGATGGACGAGTTCGACGCGATCGGCGCCTCCGGCATCGTCATGGACGCCCGCACGGGTGAGGTTCTGGCGATGGTCAGCCTGCCCGACTACAATGCCAATGATTTCGGCACGGCACCCGCCGACGCGCGCTTCAACCGAGCCGTGACGGGCATGTACGAGCCGGGCAGCATGTTCAAGCTGCAGACCGCCTCGATGGGGCTGAACTACGGCGTGGTCCACATCTGGGATGAATTCGACGCTGCCCAGAACATTCACATTGGCCGCTTTACCATCAGCGACTTCGAAGGCAAACACCGCTGGCTCTATCTGCCCGAAGTGCTGGCATACTCCTCCAACCTGGGCGCCTCGCACATCGCCCTGGATGTGGGCGCCGAGCGCCAGCGGGCCTGGCTGCGCATGATGGGCATGTTCTCACGCGTGCCCATCCAACTGCCGGAAGCCGGCTTGCCGATCATCCAGACCGCCGCCGAATGGAAGGAAGCCACCACGATGACGGTCGGCTTCGGTCAGGGCATCTCCGTCTCGCCGCTGCATGTGGTGCGCGGCACCGCCGCCGTCGCCACCGGCTGGCTGGTCCGCCCGACCTTGCTCGCCATGCCGCCGCTGCCGCCAGGCGAGGAACCCCCGGGCGCAGTGCAGGTGCTGAAGCCCGAAACAGTGGAGACCATGCACAAGCTGATGCGCCTCGTGGTCACCGACGGCTTCGGCAAGCAGGCCGAGGTCGCGGGCTACTATCCCGGCGGCAAGACCGGCACGTCGGAAAAGGTCGGCAAGCACGGCTACCACCGCGGCATGAAGGAGGATTTCAACGTCTCCGCCTTCGTCTGTGCGTTCCCGATGAACGACCCGCACTACGTCGTTTACATCATGCTGGACGAACCGCACGGCAACAAAAGCACCTACGGCTACTCCACCGCCGGCTGGGTGTCGGCACCCAGCGCCGGCAAGGTCATCGCCCGCATGGCGCCGATGATGGGGATGCTGCCTGACATCAAGGACGCGCCGGAGATCAACCAGGCGCTCTACATTCCGTTGCAGCCCGCCCGTCCGCCAGGCGGCCCCGCGCTGCCGGCCGGCGTGCCGTTCCCGGAAGTGGACGGTGCCGACTGGCACGTGCGTGCCGGCTTCCACGCGCCGGCCAAGCCGATCCCGCCGGCCCGCGTGCGCCCCGCTCCACAAACCGTGCGCCACGACGCGAAGATCGCGTCCGACGCCGAAGTCGCGGCCCGCTGAGCCCATGCGCATGTCCCCGTCATCGCTGCCCTTCGCCACCTGGCAGGCCGTTTCCGGCCTGGACGTGGCCGGCGTGACCGCGGACAGCCGCCAGGTCGTCCCCGGCGACCTGTTTGCCGCGCTGCCCGGCAGCCATGCCGACGGCCGCGCCTTCATCGCCGACGCAGTACGCCGCGGCGCCATCGCGGTGCTCGCTCCGCCCGACACGATCTGGCCGGACGACGTGCCGCCTCGCCCGCTGATCCTGGACCCGCAGCCGCGCCGCCGCCTGGCGCAGATCGCCGCCGTGCTGGCCGGCCCGCAGCCCGAGACCGTGGTCGCCGTCACCGGCACCAACGGCAAGACCAGTACGGTGGAGTTCCTCCGCCAGATCTGGGCGCTGGACGGCCGCAAGTCGGCCAGCCTGGGCACGCTCGGCGTGATTGCCGCGGGTTTCAACCCCGGCCCTGGCCTGACCACGCCCGATCCGGTCACCCTGGCCGAGACCCTCGCCGGCCTGCACCGCCGCGGCGTGACCTGCGCCGCGCTGGAAGCATCCTCGCACGGCCTCGACCAGTTCCGCCTGGACGGCGTGCGCTTCGCCGCCGGCGCCTTCACCAACCTGACCCGCGACCACCTGGACTACCACCGCACCGAGGCCGCCTATCGCGCCGCCAAGCTCCGCTTGTTCGCCGACCTGCTGCCAGGCGGCGCACCCGCCATGGCGAACGCCGACATGGACCGCACGACGCTGGACGCGCTGCGGGGGGTGGCCACACGGCGCAAGCTCGACCTGCGCACGGTGGGCGAGGCCGGCGAGTTCCTCCGCCTGCTGGGCGTGACGCCACGCCCGGATGGCCAGGTGGCGACCATCGAAACCGGTGGTGTCCGGCACGACATCCCGCTGGCTCTGCCCGGCCGCTTCCAGGCCGACAACGCGCTGATGGCCGCCGCCCTGGCAATGGTGCTGGGGCAAACGGACGCGCTGGACCGCCTGCCGGCCCTGACCGGCGTGCGCGGCCGCCTGGAACTGGCGGCGCGGCTGCCGAACGGCGCCGCGGTCTATGTGGATTTCGCCCATACGCCCGACGCGCTGGAACGCCTGCTGCGCGCGCTGCGCCCGCATACCGCCGGGAAGCTGCACGTCGTGTTCGGTGCCGGCGGCGACCGCGACCGCGGCAAGCGTCCGTTGATGGGCGAAGCAGCGGCACGCTGGGCCGACGGGGCAATCGTGACCGACGACAATCCGCGCAGTGAAGCCCCCGCCGCGATCCGCGCCGCGATCCTGGCGGCATGCCCCGACGCGCGCGAGATCGGCGACCGAGCCGGGGCGATTGCGGCCGGCCTGGAAGCGCTAGGACCCGGCGACGTGCTGGCGGTGGCCGGCAAGGGCCACGAGCAGGGGCAGACGATCGGCGGGGAGGTGGTGCCGTTCGATGACGTGGGAGTGGTACGTTCGTTGGTGGGCGGCGCATGAGCAGCATGCAGCCAGTGTTGCCAGGGTGGCCAAGGTTGCCAAGGTTCCCCCTCCCCTTGAGGGAGGGGGCCAGGGGGAGGGGTTCTTGCACCGTCGCGTACCGCTCGTGCTTGCCCCGGCCCCCTACCCCTACCCCTCCCCCTAACCCCCTCCCTCAAGGGGAGGGGGGACTCTGCACTTCCTTCACCTCGCCACGCCCATGACCCCGCCCATGCCCCCGCTCTGGACCGCCCACGACCTGGCCGAAGCGACCGGCGGCAGCCTGACCGCGCCGTTCGACGCGACCGGCGTGTCCATCGACTCCCGCACGCTCTCCCCCGGCGACCTCTTCGTCGCCCTGGTCGGCGAGAACGGCGACGGCCATCGCTTCGTCGCCAACGCCCTGGCCAACGGCGCGGCCGGCGCGATGGTGCACGCCCCCGTCCCCGGCGCCACACCCCTGCTGCACGTGGACGACACCCTCGCCGGCCTGGCCCGCCTCGGCGGCTATGCCCGCGCGCGCTTCGCCGGCCGTGTCGTCGCGGTGACCGGCAGCGTCGGCAAGACCACGACAAAGGAAATGCTGCGCACCATCCTTTCGTCGTTCGGCCCGACCCACGCCGCCGTCGCATCCTACAACAACCAGTGGGGCCTGCCGCTGACGCTCGCCCGCACGCCGCCCGACGCCGCCTTCTGCGTGACGGAAATCGGCATGAACCACCCGGGCGAGATCGCGCCGCTCGCGCGTCTCGCCCGCCCGCACGTCGCGGTCATCACCGCGGTGGAGAAGGCCCATATCGGCTACCTCGGCAGCATCGAGGCGATCGCCGACGAGAAAGCCTCGATCCTGCGCGGCCTGGAACCCGGCGGCGTCGCCGTGCTGCCCGCCGACACGCCGCTGCTGCCGCGCCTCCGCGCCACCGCCGGCGATGCGCGCATCGTGACGTTCGGCACCGATCCCGCCGCCACCCTGCGCCTGACCGCGATCGAAATGGATTCCGACGGCAGCCTGATCACCGCCGCCATCGCCGGCCGCGTGCTGCGCTTCCGCCTGAACGTGCCCGGCCGCCACATGGCGATGAACGCGCTCGCCGCGCTCGCCGCCGCGCTGCAACTTCGCGACGAACCCGACGCGATCACCCCCGATGCGATCACCACGGCACTGGCATCCTTCGCCCCCTTCGCCGGCCGAGGTGCACGCCGCCGCATCGCCCTACCCGCCGGCAGCGCCACGTTGCTGGACGACAGCTACAACGCCAACCCCGCATCGATGCGCGCAGCGCTCGGCGTGCTCGCGTTGCAGCCGGGCAAGCGCCGCATCGCCGTGCTCGGCGACATGCTGGAACTCGGCGACGCCGGCGCACAGGAACATGCCGCGCTGGCCAAGGACGTGGCATCCAGCGCCGATCTGCTGTTCGCCTGCGGTCCGCTGATGCGCCATTTGTTCGACGCGCTGCCCGCCGCGCGCACCGCCGTGCATCGCCCCGACGCCGCAAGCCTGGCACCGATCGTCGCGAAAGCGATCGAACCCGGCGACGTGGTGCTGGTCAAAGGCAGCCTCGGCAGCCGCATGAAGCTGGTGGTGAACGCGCTGGCGCCGCCGATCGGTGCGGAGGCGGCCTGATGCTCTACAACCTCGCCCGCCCCTTCGCAGAACATGTCCTTCTCGCCAACCTGTTCCGCTACATCACGTTCCGCTCCGGCGCGGCGTGCCTGACCGCACTCGCCGTCAGCTTCTGGCTGGGACCCAAGCTGATCCGCTGGTTGAAGCGAGTGCAGAACGGCGGCCAGCCGATCCGCGACGACGGCCCCGAGCGCCACATCATCGAGAAAAAAGGCACGCCCACCATGGGCGGCCTGCTCATTCTCGGAACCATGACCGTCTCCACGCTGCTCTGGGTCGATCTGCGCAACACTTACGTCTGGGCGGTACTGTTCATTACCTGGGGCTACGGCTTGCTGGGCTTCGCCGACGATTATCTGAAGGTCACCAAACGCAGCCACAAAGGGGTCTCCGCCCGAGTCAAACTGCTGGTGCAAGCGGCGATCGGCCTCGCAACCGCGGTGTGGATGGTAACTCTGACGCGCGCGCCGCTCGCCACCGACCTGTCGGTGCCGGTGTTCAAGGACGTGCTGATCCCGCTTGGCATGTTCTTTCCAATCTTTGCCATGCTGGTGATGATGGGCGCATCGAACGCGGTGAACCTGACCGACGGGCTCGACGGCCTGGCCATCGTGCCGACCATGATCACCGCCGCGGTGTTCGCGCTGATCGCCTACCTGGTCGGCAACCGCATCTTCGCCGGCTACCTCGAACTGACCTATGTGCCGGGGGTCGGCGAACTGGCGGTGTTCCTTGCCGCGCTGATCGGCGCCGGCATGGGATTCCTATGGTTCAACGCGCCGCCGGCCGCGGTGTTCATGGGGGATATCGGCTCGCTGTCGCTGGGCGGCGCGCTGGGAGCGGTGGCCGTCGCGACCAAGCACGAAATCGTGCTGATGATCGTCGGCGGTCTGTTCGTGGTCGAAACCGTGTCGGTCATCATCCAGGTCTTCTGGTTCAAGAGCACCGGCAATCGCGTGTTCCTGATGGCGCCGCTGCACCACCATTTCGAGAAGAAAGGCTGGCCCGAATCCACCATCGTCATCCGTTTCTGGATCATCTCGATGGTGCTGGCGTTGATCGGCCTTGCGACGCTGAAGATCCGATGAGCACTTTCCCGCCCGATCTGTTTGCCGGACGTCGTTTCGCCGTGGTGGGGCTGGGCCGCAACGGCCTGCCGGTCGCGCGCGCACTGCTGGCGATGGGCGCGGACGTGGTCGCGTGGGACGACAAGCCGGAGGCGCGAGCTGCAGCGGATGGGCTGATGCTGCGCGATCCGAATAAGGGCGATTTCGCGTTCGACGCGCTCGTGCTGTCGCCCGGCATTCCGCATCTGCTGCCTTCGCCGCATCCCGCCGCCGTGCGTGCGCGCGACGCCGGCGTGCCGATCCTTTCCGATGCGGAACTGTTGTTCCAGGCGGTGCGCCGCGCCGGTTCGCGCGCGCGCTTCGCCGGCATCACCGGCACCAACGGCAAGTCCACGACGACGGCGTTGCTGGCGCACATCCTGTCTGCCGGGAGTGTGCCGAACGCAGCCGGCGGTAACCTGGGAACACCCGCGCTGGCGCTGCCGCTGCTGCCAGACGACGGCGTATACGTGCTGGAGATGTCGTCCTACATGTTGGAGCGACTCGCCACGCTCCGCTTCGATGTGGCGGCGATGCTCAATCTCAGCCCCGACCATCTGGATCGCCACGGCGACATGGCAGGCTACGCCGCCGGCAAGCGCGCGATTTTCGCGCGGCAGGTCGCTGGGGATTTGGCGGTATGCGGCGTGGACGACACCGGATCGCGCGAGATGGCGGAATGGCTGCGCGAACAGCCGGCCGAGCCCGTAACGATCTCGGGGCAAGCGCAGTCCGCAGCGACCAGCGTCCCCCCTCCCCTTGCGGGAGGGGGACAGGGGGAGGGGTCGAGACAAAGCGCGCTTCTCCGCCATGCCAAAGAAATGCGCCGCGACGCGACCCCAGCAGAACGCAAACTGTGGCAAGCCCTCCGCAACCGCACCCACGCCGGCCTGAAGTTCCGCCGCCAGATGCTGCTTGGCCCCTACATCGCCGACTTCTACTGCTCCTCCGTACGCATCGTGGTCGAGATCGACGGCATTTCCCACTTCGAATCACAAACCGATGCGGCGCGAGACGCGTGGATGCAGGCACGGGGCATCCGGGTGCTGCGCTTCTCGAACCACGAAGTGCTCAGCAACACAGGCGGTGTTTGCCAAGCCATCGAGCAGGTTGCGGCGACCCCTCCCGACCATGCGGCAACCCCTCCCGACCATGCGGCGACCCCTCCCGACCATGCGGCGACCCCTCCCCCCATCCCCCTCCCTCAAGGGGAGGGGGGGTCTGGCTCTGCCACCACACCCCTCCGCCTCGCCCCCACCAACGCCCCTGCCCTGCCCGGTGCGCACAACGCACAGAACGCCGCGGCCGCGTACGCGATGGCGCGGTTCCTCGACATCCCGCACGACACCATTACGCGCGCCTTCACCACCTTCCCCGGCCTGCCGCATCGCCAGCAGCTTGTTGCGACGATCGACGGCATCGCTTTCATCAACGACAGCAAAGCCACCAACGCCGACGCCGCATCATACGCACTCGCCTGCTACGACCGGATCATCTGGATCGCCGGCGGGATCGCCAAGCAGGACGGCATCGAACCGCTCGCGCCGTTGTTCCCCCGCATCGCCCGCGCGCTGCTGATCGGCCGCGACGCACCGCTGCTGGCGGCAACGCTCGCGACGCACAACGTGCCGCACGACATCGTCGGCACGCTGGACGCCGCCGTTCCCGCCGCGCTGACCGCCGCGCGCGCGACCGGCGCAACCGCCGTCCTGCTGTCGCCCGCCTGCGCCAGCTTCGACCAGTTCAGCGGCTTCGACGCGCGCGGCGATCGTTTCGCCGCCATCGCGGTGCAGCTTGCCTGCGGGAGGGCCGCCTGATGGCCGCAGTACCTCGCACCGACAACTCCCTGCTGGGCCGCTGGTGGTGGACGGTGGACCGC
Source organism: Acetobacteraceae bacterium (assembly GCA_036489395.1). Lineage (GTDB taxonomy): Bacteria > Pseudomonadota > Alphaproteobacteria > Acetobacterales > Acetobacteraceae > JASHVB01. The sequence continues at coordinate 29,339 of DASXFW010000392.1, read as the reverse complement.
ATCACGCTCGGCGCCATCGGCGTATTGATCGGCGTCGGCTACATCATGATGCTTGCCGCCAGCCCCTCCGTCGCCGTGCGCATCGGTTCCTTCCGGGATCTGTTCATTATCAAGCAGGTGTTCTTCCTCGCCGTGTCGGGCTGCGTCGTCGTCTGCGTGTCGCTGCTGACGCCACGCAACATCAAGCGCCTGGCCATCGCCGGCTGCATCATCGCGCTGGTGCTGACCGCCGCCACGCTGGTGATCGGCGTCGATATCAAGGGTGCGCGCCGCTGGATCGCGCTGCCCGGGCTGGCGGTGCAGCCTTCCGAATTCCTCAAGCCGTGCTTTGCCGTGGTGACCGCGTGGCTGATCACCGAGGCCCGCCGCTCCCCCCGTTTTCCCGGCTTCCCGATCGCTTTCGTCGTATTCGGCATGATCGCGCTGCTGCTGAAGTCGCAGCCCGACGTCGGCATGCTCGCCGTCATCACCGCCGTCTTTCTGTTCCAGCTCTACATCGGCGGGATGAACCTGCTGCTGGTTGGCGCAGGACTGGGCATGATGGGCGGCGCCGGCTTCATGGCCTTCGTCTTGTTCCAGCACGTGCGGTTGCGCGTGCACGCCTTCCTGCATCCGAACGCGCACGACGCGTATCAGGTCACGACGGCGCTGGAGGCATTCGGCAACGGCGGCCTGTTTGGCCGCGGCCCCGGCGAGGGCCGCATCAAGGACGTCCTGCCCGACGCGCACGCGGACTTCGTCTTCGCCGTGGCCGGCGAGGAATACGGCATGCTGGTCTGCGCCGCGATCCTCGGGGTGTTCGCATTCATTGTGCTGCGAGGATTATTGCGATTGGTGAAGGAACAAGACGCGTTCGTCGTGCTGGCGTGCGCGGGATTGCTGGCGGGGTTTGGATTGCAGGCGTTTGTGAACATGGCGACGACGCTGGCGCTGATCCCGGCGAAGGGCATGACACTGCCATTCATTTCCTATGGCGGGTCGTCGGCGGTGGCGGTGGCGCTGGGCATGGGGATGCTGCTGTCGCTGACCCGCAACCGCAACCACGGTGACGCATCATGAGGGGACCTGCGGTGAAACCCATCGTGATCGCGGCAGGCGGCACGGGCGGGCACTTTTTCCCCGCCGAGGCACTGGCGGCGGAACTGGTGGCCCGCGGACGGCGCATCGTGCTGATCACTGATGCGCGGTCCGGCGGATTGCAGAGCCCGGTGTTTGCCGGGAAGGAGCAATACGTCATCCAGGGCGCCGGCCTGGCGGGACGCGGTGTGCGGCGCGGCGGCGCGGCGGTGTTCTCGATTGCGATGGGGGTGCTGCAGGCGCGGCAGATTTTCGGCGTGATCGATGCCGCTGCGGTGGTGGGGTTCGGCGGGTATCCGAGCGTCGCACCGGTACTGGCGACGCGCTTCATGCGGCATCGGCCCGCGGTGATTTTGCACGAGCAGAATGCGGTGCTTGGGCGGGCCAATCGGTTTTTGGCGAAGCGGGCGGATCGGCTGGCGCTAAGTTTTGCAAACACGGCGAGGGTGCCGGATGGCGTGGCGACGGAGGTCACCGGCAATCCGGTGCGGCCGGCCATTTGGGCGCTGGCGCAGGCTGGCTACGCGGCGCCGGGGGAAAAAGTGCGGCTGCTGGTACTGGGCGGGTCATTGGGCGCGCGCGTGTTTTCCGACGTGGTGCCGGCGGCGCTGGGTGAGCTGCCGGAATGGTTGCGCGCGCGGCTGGTGGTCACGCAGCAGTGCCGGGCGGAGGATCTGGATCGCGTTCGCGCGGCGTACGACGAACTGGGAATCAGCGCGGAGCTGGCGGCATTCTTCCCGGATGTCGCGGCGCGGTTGCTCGGTGCGCATCTGGTGATCGCGCGCGCGGGTGCATCGACGGTCGCGGAACTGGCCGTTGCCGGGCGGCCGGCGATCCTGGTGCCGTTGCCCGGTGCGATCGACGACCACCAATCGGGGAATGCCCGCGCACTGGCCGATGCCGGCGGAGCATGGGTGATGCCGCAGCCGGAGTTCACGCCGGACGCATTGGCCGCTCGGTTGATCGACTTGTTTGCCACACCGGCCGCGTTGGCACGTGCCGCGGTGGGTGCGCGCAGCGTGGCTCGGCCCGAAGCGGCGGCGCGTCTGGCGGATGTTGTCGAAGCGCTGATGCGAGCGGAGGCGCGGTCATGAGAGCGCTGCCGCTTTCCATCGGCACCATCCACTTCGTCGGCATCGGCGGCATCGGCATGTCCGGCATCGCCGAGGTGCTGCACAATCTTGGTTACGCCGTGCAGGGCAGCGACATTGCCGAGTCCGCCAACGTGAAGCGGCTGCGCGACGCAGGCATTTCCGTCGCCATCGGTCACGACGCGGCGAACATCGGCGGCGCGCAGGTGGTCGTCGTGTCGTCCGCGGTAAAGCGCGACAACCCCGAGATCGTCGCCGCGCGCGCCAAGCTGATCCCCGTGGTACGGCGCGCGGAAATGCTGGCCGAGCTGATGCGGCTGAAATGGTCGATCGCGATCGGCGGCACGCACGGCAAGACGACCACAACAAGCCTGATCGCGGCGGTGCTGGAAGCGGCGAAGCTCGATCCGACAGTGATCAACGGCGGCATCGTCAACGCGTACGGCACCAATACGCGGCTGGGCGCCGGCGATTGGATGGTGGTGGAGGCTGACGAATCCGACGGCTCGTTCCTGCGCCTGCCCGCGGTGATCGCCGTCGTCACCAACATGGATCCGGAGCATTTGGACCACTGGGGCACCGCGGAAGCGATGATCGCCGGCTACGACCAGTTCGTGTCGAACATTCCGTTCTACGGGTTCGCAGTGCTGTGCATCGATCATCCGGCGGTGCAGCAGATGATCCCTCGGCTTTCCGATCATCGCGTCATCACCTACGGATTTTCGCCGCAGGCCGATGTGCGGGCCGAGCGTGTGTCGCCCGACAAGCTGGGCTCGACGTTCGAGGTCATCGTCACCGATCGCGCGCGGGGCCGCCAGCGGCGCATGGGGCCATTCCGTCTGCCGATGCTGGGCTCGCACAACGTGCAGAACGCGTTGGCAGCCGTCGCCGTCGGGCTCGAGATGGAGATCGACGACAACACGCTGCGTTCCGCGTTCCTCGGGTTCAAGGGCGTGAAGCGGCGGTTTACCAAGATCGGCGAGGCAGGCGGCATCACGGTCATCGACGATTACGGCCACCACCCGGTGGAGATCGCGGCGGTGCTGAAGGCGGCGCGCCAGGCGGGGGCGCGCGATGTCGTTGCCGTCGTGCAGCCGCACCGATTTTCGCGGCTGCAATCTTTGTTCGGGGAATTCTGCACCTGCATGAACGATGCGGGGACGGTGATCGTGGCGGATGTCTATCCCGCCGGCGAGGCGCCGATCGCGGGCGTCAATCGCGACGCGCTGGTGGAGGGGCTGCGGGCGCGCGGACATCGGTCCGTGGTGCCGCTGCCGTCGCCGGCGCGGCTGGCCGAGATGGTGAATGCGATCGCCAAGCCCGGAGATTATGTCGTTTGCCTCGGGGCCGGTTCGATCACGCAATGGGCTGCCGCGCTGCCGGCCGAGCTGGCGGAGCTGCAGGCGAGTCCGCGCCGCGTGGCGGGAGGTGCGGGGTGAGCGGCGCTTTCCAGGTTGGGCTCGTGCGGTTCGATGCTGGCGATTCAACGCAGAGTTCGCAGAGAACCGCAGAGATCGCAGAGAAGAAAATACTGATCCTTGCCAAGCCTCCGGCCTGGGGCCTTGCAGGGATCGACAATCTTTCTCTGCGATCTCTGCGGTTCTCCGCTAACTCTGCGTTGAATCGCCAGCCGGGTAACGCTTCGCCGTCCCCTGACGACCACAGGTCCTTACCATGATGGCCGCGGCACGCACGCCGACATTCCTTGAATCGCTGCCCCCGCTGCGCGGCCGGGTGCAGCCGAACGCTCCGCTTGCCCCATTCACCTGGTTCCGCGTGGGCGGTCCCGCGGAGGTCCTGCTTCGCCCCGCCGATACCGATGACCTTGCGACATTCCTGCACGCACTGCCGCCGGACATCCCGGTGCGCGCGATCGGCGCATGTTCCAACCTGATCGTCCGCGACGGCGGCCTGCCTGGCATCACCGTGAAGCTGGCGCGCGGCTTTTCCGCCATCGCCACCGAGGCCGGCGGCGTGATCGCCGGCGCCGCCGCGCTGGACGTTACGGTGGCAGAGCATGCCGCCGCGGTCTCGCTGACCGGGTTGGAATTCCTTTCCGGCATTCCCGGCACGATCGGTGGCGCGGTCACGATGAACGCCGGTGCCTATGGGGGCGAGATCGCCGAAGTGCTCGACTGGGCGGAGATCGTGACGCGGTCAGGTGAATGCCGGCGGATGTCCGCGGCGGCGCTCGCGTTCGCGTACCGCCACTCCGGACTGCCGCACGGCGCGATCGTCACCCGCGCGCGCCTGCGCGCATCGCCGGGGGCGCCGGTCACCATCGCCGCCCGCATGGCGGAAATCCGCGCCAACCGCGAGGCGTCACAGCCGATCCGTGCCCGCACCGGCGGCTCCACCTTCCGCAATCCGCCGAACATGAAGGCGTGGGAACTGATCGACGCCGCCGGCTGCCGCGGCCTGACCCGCGGCGGCGCGATAGTTTCGGAAAAGCACTGCAACTTCCTGATCAACACCGGCAGTGCGACCGCGGCCGACATCGAAGGCCTGGGCGAGGAAGTTCGCCGGCGCGTGTTCGCTGCATCGGGTGTGACCTTGGAATGGGAAATCAGACGGATCGGCGTGCCGACTGACACGCCCCCATCATGGCCGGCCTTGAGCCGGCCATCTACGCACGATCGGTCGTGCGAGGATGGCCGGGTCAGGCCCGGCCATGACGGGGAGACGGGTGCCGGCCGTCCCAAGGGGCTCGCGCCATGACCCGCGTCGCAGTCCTCTACGGCGGCATCTCCGCCGAACGCGAAGTCAGCCTGTCCACCGGCCGCCAGGTCATCGCCGCGCTGCGCGACGCCGGCTTCGACGTGACGCCGATCGAGGTCGGCGACGACATCGCCGCCGTCATCGCCGCGCTGACACCGAAACCCGACGCGGTGTTCAACGCACTGCACGGCCGATTTGGTGAGGATGGCGCGATCCAGGGCGTGCTTGACTGGCTCGGCATTCCCTACACGCATTCCGGCGTGCGCGCCTCCGCTCTGGCGATGGACAAGGTCGCGGCAAAAGCCGTGTTCTCCGCTAACGGTTTGCCCGTTGCGCGGCATCGGGTCATCGGCCGCGACGAGCTGGCGGCAGCCGACCCGCTGCCCCTGCCCTACGTGATCAAGCCGGTGAACGAAGGTTCGTCCGTCGGCGTGGAGATCATCCGCAGCGGCGACAATCGCCGCACAGAAATCGCCCGTGCCTGGCGCTTCGGCCGCATGGCGCTGGTGGAAGAATACATCCCCGGGCGCGAGCTCACCGTCGGCGTCATGGGCGATCACGCACTGGACGTGACGGAAATCCTGCCCGATGCCGGCATGTTCTACGATTACGAATCAAAGTACGCCGACGGCGGCTCACGCCACGTGATCCCCGCCAGCGTTCACCCCGAGGCCTATCACCGCGCGCTGGACGTGGCGCTCGCCGCGCATCGTGCTTTGGGCTGCCGCGGCGCGACGCGCTGCGACTTCCGTTACGACGACACCGCAGGCGAACCCGGCCGCCTGGTACTATTGGAAATCAACACGCAGCCCGGCCTGACCCCGACATCACTGTTGCCGGAACAAGCGGCGTATCACGGCATGAGCTTCGCCCAGCTTTGCACCTGGATGGTGGAGAACGCCGCATGCCGCGCGTGACCCGCAATTCCCTGAAGGAGCGGCCCAACCCGCTGCGGCTGCTGCTGCGGCGGCAGAAGAAGCTGCTGCGCCCGGCTGCCTACCTCGCCGGCGCGACTGTCGTGTTCATGCTCGCCGTGGTCATGCTGCATTCCGCCGCCCCCGGCAGCACGCTGGAGACATTCCATCAACGCATCGGCAGCCTGACTGCATTTGCCGGCCTGCGCGTACAGCACGTCGATATCGAAGGCCGGCAGAACACGCCGGAGCCGCTGCTGCGCGCCGCGCTGGGTGTCGATAAGGGCGCGCCCATCCTCGGCGTTTCGCTGGCCGCCGCGCGCAAGCGCATCGAGTCACTATCCTGGGTGAAGAGCGCCATTGTCGAACGCCGCCTGCCTGGCACGATCGTTATAAAACTTGAGGAACGCCGGCCGTTCGCCATCTGGCAGAACAACGGCAAGTTCATGCTGATCGACCGCAACGGCAACGTCGTCGCGCATCAGAACATCGCCGATTTCCGCAAGCTGCCGCTTGTGGTTGGTCCGGGTGCACCGCAGGCCGCCGCGGCGTTGCTCGATACTCTGTCCGCACTGCCCGCTTTGCAGGCGCGCGTGGCCGCCGCGATCCGTGTCGGCGATCGGCGCTGGGACCTGCAAATGACCAACAGGACCGACGTGATGCTGCCGGAAGGCCATGAGGCCGCGGCGCTCGATCGCCTCATGCAGTTGCAGCAATCGCACGACGTGCTCGATCGCCCGCTCGTCGCGATCGACCTGCGCCTGCCCGACCGCCTGGTGCTGCGCCCGCATGCCGCACCGCCAACCGATGCGACGAAGAAGCCGACATGACGCAAGGGCACTCACCATGAACGAGATGTCGCCGCGCGCGCTGCCGCCGCTGACCAGCGTCGAGGAGCCCGAACGTCCGCGGCATTATCGCACCGGGCCGTTCGGCGTGCTGGATATCGGCACGACGAAGATCGCGTGCCTGATCGGCCGCACCGAATCCGATGGCACTCTGCGTGTGCTCGGCCTCGGTTGGCAGAAGGCGCGCGGTGTGCGCGGCGGCGGCATCGCCGATCTCGACGAAGCGGGCAAAGCGATCCGCGCCTGCGTCGGCCAGGCGGAGGACATGGCGGACTTCCGGCTGCGCTCCGTCATCGTCAACCTTTCCTGCGGCCAGCCGGAATCGCGGTTGTTCAACGTGCAGCTTGCGATGGACGGGCGCGCGGTCGGCGAGGCGGACATCCGCCGCGCAGTGCAGGCCGGCCGGGCCCGGGCGCTTGCCGAGGGCCGCGAGGCGATCCACGCGTTGCCGTTGAACTTCGCCGTCGATGACCTGGACCGTGTGGTCGATCCGCGCGGCTTGTTCTGCACCACGCTGGCGGCGCGGCTGCATGTGATCGACGCGGCGACGCCGGCGCTGCGCTCGCTCGGCGCCTGCATCGCCGCGTGCGATCTGGAAATTACCGAGCTGGTGTCTGCGCCGATGGCTGCCGGTCTGGCGACTCTGGTGCCGGACGAACGCGAGCTCGGCGCCACTGTGATCGACATGGGCGGCGGCACCACGGGCATGGCGGTGTTCGCCGACGAGCAGCTGTTGCATACGGCGCAATTGCCGATCGGCGGGTTCCACGTGACGAAGGATCTGGCGACCGGGCTGTCAACCTCACTGACACATGCGGAACGGCTGAAGTCGCTGTATGGCAACGTGCAGGCTTCGCCGGACGACGATCGCGAGATGGTGCCGGTGCACCTGGTCGGCGAGGAAGAGCACCAGATCGCCAAGGTGCCGCGCAGCATGGTGGTGAACATCATCCGGCCGCGCATCGAGGAAACCTTCGAATACATCAAGGACCGGCTGGACAGCTCCGGCCTGTCGCGTGCGTCCGGCAATCGCGTGGTGCTGACTGGCGGCGCCTGCCAGCTCGGCGGCGTGCCTGAACTCGCCGCGCGCATGCTGAACAAACATGTGCGGATCGGCCGGCCGCTTGCGGTGCGCGGGCTACCGGATTCGGCCGCGGTGCCGGCGTTCGCCGCGACGGCCGGGCTGCTGCACTGGGCCGCGGGCGAAGGACGCACGCTGCACGATGTCGATCTGGATGCGACGCAGCCGGTCGGGTGGTTCCGCCGCTTCGTCAATTTTATCCGGGAGCGGGTCTGATGCTTCGCGAATCGAAGCACTTCCTGCTTAACAGATGGTTCACCGATCCGAGTCGCGTGGGGGAGACATCCGCATGACACTAAATCTCACCATCCCGCAACAGGTGCACACCGACTTCACGCCCCGAATTACGGTGATCGGCGTAGGCGGCGGCGGCACCAATGCTGTGGATAACATGATCGCGCTCGGGTTACAGGGCGTGGAATTCGTTGTCGCCAACACCGACGCGCAGCAGTTGATGCACAGCCGCGCGGACCGGCGCATCCAGCTTGGCCCACATATCACCCAGGGACTCGGCGCCGGCGCCAAGCCGGAAGTCGGCCGTGCCGCCGCGGAGGAAGCGTCCGACGAGCTGTACCGGCATATGGACGGCACGCACATGGTGTTCATCACCGCGGGCATGGGCGGCGGCACCGGCACGGGTGCGGCGCCGGTGATCGCCCGGATGGCCCGGGAGCGGAACATCCTGACCGTCGGCGTGGTGACCAAGCCATTCGGTTTCGAGGGCGCCCGCCGCGCCCGCTGCGCCGACCAGGGCATCGACGAGCTGCAGCAATACGTCGATACGCTGATTGTCATACCGAACCAGAATCTTTTCCGGATGGCAAACGAACGCACCACCTGGAAGGATGCGTTCAAGATGGCCGACCAGGTCCTTTATATGGGCGTGCGCAGCGTCACCGACCTGATGATGACGCCCGGACTGGTGAATTTGGACTTCGCCGACATCCGCACCGTGATGGTGGAGATGGGCAAGGCGATGATGGGCACCGGCGAAGCGGAAGGCGAGAACCGCGCCATCCGCGCCGCCGAAGCCGCGATCAGCAATCCGCTGCTGGAAGACACCTCGATGGCCGGCGCCCGCGGCCTGCTGATCAACATCACCGGCGGCGACGACCTGACATTGTTCGAAGTTGACCAGGCGGCCAATCGCATCCGCGAGGAAGTGGATGAGGAGGCCAACATCATCTTCGGCTCGGCGATCGATGAAGGGCTGACCGGACGGATCCGCGTTTCTGTTGTTGCCACCGGTATCGATACGCCGCGCGCGGCCGAGCGGCCGAAGCTGGTTGCGGTCGGCGGTGGCGCGATGCCGGCGCCGCAGCCGATTCCGGTGCCGCAACAGGGTGCGATTCAGATGCCCATGACGGCGCACCCGAGCACCGCGCCGGTCATCAACATGTCGCCGCTGCGGCAGCATCAGGCAGCGCCGGTTCTCGCGCAGGGCGCGGTGGCGGAAATGCTGGCAGAGGTTGATCCCGAAATGGGCTCTGTCGAAGTACGTGTGCCCGTCTCGCCGGTTGTGCATCAGCGGCCTGCGGTTCACGTCGCGCCACCGACCGTATCGCACGGGTTGTTCAACGCGAACCCGAGGCCGCCCTCTGCCCCCCCTGCCCCGGCGCCCGTCGCCGAGCCGCTGCGTCCGTGGTTGACCGGCATCCCCAATCCATTCCGCCGCCGTCACACGGCTGCCGCGCCGGCCGAAGTTGCTCCGGCAAGAGTCGATCCGGTGGTGCGGATCGATTCACGCTCGGCGCAGCCAGCCGCGACGGTGCAGCCGATACAAAGCGAGGAAGCGACGCTGGAAATTCCAGCGTTTTTGCGGCGGCAGTCGTCGTAGGTACTTGTCGCCCTGGCCGGCTACCCGTGCTTCTGTCATTGCGAGGCCGCTTGGCCGACCCGCGCTGGATGAAACGTCGGCCTCCTGTCATTGCGAGGCCGCCTGGCCGAAGCAATCCCGGTCGTAACAAGCTGCCGGCGGCTCGTCACGAACGAGATTGCTTCGGCCAGGGGCCTCGCAATGACAGGTGGCCGACGTTTCTTGTTAGGCTGCTGGGCCGAAACAATCGCGCCGTGACGACCTGCCGGCGGCTCGTCACGAACGAGATTGCTTCGGCCAGGCGGCCTCGCAATGACAGCATTCTTATCGGCCCCGCTCCGCCTCCAGCGCAGCACGGCCAATCATGCCCAACGCAAGGTCATCCTGTGGCGGCTGGAACAATCCGCCGCGCGCGTCACGGAAATAGCGCTCCAGCGGCAGGTCGCGCGTCATGCTGAAGCCGCCGGCGACACGCAACGCAGTCTCTGTCACGCTGCACGCAGCGTTGGTGCAAAGATACTTCGCGGTGGCGATCGACGTCGCCAGTTCCGCCGGCGACGCGCTGCGTTCCACCCACGCCCGCGCGGTATCATGCAGCACGCCGCGCGCGGCGCGCAGTTGCAGATCGATCTCGCCAATCCATTGTTGGATGTGCGGCTGCCCGGCGATCGGCGCCCCCAACGCCGCGGGCACGCGGTTGTTGGCATAGTGGCACGCCGCGTCGCACGCCGCCTGGCCGACGCCGAGATACACCGCGGCGAGCGACAGGTTCCAGCCGCTCATGCCCGGGCGCTTGCGCTCGCCGCCGATCGTCACGCGTTCGACAATGCGCGCATCCGCCACGAAGACGTTATCGTAGCTGACAGCGTAATTGCCGCAGCCGCGCAGACCGAGCGCGCCGCTCCAGGTATCTTCGATCGTCAGGCCGGGTGAACCGCCTTCGACCAGTGCGCTGACCAGCTCGCCCTGTGGCGCGGCATCGCTCGGCGGCAGCACGACGGCGGTGGCAAGAAAACGCAGCACCGGAGCGCCAGTCACGAAGATCTTGCGCCCGCTGATATGCCAGCCGCCGTCGGCACGCGTTCCGGTCATCGACGGCAGGCCGCCGCGGGAGATACTGCCGAGCTCGGCCTCGGTGACGCAGTTGTTGATGGTGCCGCCATCGCGAACCAGCGTGGTGCAGATGTCCGCCAGCACGTCGTGCGGCCAGGCGTTTGTATCGATAACGCGCCCGAGCAAGGAAAGGTTCATGCCGGTGACGAGCGCGGTGGAGGCGTCGCCGCGGGCAACGATCTCCTGCGCCAGCACCATGTCGAACACGTCGGCTCCGTCGCCGCCGTACTCCCGCGGCACGGCCAGGCGCAGATAGCCGCCTTCGTGCAGGTCCTGGTAATTCTCCAACGGAAACCGCGACTGCGGATCGTTTTCCGTCGCACGCTGATGCAGGCGGGTCGAGAGTTCGCCGGCAAGCTGCATGATCTGCTGTTGCCGCGCCGTGGGATTGCGCAGCCCCGGCATGTGGGGGGTCATGCCGTCTCCACCGGCTCGCCCAGGGTCTGCATCAGGCGGTTGGCATTGGCGAACATCGCAACGGCGTTGGTCAGGTCGTGGATTTCCAGATCGTCCATGCCCACACCACGCAGCGGCGTCAGGTCCGCAACGGTCATCTCCGCCGGCGCGCGCGTTAGTTTTGCAGCGTAGTCAACAATCGCTCGTTGCCGCGGCGGCAGCGGCGTGTCCAGGCCCTGGTCGTAGAGGGCGCGGATGATCTCCGGCTGTTTGGTCAGCTCCACAAAGCGTCGGGCGTGCACCGACGAACAATAGATGCAGCCGTTGACGATGGAAACAACGACCGTGGCAAGTTCGCGATCTGCCCTTTTCAGGCCGCGCGGCACATACATGACGGCATGAAACAGCGGCGAACGCTCTGCGAGAGAGGCAACGTCGTGCGCGAGCGTTCGGAAATACTGTGATGCCGCCTGTGGGCTTGCGTCGAGCGCGGCCCGTTGCTCCGGGGTGGCGGATGTCGCATCGACTGGCGGCATCCAGGCTTCCCAATCCACCGCCTCCAGCGTGAAGTTCCTCGCCCTCATGCCTCCAGCTCCTGTGCGAGAAGTCCCAGGCCGACGGCCGCGCGAACCTGGTAACTGACGAATGCGACGATCTGCGTCAGCGCGACGATGTCGGTTGGGCCGAGGCCAACACCACGCAGTGCGTCGATCCCCGCGGGCGTGGCGGAGCGCGGCGCGGTGGTTACCAGCGTGACGTGGGCGAGGATCGTGTCCAGCCGCCGCCCCGCGGCCGGATTGCCACGCCGCACCAACAGGTTTTGATAATGCGTGGCAAGCGCCGCATGACCGGACAATTCCGCAGTGCGCAGCGCGATCAATGCGCGTTCGGCGAGCGACAGGCCGCCCGGATTTGCAGGACACAGCAGGACATCATGACTGCCCTGGGTGTGGCGAACGATATCGGGACGCTGCGCCCGCAGCACGCTGACCGGTGAATCCGGTGCAGCGCCGATGATCGTATCAAGCAGATCGGGCGGCGGGTTCATGGTGGGTTCCGTCGGTTGATTCCACACAGGATCGCGGGGTGGTTCGCGCGGTCAAGCCCTTGTACCATGTTGCGGCCGGATCGTGGGAAATGCCGATGGAGCCTGTCATCGCCGCGCTGCAATCCCTCTCGCGCCGCGTGCACGAAGAGCTGGACCTGTTCCAATACCCTACCAAGGATTGGGTCACGCCGATGCACGCCCCGAACGGCAACGCCGTGTGGAACGTCGTTATTGTCGGCGGTGGGCAGACCGGGTCGGGTATCGCGTTTGGCTTGCAGCGCGAACGCATCAGCAAAGTGCAGGTGCTGGACGCTAATCCGCCTGGACTGGAAGGCCCGTGGATAACTCACGCGCGCATGGTCACACTACGCACGTTAAAGTTCCTGACCGGCCCCGATCTGGGGCTGCCCAGCCTGACCTTCCGTGCCTGGCACGAAGCGCAATACGGCAAGCAATCATGGCAGGACCTGGTACGCATCCGGAAGAACGAATGGATGCGTTACCTTGTGTGGTTCCGCGACACGCTGCGGCTTCCCGTCCGCAACGGCGTCGTGCTGGAGCGCATCGAGCCACGCGGCAACTTGCTGGCCTTGCACCTGCGCGCGGAAACCGGGCCGGAATTGATGCTGACGCGAAAACTGGTGCTGGCAACCGGGATCGAGGGAGGCGGTCACCGCCGCATTCCCGCTTTCGTGCACAACAAGCTGCCGCGCGAGGCATGGGCGCACACCTCGGACGACATCGACTTCAGTGCGCTGACAGGACGACGCGTCGCGGTGATGGGCGGCGGATCGTCGGCGTTCGACAACGCTGCGACGGCGCTGGAGCACGGCGCGACGCGCGTGGATCTGTTCATCCGGCGGTCGGAGCTACCGGTGGTCAATTCTTATCGTGCGCTGGAATCCGCTGGTTTCTGGCGCAACTTTGGCGATATGCCGGATGCGGAGCGCTGGCGATTCATGTGCCATCTGCTGTCGCTGTCCATGCCGCCGCCACAGGATACGCTGGAACGCACCACGCGGCATGACAATGCGACGCTGCATTTCTCGTCACCGATTACGGATGCGGCCACGCGGGAAAAGGGTGTCGCGGTGCTGGCGCCGGATGGCTGGCGTGAGGCGGATTTTCTGATCCTGGGCACCGGTTTCGCTGTTGACCTGCGCACAAGGCCGGAACTCGCCGATCTGGCAAAGCATGTGGCGTTGTGGGGCGACCGCCATGCACCACCCGCCGGAGAGGAAAACCCTGCGGCCGCACTGTATCCTTATGTCGGGCCGCATTTCGAGCTGATGGAAAAGCACCCTGGCACCATGCCGGGCTTGCGCAACATCCATCTGTTCAATGCGGGATCCTTGGTCAGCATGGGACCCGTTGCGGGTGGCCTGAATGGCATGCCCTTTGGCATTCCCCGGCTGATCGCGGGCCTGTCGCACGACCTGTTTCAGGAAGAAGTCGCTGCTTTATACAAGGAATTCGTCCACTTCGACGAACCGGATACCTGGGAAGCAGTCAGGACGCGCGGCGCAGCCGAATAGGCTCGCCTGGGACGGTGGCGGGCGTCGCGAGGGCGGACGGCAGTGGCATGTCGAAATATGGATCGTTGCGGCGCATAAACTCCGGAATCCCGTCCAACGTTAGTTTTTCGAACGCGGCCTGGCCGGCGGCAGCAGCGTGCCGATTATTGAAGCTGCCCAGGATGCGCTGATATTCCGGGAGGGACAGACCGTAGGTATGGGCGACCACCGCATCTATGGCAGCGCGCAATGTCTGCTTTTCCTGCGATCCCGGCACCGCGGGCCAGGTGAATGCGGTCGCCGCCTCCCGCCAGGTTCGGCCAAGTTGCTCTTGCCACAGCGGCGCATAAGCGGCGTGGTTACACGACAGCCGCAGCGCCGCGTGCGCCAGGAAACGGGCGGCCGGTTCGGAAATCTCGGAAACCGGACATGCTTCCAAGATGAAAAGATTGACGGTAACCGCCGTCTTTTGCCGAAGTATCCAGTCAAATACGTGGCTGTTAAGGATAGCGCAAAGTTGCAGCGCCACTGCATTGGGGCGGGCCTGCGGCGAACGCTCGCATTGCGCGGTGATGTCGAACAAATAGCCGGGCGATGTGAATGCAGCGATTGCGGTACGCTCATCGGTGGAACGAGCAATCCGACGCAGCGCCAGGCGGAAGAAGCGCGCGGACTCGCGCCACACAGGCTTGTCATCCAGTGCCGCCAGCGGCACGGCATAGCGCGGACCGGAATCCCATCGGTCATCGAACTGCTGGATGGTCTTGCCCTCGTGCAGCAGCAGAAATTCGTGCGGCCGAACGCGGGCGCGACCGGCCGGAACGACCCGATGCGCGTCGTCAGTGATATTAACTTCCCGCCCTAGCACGATGCCGCGGCTGCGGGTCCATTGCCGCAACGGCGGATGGCACTGGAAAATCCGGCTGGCAATGGCGAAATCGGCGGTGGAACGCAGTTCAAGGAACGTCATATGCTCGCCACCCGACGCGCTGATGAACGGCAGGTCATAGTCCATGATTCTGGCTGGATCGGCCAGTTGCGAGAAATCGTCCAGATAGAATCCGACCTGCACCTGGGTTGTCGGTCCCGGGCGCCGCGCGACGACCAGTGCAAACTTCACACGTACATGGATATCGAACAGCCGCCGACGGTTTTCGAACGACAGGCAGGATTCAAGGCGGGTACCGTCCAGATAAAGGCGACGCACACCTGTCGCCCCTTCATTCGCGTGAAAAGACGATGGCACCACCATGCCAATTGCACCTTCGCCTCCGGCCAGTTGCACGTTGCGTTCGGCAAAGACGCGGAATGCGTCCAGCTTGCCGCCGGTTGGCTCACCATGCACCACCACGCTCTGATGGCTGTAGAGCCTGGCCACCACACGATGCTGCTGCTCGAATCCTTGCTGGTACTGGCGGAACTGCGTGGCGATAGACCGGTTCGCGAGCAGCCGCGCCTGAATGATGGAGGCCTCGCGTTTGGTCGGCGCATCCAGGATGGACAGATCGAACCCTGCAAGAAATTCCTTGGCGTTCTGTTGCACGATATCCCAGGGCGGATTGCTGAGGACCGCGTCGAAGCCGCCCGGACGGCCGACCTTGTCAGGGGCAAAAACTTCAGGGAACGTCAGGTCCCACGGCAACGCCAAATGTCCAGTCGCCATCAGTAGGGTCTGCCGTGCCGTCAAGGTTTCGGGCCACTGGCCGGAATCGGCCACATGGCGCGCCAGCGCGAGCCATTCGTCATTCGCCTCACGCGACCCCAGCATGACGGCACCGGACCAGGCCCGCGCCAGTTGCCGCAACGGCTCGAGTGCCGCGTCCATGCGCACCTTGGCAGACTCCTTGCCTGCAAGTTCTGCCGTATCCCGCCCCACTCCGCATTCAAGTATCTGCACTTCAGCCATCGCGGCTGCTTGCGCGGCACGCAATCGCTCTATCACGTTGCTGGCAAGCAACGGATCAAAATTCGCTCCACCAACCGGCAAAGCCGCTAACTGAGCGAAGAATGCACCACCCAACGAATCCCCGATTGCTAATCGATGATCGAGAAACGTCAGCGGCAAACCATCGGCGTAAGACTCCAGCCACAACGCCAGCTTTGCGAGCTCCACCGCCAAGGGATTTTGATCGACACCGTAGAGGCAATGGACCGCGACCAGCCGACGGCAGATCGCAAGGGCCCGATCGCAGGAAAATCCCCTGTTGCTACCTTCATGCGATCGGCTTGGCAGATAAGCCAGGAGGATTCGATCCGGATCGGGCAGGATTTCCAGCCGTGGACGCCAATCAGGACGTTCATCGCACAGGTGGCATGCTGCATACAATGCCTCGCCAAGCCAGCGGCACGCCTCGACCAGGAAATGGCCACTGCCCATCGCGGGATCGACGACCCTCAGTCCCAGGATAGCCGCGGGATTCGGATCATTGTCCGGACTGCATTTCTGTACAGCAGGGGCAAGCGTTTCCTGCACCAGATGCCGCACGAACACATGCGGCGTATAGTAGGAACCGGTTGCCTTGCGACCCCGGCCGGCGCGCAGGTAGAAGCGTCCTGGCGGAATCGATTCGACTGTGGCGACGCTTGTTTCGTTCGGCACCCGGCCAAACCGGGCGGGCAGTACGACCTCCAGCCTGGCCCGTCGCAGCCGCACCATTGGCACGCGTGAGATGCCGGGCTCGAGCTCGAGCAACGCCTCATAAACATGCCCGAGGTCTTCAACATCCAACGGACCATACTGCACGCGGGCCTGTTCGCCGCCGCGCATTGTCGTCCACAACAGGCAATCGAGCAGCAGGGCCACACCATGCTCGCCAAACGTTAGGCAGTCCAACAGCGGTGTTGCGGTGGCATGAAACAGCGCCCCACCCAGCGAGGGGATCGAGAGCTCGCTGCAAAGCAGCCCCTGGGCGAATGCACGGAACAATGTGCGGAGACCATCCTCCAGCATCCGGCCTGTATCGTGTCCCTGATCGAGATGCCGTCGGACGAGGGGCGCCAACGCTCGGCTTGGGGACAGCATGTTTCGCCACAATGTAGAGGCGGCGAAACTGAACGCGCCGCCTGCACCGGTGGCGCTTTCCAGCTTGAGAATGAACAATACCCGATAGACCAGGATAAGGGCCTCTTTCCACAATTGCGCGGCCAGGTCTGTGCGCCCACGTAGCAATTCCGCATTGGCGCGGTGATCCAGGATGGATTGCAGGAACCCTTCCACCGCGCGACGTGCCTGAACTCGCAAATCCTTGGTGACGCGCGCCTGGCTCAATCGCGCCGCATCGAGCAATTCGGGCATGACGCGCAAGCCGCGAGACCCCGTCAGGCGAATCAGCAGCCGGTACGACTCCGGCGCCAGGACTTGCTCGCGCCACCCGGTATGACCGGTCAACGGGACGTCGATATGGCTGTCTGCGCGCGACGGATCGCAGAGCAGTACGCGAAGTACCTCGCCATTGGTCAGCAGTCCGGCGATGTCCCCACAGGCACGGAGCACGCGCTGCGCCGTTCGGGTTGGGCTGAAACGATACGCCCGCCCACTCCGGCCAGGCGCGTCGAGATCTGTGCCGATGCCCACGGACCAGCACCGCAGCCGCGTTCCGTCGGCCGCCCCCATGAGCCAACCACCATCATCCAGGCCGGCTCGGGTCGCCACTTCCTCCTGCCGATGTGGAGCGGCAAACCCTAACGGCGCGGCCAGCGGCACGATAACATGGTTATGGACACGCAACGGACCACCCGATCCACCCAGGGCGCGAAGTTGCGTTCGCACCAAACTCCAACCACGTTCGAATGCGTCGCCGAACGTGGTACGCTGCAGATCATGTCTGGCCAGCAGTTCGGCAAGTTCGAAACGGACGAACGCTTCCGGCAGGGCTGGCCCTGCAAACGTGCAGTCGTGCAAATCGAAATTCACGCGAGCAGCTCCGGCGGCAGCAGCATCAGCAGACCAAGCGGCCGCAGGACCGGCGGCGCGAAGGCCAACCGTTCAATGCTTTCCTTGCTGCGCCGTTTGAACAGCTCGATGGCGCTGCTCGCTTCACGCCGGCGCGCGGGCGTGTTGTCGGGGTCAACTGCGAATGCTGTCAGGCGCTCGATCGGATCGTCGAGAAGCTGCCAACGCGGGCCAATGACCGGTGCACCAAACAGGTCCTCGACCTGAGCGATGCGCGTGCCGCAGACGCCGTTGGCGCGGTTGGATAGCCAGCGCCGCACATTGCCGCTCTCCCGTTCTTCGATCGCCGTTTGCACAGCGGTGAATTGCGCTGTCAGGCGCTGCATCGTTGCCATGGCGACGGATGCGGCTTCCGCGCGGCGTGCCGATGCCCAATCGGCGTAGAAACATCGCCATACATCGGCGGCCGGTATTGCGCGGTTCCTTTCGGCCAGGTTCAGCCATATCGCCGGATTCGGTTGTTCCACCGCCGGACCGGATATTGGCAGAAGCACCGCGATGACGCTTTGCCACGCGACGCACCGCGCGTTGTGCAGTTCCGCGGCGAACGTGCACAGCAACGACAAGGGCGCGCCGGCATCCGCGCGCGCGGCACTGGCGCGGATATCCACTCGGCCACCGTCCACCGCCGCCTCGCTGCAACGGGCACGCGCAATCGCGCGGCGCACCAGTGGATGGGCCAAACCCAAAAATGCAAGCGACCGGCCCTGCGGATCGCGCATGACCTCGCGCCGCCGCGTCACGCGCAGCGTGCCTGTCGCGTCGTCAAACCCCGGCAACCCCGAAAGGCCGGCGCCCCAATCGTCCGGCACCGGAATAACGTCGCTCGCCGCAGCACCAAGCGTTTCGGCGACAAATTCCAATAGATCGGTATGGCCCAGCGACACATCGCCACGATGCCGCCCCGCATCGGCCTGCGCCACCAGTGCAGCGTCGGCATTCAGTCCACGGTCTGCCAGCCAGCCGTGACGGGCGGCGATGCGTTCGTAGCCTTCGAACGCTCGATCGATTTCATGCACCAGGTCGCGATAGGCTTCGGCATTGGTCTCCTGCCCGATCTGGTCGAGCATGCGCACCGTTGGCGCCTCGTCTTCGAACAACAGGGCTTGTTCCTCGGCAAAGCCCGCCATGAGTCCCCTGCCGAACGATTCCTCGTCCGCGGTTACGCCCAGAGTCTCCGGCATGAAGTCCAGGCGGCATCTGGCCTTTTCATATTTGGCGATCAGCCGCAGCAGCAGCCTCTCCTCAAAGGTCGCCGCGAGATAAAGGTAGCGGATCTGCGGTTCGCGCGTCTGCCCATAGCGGTCGATGCGTCCGTTGCGTTGTTCCAGACGATTGGGGTTATACGGCAGGTCAAGATGTATCAAATGAAAGCAGCGCTGTTGCAGGTTCAGCCCCTCGGCCAGCGAATCCGTGCTGACCAGAATGATGCCGTCCTGTTCGGCACAGCGTTCCGCAGCACGGCTCCGCTCCTGGTCCGAATCCAGACCGCTGATCGCGATCACCGCGCCTTCAATGTCCAGAACACCCCGAAGCGCTTGCAGGACAGCGAGCTGGCTGTCGGCATATTCCGTATAGATCAGCACGTTCGCCGCGGGATACGCGGCGCGGATCAACCGCACTTCGCGAACCACCACGGCAAGTTTCGGATCCGCCGCCGCAGCGGCACGACCCAGGCGGATCAGCGCATCCAATCCAGCCGCCATGTCATCAGCGGAACCGCGCAGATCGGCAGCGATGTCATCGGCCTCCAGTTCCGCCACGTCGTTTTCCGCGGCGGCGTCCAGGACGCCGAACTGTAAGGCCCGCTTGCGATACGCACGCAAGGCTCGGGCGCGTTCCTTCTTCAGCGCCGCTGCCTCCGCCGCGTCGTTGCCAAGCCTGGCATAACGTTCCGCCACGACTTCCAGCGTCTTCACACAGGCGGCAATGCTGGACACGGAACGCTTCAACAGGCTGACGAAAGCCAGCGCATCTGCGAACTGCCTGGTGCCGGACGCGCGTTTCAACCGCGGCGCGACCAGGGCCGCCAGCGCACGATGAAAGACACGAACCGGCTCGGCGGTAACCTCGACGCGCACCGGAATAACATGCCGCGTGCGGAACAGCGGCGCGCCCGTCGCGGGATCGCGGATGTGGGATTTCAACCGGCGCACCACGTGCCGGCGATACGCCGTTCCCGCAAGGCCGCCGTTCCGATCAACCAGGCTCGGATCAAGCAATTCAATCAGCGACGCGAAGTGCGGATCGAAACCGTCGTGCGGTGTTGCCGTCAGCAGCAGCAATCCGTCGCTGCGTCTCGCCACCACTTCCGCCAGACGCCGCCGCAGGGTCTCCTCACGTTCGGCTGCCGGCCCGGCACTGATGCAATGATGCGCCTCGTCGATGATCGCCAGATCCCATGACGCGCGCTCCAGCTCGTCCAGCACGCGCTCCTGCTTGGCGAAGTCGAGCGAGATCAGGCACAGCGCGATCGCATCGAACGGATTGCCGCCAAGCTCGATCCTGCGACGTTCCTGCTGCAACGTGGCGCTGTCGGTGATCGCCACGAATCGCAGACCGAAGCGCTGCCGCAGCTCCTGCTCCCACTGCACCAGCAACGGACCGGCCGGCGACACCACCAACACGCGATGCGCACGCCGCCGCGCGAGCAATTCCACGGCGATCAGGCTGGCCTGGATGGTCTTGCCGAGACCCACCCCATCCGCCAACAGCAGCCGCGGACGCGGTAATTCCAACGCACGCATCAACGGCACCAGTTGGTAAGGCTCGATCCGCACGCGCCCGGGCTCCGCGGCCAGAATCGAGCCATGACCAGGCACCTGGTCCAGCAGGCATGCGATGTGGTGCAATCGCCACGCGGCCAGCGGACCAGCGGACTCCGGACGAAAGTCGGCGAGCAGGACATCGACTTTTTCGTTCGGATGCAGCAGTTCCCATTCCAGGCCGCGCAGGTCGCCGGCATCGCACCGCAGGCGCAGAAGCTGCTGGGCACCCAGACGCTCCGTCTCGATCACTTCCCACGCCAGGCCGCGCGCGCTGACCCGGACGCCTGGTGCAAAATCCATGCGATGTCTGCCGACGGGCGCCCATTCGCCCTCGGCCGGGCAATGTCATGGCAAATACTGAATAATTCGTAAGGACGGCGGCGCGATCTGCCGGGGGAAGATGGCCGGGTCAACCCCGGCCATGACGGGGATGATATAGCTCAGCGGGTGCCGATTCCGGCCATCGCTTCCAGCACCGCGTTGACCGCCGCGGTATCCTCGGCGGCGTGACCGTTCGCCATCGCGGCGGCATAGATCGGCATCGTGGCGGACAGCAACGGCGTCGGGCAACCGAGTTCGCTGGCGTACTGGCTGATGATCGACATGTCTTTCTGCCATATGTCGATCTTCATGGACGCTGGCAGATAATGTCGTGCCGCCATCATCGGCGCGCGCAGCTCGAACACGCGGGACGTGCCTGCGCCGGCGGTCACAAGTTCAACGATCTGGCGCGGATCGAGGCCGGCCTTCACGCCCAGCACCATCGCCTCGGCGCTGGCAACGTTATGGATTGCCACCAGCAGATTGGCGACGAATTTCATTTTGCTGCCGTTGCCAAAGGCGCCTACGTCGTGCACCGCCCGGGCATAGCCCAGGAACAAGGAGCCCAGTGCTGCGATACTCTGCGCATCACCGCTGGCATAGATCACAAGGTCTTTGGTGATCGCCTGCGCGCCGGTGCCGCTGATCGGGCAATCCAGCGCAACGTGCCCGGCGGCACGCAAAACCGCCTCGACCGCAAGTTTGTCCTTCAACGCGAGCGTGGACGCTTCGATCACGATGCATCGCTCCGCACCCGATGCGGCGATGGCCTGCGCGGTGGCAAGCGACGCGGCCGGGCTGGGCAGGCTTAGCAGCAGCACCGGCGCTTCACACGCGACTGCCGCGGCGTCCGCACGAATGTCGATGCCGGCGTCTGCCAATTCGGCACGACGGCTCGCGTCGGTGTCGTAGCCCAGGACACGCCAGCCGGCGGCGGCCAAATTGCGCGCGATCGCGCCGCCCATGATGCCGAGCCCAACCACGCCAACTGTGTTCTGCATGATGCTTTCCTCCCCTGCGATCCGCACGGTACCCCGTCTGGTCCGTCATAGCGAGACTTCTCGCAACGACATGGGACAGAGTCCCGACTTCGACGAACAGTTTCGTTGCGTTCCCGCGCGTCAATATATGGTGATAGGCATATGCGCGCCTGCGCCGCCACACCAGGCTGAAGGGAATTGTCAGGCCTCGGCGATTCGTTATCGTGCCGGCAGGAGGATCGGACATGGCAGGCAAACCGGCGGACGTCGCAATCTACCACAATCCGAAATGCGCCACATCGCGCAAGGTGCTTGGCATGATCCGCGATGCCGGCATCGAGCCGCGGATCATCGAATATCTGAAGACGCCGCCAAGCCGCGGGGAATTGGTCGATCTGCTGCGGCGCATGGAGATGAAGCCGCGCGCGCTGCTGCGCCGGCGCGGCACACCATATGACGAACTGGGACTGGACGATCCGGGCAAGAGCGACGATGCGCTGATCGACGCGATGCTGGCACATCCGATCCTGATCGAACGGCCGGTTGTTGTCGGACCAGGCGGTGTACGGCTGTGCCGGCCGCCAGAGAAGGTGAAGGAGGCTCTGGCCGGCGCATGACGGAAGCCGCTACAGTCGCCGGCATGACCGAAGCCGCACCCGTTATCGCCGGCGCGATCGATTGCGACATCCATCCCGGGGTGCCGGAGATCAAGGCGCTGCTGCGCTACATGGAGCCCTTCTGGCAGGAGTCGTTCGTCGCACGCGGGCTCGATGGCTTCGACATGATGAGCTATCCGCCGAACGCGCCGATTTCCTGCCGGCCTGACTGGCGCGTGGCGGGCCAGCGGCCGGGTTCCGATCTCGGCGCGATGCAGCGCGACGCGCTGGACCGGTTCGGCACGCGGTTCGCAATTTGCAATCCAATGACCGGCGGTCAGGTCGCGGTCAGCGAGTCCATGGGCGCGGCAATTTGCTCCGCGGTGAACGACTGGGTGGTGGAGAACTGGCTGAACCGCGATGCGCGGCTGCGCGCCTCCATCGTCGTGCCGGCGCAGGCACCTTACATGGCGGT
Source organism: Acetobacteraceae bacterium (assembly GCA_036489395.1). Classification (GTDB taxonomy): domain Bacteria; phylum Pseudomonadota; class Alphaproteobacteria; order Acetobacterales; family Acetobacteraceae; genus JASHVB01. Next base: position 6,631 of record DASXFW010000392.1, on the reverse strand, counting down.
GGAGGAAATAGAGAAGCGCGCCGGCGACCACCGCTTCGTGCAGATACTGCTGCCGGTGGCATGCGAGATGATGCTGGGCCGCAGCTATTACTGGCCGATCTATGAAGCGGCGGTGAAGCACGATCTGCCGATCGGCATCCACGCCGGCAGCATGCACCGCTACGCGCCGACTTCCACTGGCTGGCCGTCGCACCATCTGCACGACTATGTCGCGCATTCGCAGACGTTCGAAGATCAGATGCTCAGCCTGATCAGCAACGGCATCTTCAACAAGTTCCCGGCGCTGCGGGTGGTGCTGCTGGAATCCGGTGTTAGTTGGCTGCCGGGGTTCCTGTGGCGCGCGGTGAAGACGTGGCGCGGTGTGCGGGCGGAAGTGCCGTGGGTGAATCGCTCGCCCGCGGAGATCATGCGCGACTGCGTGCGGCTGAGCGTGCAGCCGATCGATGCTCCGGCGGACCCGAACGTGGTGGAGCGCATCATGCAGCAGATCGATAGCGATCGGATGCTGCTGTTTGCGACGGATTATCCGCATTGGCAGTTCGACGGCGACGCGGTGCTGCCTGGCGGATTGTCGTCCGCCTTGCGACAGCGGATCTGCGTGGATAATCCGCTGGAGACGTATCCTCGATTGAAGGAGGCTGTAACATGAACGCACCTGTCGATGTCATGCAGCAGCGCAGCGATGCCGGACAGAAGCTCGGCATCATCGATTGCGACATACATCCGTTCCCGACGCGCGGCGCACTGGAACGCTATCTGCCGGAGCGTTGGCGCAAGCATGTCGCACAATATGGTAAGTTCAACACCGGCCCGTACGCCGATCGCGGGACGTATCCGCGCTTCCAGCCGTTCCTGTCGCGGCGGGATTCGTTTCCGCCGAACGGCAACCCGCCCGGGTCGGACGTGGACTTCATCCGCGAGCAGCTTCTCGATCCGTATAACATTATATATGGCGTGCTTGAGCCGCTGCTGGGCTGCAACACCTCGCGCAACCTGGACGAGGCCGCGGCGCTGTGCGGCGCGGTGAACGACTGGCAGGCGCATGAGTTCGTGGAGCCGGAACCGCGGCTCCGCGCCTCCATCCAGGTGCCGCAGGACGATCCGGCCGCAGCGGTGAAGGAGATCGAGAAGCGGCTTGGCGACTGGCGGTTCTGCCAGATCCAGTTGGGATCGAAGACGTCGGAGCCGCTGGGCCGCCGCCGCTACTGGCCGATCTTCGATGCGGCACAGGCGAACGGGCTGTCGATCGGGCTGCATGTCGGCGGCACGCTGGCACATGCTCCCTCCGCCGGCGGCTGGCCGCAATTCTATGTGGAGGACCACCACGTTCTTGTGCACTCCATGCAGAACCAGGTGGCGAGCCTGATCCTGGAAGGCGTGTTCGAAGCGTTCCCCAAGCTGAAGGTGGTGATGATCGAGGGCGGCTTCGCCTGGGTGCCGGTGCTCGGCTGGCGGCTCGACAAGCACTGGGCGAAGATGCGCGACGAAGTGCCGCAGGTGAAGCGCCCGCCGTCCGAGTATTTGCGCACCAATGTGTGGTTCGCCACCCAGCCGGTGGAGGAACCGGAAAGCCCCGACGATCTTCGCCAGGTGTTCGAATGGATCGGCTGGGACCGCATGCTGTTTTCCAGCGACTATCCGCACTGGGATTTCGACGATCCGCACCAGGCATTCCGTTTCCAGATGACGGCGGACGAGAAGCGCATGCTGTACCGCGATAATGCGCTGGACGTGTATAACTTTTCCTGAGTGTGCCGCTCGATCCGGGCGCACCGATTGGCTTCTGTCATGGCCGGGCTTGTCCCGGCCATTTTTGTTGTAAAGATGCGGCGCACATGATCCTGCACGCGCCAATGAGGGGGAAAACCCTACAAAGACAGGAAAATTATGGTCAAGATAAGATTGATGTACTAAGTTTAGTGGCTTCCCAAATGGTACCTACAGAAGGCTTGCGGGTGTGCCTGCGGCAACGCTAATCTCCCTGTCAGCGTGCCCTATCCGAGCCTGACGTGCGCCTTCGGGCGGCCCGGACACCAGCACGCGCCGACGCGGCAATTTTCGCGACCTATCGAAAAATCGGATGCCTGTAACAAGACTCAGGCACAAACAGGGAGACTCTCGTGTCATCGTCAATGAACCAAACGGATCCGCCACGCGCAGCCTCCGGCTCGGCAATGCCATGGTGGAAGGAACCAACCAAGGACCAGTGGTACGCTTATGTCGCCGCTTGGTTGGGATGGACGCTCGACGCGTTCGATTTCACCGTCTTCCTGCTGATCATGCCGGCGATCGCGCAGTACTTCGGCGTATCGATGCTGCAGGTGACGTTCGTCTTCACCATCACCCTGTGGATGCGCCTGGTGGGCGCCACCGCGTCGGGCTGGCTCGGCGATCGCATCGGCCGCAAGACGCCGCTGATGATTGCCATCCTCGGCTATTCGCTGTGCAACTTCGCGGCCGGCATGTCGCCGACCTTCACCTTCCTGTTCATCGCGCGCGCGGTGCTTGGTTTCTTCATGGGCGCGGAATGGCCGGCCGGCTCGGCACTTGCAATGGAAACCTGGCCAGCACGCTCCCGCGGATTCATGGGCGGCGTCCTGCAAGGATCGTGGGGCATCGGCTTCCTGATGTCGTTCGCCATCTACGGATTGTTCTACACCTCGATCGGCTGGCGCGGCATGCTGATCGTCGGCGTGCTGCCGGCCTTCGCGGTGCTGTATGTGCGCTTCTTCGTCAAGGAACCCGCGGTGTGGTTGGAAAACCGCCGCCTGCAACGCGAGCAAAACCGCGAGGTGAAGGCGCCGCTGCTCAGCATCTTCAAGCGCCGCATGCTGCCCAACACGCTGAACGCGTGCTGGTGGATGATGAGCGGCTTCGTCACCTACTACTCCGTCACGGTATTGTTCGCGACGCATCTGCAGGTGGACCTGAAGATGTCGCCCGGTGCGATCGGCCAGATCGGCGTCGCGGCCAACCTTGTGACGTTCCTGTCCAGCGCATTATGGGGCTGGGTGGCCGATAAGTACGGGCGCCGTGCGGCGATGATCATTCCGGCGCTGATCGCAATTCCGCTGGCACCGGTCTATCTGCTCAGCGGCAGCTTTGCGTTCATCTGGTGGGGATTCGTGCTGCAAGGTGCCGCGGCGGCGGGCGGTATGCAGGGACAGATGGCCACCTTCATGAACGAACGCTTCCCAACCGAAGTGCGCGCCACCGCAAGCGGCTTCTGCTACCACCAGGGCGCGATCTGGGGCGGCTTCGTCGCTCCGGTCATCGCGTATTTCGCCACGGTCTGGCACCTGGGCTATGCGATCCCGATGATGATCGGGACGATGGTTTTCGCGGCCAGCTACGTCGTCGCGCTGCTGGCAGGACCGGAGACCAGGGGCAAGGAGATGGTGGCCGAACTGGTCGTCGCCTGATCGCTGCCGTGCTCTGCCAGGCTCCGGCCTGGCCGAGCATCTGGGTTTATTGCGTCATCCCCCGCAGGCGGGCAACCGCTTGCGGGGGATGTCGTTGAATTTTGGGTCCTGCCGCACCTATTGAAGCGGGAACCGACAGGACCCTTCCATGCTTCCCGCGCTTTTCCTCAGCCACGGCTCGCCGATGTTGGCACTGCAACCGTCTCCGGCGCGCGATTTCCTGGCGCAGCTTGGCCAGACTTTGGAGCGGCCATCGGCGATCCTGATTGCATCCGCACATTGGGAAAGCGAGCGCCCGGAACTGAACGCCGTCGCCGTCAACGACACGATCCACGATTTCTACGGCTTTCCGCCGGCGCTGCACGCGATGGCTTATCCCGCGCCGGGCGCGCCACATCTCGCAGAACATGCGGCGGAACTGCTGCGCGCGGCGCGGCTGCCGGCCGAGATCGATCGCGAACGCGGCCTGGACCACGGCGCCTGGGTGCCGCTGACGCTGATGTATCCCGCGCACGACATTCCGGTGGTGCAACTCTCGCTGCAATCCTATCTCGGCCCGCAGCACCATTTGCTGCTGGGCGAGGCGATCGCGGCGCTGCGGCAGGAGAACGTGCTGGTGATCGGCTCAGGCTCGTTCACGCATAATCTTCGCCGCCTGCAACGCGTCGAGCCGAACGCGCCGCCGCCGCCCGACGTCGTCGCGTTCGCGGAATGGATGCACGCGGCGCTGGCGGAGCACCGCGTGGACGATCTGCTGGCGTATCGGACCAAAGCCCCCTACGCGGCGGCACAGCACCCGACCGAGGAACACCTGCTGCCGCTGTTCGTTGCGCTGGGCGCGGCGGAGGACGGCGCCACCGCCACGCGCCTGCACGCCAGCACGACGTACGGCGCGTTGCGGATGGACGCTTACGCGTTTGGCTGAGGCGGGTGTTCAAGCCGCGGCGGCACGCTCCCGGACATGGCACGCGACGGGCCGCCACGCCTGTGTTAGCGTTCCCGCATGACGCTTCCGTTCCCCATACCGGATTGGCTGCCCTGGTGGGCGCTGCTGCTGCTGCTGGTGCCGGCGCTGCTCTACGTGCTCGCGTTCCTGTTCATGCCGTTCAGCGTGATCGGGGTGAAGGGCCGTATGGACGTGATGGAGGCGCGGCTGGACGAGATCCAGCACGAAATCCGCCAGTTGTCGCTGCGCATGCCAGAACCCGGGCAGACGGTGGACTACGACGAGATCTACGAGCCGGAGCACCACGAACCGCCGCCGCTGCAGCGCTCGGTGGTGCCCGCGCGTCCGCCGATCCCGCCGGCGGCGCATGAGCTGGATCCGCACCCGCCAGTGGACCGGCCCGCGCCACCGCCGAACACGCGGCCGGCGCGGCGGGAGCCGAAGCTGGACTGGCCGAGGTAGAGCGGGACGGCCTTGTTGCGTCCCGCCGCCGCACACGTATCAGCGCCGTTCCGTTTCTGCCGTGAAATCAACGGCCGGAAGTCCTGACCCGTGTCATGGTCGGGCCAGGCCGGCCATGACACAGAAGCGTCACGCGCAGGCTGTGGAAGCACTTGTTCCGTTTCAGGCCCTAACGGATCACATCGACCGTGACATTCGCCGCCGCTGCGATGTCCGGCCAGCGGCGCTCGGCCGTCAAAGCCGGAATACCCTCGCGCCTGGCCAGCGCAAGGCAGTATCGGTCACCCAGCGACAGCCCGCCCCGCAGCGTAAGCGGTCGAAGCATGCCGGCCGCGTAGGACAGGGCCGCATCGACCGGCACGACCCGTATCGGCAGGGGCCGCAACATCGCCTCGATGTCCGGTCGCGATGCGCCGAGTTTGGCGTAGTGGCTGACGATTTCCGCCAGGTTCACCGCGCAGAGCAAAGCTCCGTCGAGCGCTGCCTTCACCTTCTCGCCGCCTGGTTCGCCCAGGAGCATGGCCAGTAGTGCGGAGGCGTCGAGGGCTACAGTCGTCACTCGGCATCCGCCTCGCGCGCCCGATCGGCGAGGAAGTCTTCAACCGATGCACCTGCCTTGCCAGCTACCAGCTTGCGGCTGAGCGCCTGAGCCCGTGCGACCACCTGATCGACCGTCCGAAGGACGATCGCGTCACCGGCGTCCTCGACGATCACCTCACCGCCTTGGGCAAGGCCGTGCTTCTTGCGGAGTTCGGCCGGTAGGCTGACCCGACCGTCCGGCATGACCCTGGCTTTCATGGCGCATCTCCAACCAATGCCATATAGTGGGCATTACCCCAGATACAAAGCTCTACGCCATGGAATGTGTGAGCGCCACATTCAATGCGTGAGCCAATGCGCCGGTGACGGAGCGGGCTCAATCCTGCATGCCGCACGCCATGCGGGGCCTCTCTTTGCGCAAGCCGCACGCGCGAGCAGGCCGTTACGCCTTGCAGGGTTCCGCCCTTGCACACATATCAGCGCCGTTCCGTTTCTGCCGTGATACGCTTATGCCGTAACGCCGAAGGAACGATCGAGTGCGCGTCTTCGTCAGCCACGCCTCGCCGGACAAGCCCGCGGTTGTAAAGCTGGCCGGCGGCGTGCCGGCACCGGCCGTGTCGGCGGACCGCCAATCCCGCTATGATCCGTTCCCCGCCGACGGAGGCGTGCATGAACGATCTCTACGAGACCGACATCCTGGAATGGTCGGAGCACCAGGCGGACCTGCTGCGCCGGCTCGCCGCTGGCGAGCGAGTCAATGACCAGGTCGATTGGGGGAACGTCGTCGAGGAAATCGAGAGCGTGGGCATGGAACAACTCCATGCAGTCAGCTCGCTGCTGATGCAGGCGATGGCGCACCGGCTGAAGGCGCTCGGCTGGCCCGACGCACGGGATGTGGACAATTGGCAGGCCGATGCAAGGCGGTTCGGCATCGACGCGGCGGACCGATTTACGCCGTCGATGCGGCACCGCCTCGACCTCGCCCGCATCTACCGCCGGGCGCTGCGTATCCTGCCGCACCAGATGGACGGCAAGCCGCCACTGCCGCCGCCCGACCAGTGCCCGTGGTCGCTGACCGAGCTCCTCGGCGAGGATGCACCGTCATAGTCGAACTGGTTGCCCCCTCACTCATCCCCTCATTCCGCGCCCGACAGGAACTGGCCAAACATGCGGCTGCTGACCAGCATTTCCGCGAACCGTTGGATCAGCGGCTGTAGCCGATGCTCCGGCATGTTGGGGATCAATTCGTAGAGCATGCACC
>DASXFW010000322.1:0-10829 GCA_036489395.1 Acetobacteraceae bacterium | reverse complement strand
CTGGCCGATCCGGCGCCGGTCGTGCACACGCTGACCGACACAAGGCAGCCCTGCCACCTGGACGGTATCGTGGTGACGGTGGATGCGATCCACGCGCCCACGCAACTCCGCGAGCAAGAGGAAGCGCGTCACCAGATAGCGTTCGCCGATCGCATTCTGCTGACCAAGACCGACCTCGTGAGCTCGGCGGAGGCCGACGCGTTGGAGCCGGCGATCCGCGCGTTCAACGTCCAGGCGCCGATCCGGCGGGTGGTCGACGGGGATGTGACGCCGGAGGATGTGTTCGGGCTGGGACCGGAGGAACGTCCCGAGAGCTGGCTCGGTCCAGTGGACCATGGGCACGAACACCATCATCACGGTATTGCCTCCACCGTTCTGCGGGCCGATCGGCCAATCCCTGGCACGGCTTTGGCTCTGTGGCTTGATTCATTGCTGTCTCTGCATGGTGCCGATGTGTTGCGGCTGAAGGGCATCGTGCGGATCGTCGGCGTCGAACACCCCATGGTGATCCAGGCCGTGCACCACGTGCTGCACCGGCCGACCAGCCTGCCGCTTCGGGCCGAAGCGGCCTGGCGCGATACCGGCGGCGAGATCGTGGTGATTCAGCGCGGCCTCCCCGAAGCCGGACTACGTGCGAGCTTCGCGGCGGCGCTGACCTCTGGAGTATGATCAGGCCGATTGGCTGATATGAGTTGGTCATTCGGCGAATCGCGGTTTAAATCGTGGTGGACGGTTGGATGACCGCGATACAGGAGCAATCGATGGCCGCGACGGACGTTGAATACGACGCCATCATCATCGGCGCGGGCATTTCGGGCCTGTACCAACTGTATTGCCTGCGGCAACTGGGGATGCGTGTCCGCGTGCTGGAGGCGGGCACCGACGTCGGAGGCACCTGGTACTGGAACCGCTATCCCGGCGCCCGCTTCGATTCCGAAAGCTACTCCTACAGCTATTCGTTCTCGCCGGAGCTGCTTCAGGAGTGGAACTGGTCGGAACACTTCGCCGGTCAGCCGGAGACCGAACGCTATATCAACTACGTCGCCGACAAGTTCGACCTGCGCCGCGATATCCAATTCCATGCGCGCGTGGCCGCGGCGCACTATGACGATGCCGCGCGGCAGTGGAACGTAAAGTGCGAGGACGGCAGCCGCTACCGCGCGCGTTTCCTGATCACCGCGATCGGCCCGCTGTCCGCGCCGACCATGCCGCGTATCGAGGGCGTGGACAGCTTTCGCGGCGCGTCCTTCCACACCGCTCGCTGGCCGAAGGAGCCGGTGCGGTTCGAAGGCAAGCGCGTGGCGGTGATCGGCACCGGCGCGACCGGCGTGCAGACGATCCAGGAAGTGGCAAAGACCGCCGGGCATCTGACCGTGTTCCAGCGCACGCCGAACTGGTGCGCGCCGCTGCACAACAGCAGGATCGATGCCGAGACGATGGCGCAGATCAAGGCCGGCTATCCGGAGATGTTCCGCCGCTGCCAGGAAACATTTGCCTGTTTCCTGCACACGCCCGATCCGCGCGGCACCTTCGAAGTGACTCCGGACGAGCGCGAGGCGTTCTGGGAGCAGCGGTATGGCGAGCCGGGGTTCGGGATCTGGCAGGGGAATTTTCGCGACATCCTGACCGACCGTGCGGCGAACGCGCTGCTATCGGACTTCGTGGCCCGCAAGATCCGCCAGCGGGTGAAGGACCAGGCGGTGGCGGAGAAGCTGATCCCGAAGAACCACGGCTTCGGCACCCGCCGTGTGCCGCTGGAGACGCGGTATTACGAGGTCTATAACCAGCCCAACGTGAAGCTGGTGGATATCAACGCAACGCCGATCGAACGGATCACGGCGGCCGGCCTCAGGACCAGCAACGCGGAATACGAATTCGACGTCATCATCTACGCGACCGGCTTCGATGCGATCACCGGCAGCTTCGACCGCATCGACATCCGCGGCAGCGACGGGCTGCGGCTGAAGGACGCGTGGAAGGACGGGCCGCGGACCTATCTCGGCGTGCTGGTGCAGGGCTTTCCCAACATGACGATGCTGATGGGGCCGCATACCGCGCTGGGCAACATCCCGCGCAGCATCGAATACAACGTCGAGTGGGTGACCGGCCTGCTGCGTTTCGCGCACGCGCACGACCTGACGCGCATCGAGGCGACCGACGCCGGCGTCGCCTCGTGGACAGAACATGTGAAGGCGCTGGGCGTGGGGCTGCTGTCGAACGAGATCGACTCGTGGATGACCGGCATCAACCGCAACGTCGAAGGCAAGCAGACCCGCATCATCGCGCGTTACAGTGGCAGCGCGCCGGCGTATCGTGCGCGATGTGACGCGGTGGCGGCGGACGACTATCAGGAACTGGCGCTGGCATAGGAACAGGAGACCGGGATGAAGGCGGAAGCGGTTGGGCTGTCGGGTTCGCGACTGACGCGGCTGGATGAGGTGATGAAGCGCCGCTACGTCGATACGGGCCGGCTGCCGGGAATCCTGACGATGGTGTACCGCCGCGGCGAGCTGGCGCACACCGGAATGTCCGGACACATGGACCTGGAGCGCGGCAAGCCGATGCGCGAGGATGCGATCTTCCGCATTTACTCCATGAGCAAGCCGATCACCGCCGTGGCGCTGATGATGCTGGTGGAAGAAGGCGCGCTTGGACTGGACGACGACGTCGCCACGCACATTCCTTCGTTCCGCAATCTGGGGGTGTATTCGACCGGCGTGCCCAGCCCTGTCGTTTCTGCCGCGCAGGGCTTCATGACGACGACGCCGGTGCGGCCGATGAAGGTGATCGACCTGGCGACTCATACCGCGGGGCTGACCTACGGCTTCATGAACCGCACCAACGTCGATGCGGCGTACCGCCGCCTGCAGGTTGCGGGCCACGACACAGAGGGCGGCCTCGATGCAATGATCGAGCAATTGTCCGGTCTGCCGCTGGAGTTTTCGCCGGGGACGGCGTGGAACTACTCGGTGGCGATCGACGTGCTGGGCTATCTGGTGCAGAAGCTCGGCGGCATGAGCTTCGGCGAGTTCCTGCACAAGCGTGTGTTCCAGCCGCTTGGCATGCACGATACCGCCTTCTGGTGTCCGTCGGATGATACCGGCCGCTTCAGCTCCTGCTACATGCCGCGCGAGGGCGGCGGATTGAAGGTGCAGGATGATGCGGCGAAAAGCACCTACGCCGCGCCGCCGAAGCTGGAATCGGGCGGCGGCGGACTGGTGTCCACCGCGCATGATTACCTGCGGTTCTGCCGGATGCTGCTGCACGGCGGAACTCTGGACGGTGTACAGATTCTGTCGCCCAAGACCGTCGCGTTGTTCTCGCTGAACCACCTGCCGGGCAACCGCGAGCTGGCGGACATGGCGCCACCGGGTTTATTCAGCGAGGCGGGCTATTCCGGCATCGGCTTCTCGCTGGCGTGCGGCGTGAACGTGAACGTGGCGAAGACGCGCCTGCCGGGCACGCTGGGCGAGTTCTTCTGGGGCGGCGCGGCATCGACCGCGTTCTGGATCGATCCGAAGGAAGACCTGGCGGTGGTGTTCATGACGCAGGTGCTGGGCAGCGACGTGCGGCTGACCTTGCGGCGCGATCTGCGGACGCTGGTGTATTCGGCAATGACGGAGTCGTTCGCCTGACGGCTCGGGGCGGCTGGTGTTTCCGCTGATCCATCGCGCTTAGCGGCGGAACACCAGTGGATCGGCTTGAATTCCATGATCAAGCTGCGTATCCACAACAGCCGCAATCGCCCCCCACGCATCTGCCGCAAGCTTATTGTTATAGTCGTCAGCAAGAACTCGCAGATACGCCGCTGTTCCCATCAGATCGATGTTGGCCACGGCCAGGGCACGAACAGCGGCCCGGCCGCGCCGATCGTCCATGATGACAAATGTCGTCCGCTGTGGCCCGGCTTCCTCGGTCAATGCGGACAGGAGGCCGACGATGCTGGCTTCGCCGAGGTCCTTCCGCGACGGCCGAACACCTGGCGGGCTGCCGATTGCCTGCCAACCGGCCATGGCCGCGCGGTATAATCTTCCCGCGCTCGTCGGCATTTCCGTCAGGCGCCCCTCAGTGACTCGTTGTTGAATCCAGTCATTGATTTCGCTGCGACGCTCGGCCGAAACATCGGCGCCGGGGTCGGGCTCCTCCAGCAGCTCGTCGCGCACCACGTCCGTGACAACCAGTTCGGCGCCGGTCGCGAGCAACAGATCGAGCCCGTTCCGCCCCAGCAAAGACAGTACGGAAATTGGCGTGGTGTCGGCAATGACGAAGCGGGGGATCACAACCTGTCCGCGGTCGCGGGCAGAAGTCCCGCTTCACGCAACGCATCGCGAACATGGTCTGCTTCATTTCGGATGTCGCTGCCCTTCCCGCCGGACAGAGCGTCGGCCGCCATGTCCCGTACGCAGGCGGCGAAGTTGGACGTATCATAGCCGAGCGGGTCGGTCTGCTGGCCCACTCGAAACACTTGCCGCCGTACCGGCTGGGCCGCGGCCGGGACTGGCTCGTTCGCGGCGCGCTTGAGGCGACGAAACTCCTCGGCCGACATGACCACGGCGCGAGGCTGGCCGCGGTTCAACAGAACCACGGGGTGTTCCGCGACGGCGGCCAGAACGTCGCCGAGATTCTTCTGGAAGTGCAGCGAGCGAAACGTCTGCATGAGCGACCGTCTCCGGGACGAACTCCAGATACAGAATTTACGTAAAAATCTGTCGGATGCAAGGGCCGTCACCGTCCCGTCGCCCGTTTGGCAACCGCCCCGAACAGCGCCAATCTCCCGCCCCCTCTATCGGAGACCCCGCCGATGACCCAGACCCGCGCCGCTGGCCGGCACTTCCTGCAGATCCCCGGCCCAACCAACGTGCCCGACCGCGTGCTGCGCGCGATCGACAACCCCACCATCGACCACCGCGGCCCGGACTTCGGCCGCATGGGCCGCGAGTTGCTCGGCAACGTGAAGGCGATCTTCCAGACCAGCGGGCCGGTGATCATCTATCCCGCTTCCGGCACCGGAGCCTGGGAAGCGGCGCTCACCAACACGCTGTCGCCCGGCGACACGGTGCTGATGTGCCAGACCGGCTGGTTCGCGACGTTGTGGAAGGAGATGGCGCAACGCCTGCAACTGACGCCGCTGCTGATCGAGACCGACTGGCGCCGCGGCGCCGACGTGGCGGCGATCGGCGCCGCGCTCGCGGACGACAAGGCGCATCGCATCAAGGCGGTGTGCGTCGTGCACAACGAGACCTCGACCGGCTGCACCAGCCGCATCGACGAAGTGCGCGCGGCGATCGATGCGGCGAAGCATCCGGCGCTGCTGATGGTCGATACGATCTCCTCGCTGGCGTCGATGGATTACCGGCACGACGAGTGGGGCGTCGATGTCACGGTGGCCGGCTCGCAGAAGGGACTGATGCTGCCTCCAGGTTTGTCGTTCAACGCGATCAGCGACAAGGCGCTGAAGGCGGCGGACAGTGCGAAGCTGCCGCGCAGCTACTGGGACTGGCGGCCGATGCTGGAGGCCAACAAGACCGGCTACTTCCCCTACACCCCCGGCACCAATCTGCTGTTCGGTTTGAACGAGGCGGTGAAGATGCTGCTGGAGGAAGGCCTGCCCAACGTGTTCGCCCGCCACGACCGCCACGCCGAGGCCACACGCCGCGCGGTGCGCACCTGGGGCCTTGAAGTGCAGTGCGCCGAGCCGCGGCATTATTCGTCGTCGCTGACCGCGGTGCGCGTGCCGGAGGGCCACAGCGCGGATGCTCTGCGCGTGGCGATCCTGGAAAAATACAACATGAGCCTGGGCAACGGCCTCGGCATTCTGAAGGACCGCGTGTTCCGCATCGGCCATCTCGGCGATTTCGGCGATCTGCAATTGGTCGGCACGCTGGGCGGCGTGGAAATGGGGCTGCGTGTCGCGGGTGTGCCGCACAAGCCGGGCGGCGTGCAGGCGGCAGTGGATTACCTGTCGGGGAACGCGTAACGGTCCGGCGTAAAATAGGGAGGAAGCGCAATGATCGAAGTCTGGACCTGGCCGACACCGAACGGCCATAAGGTGCATATCGCACTGGAGGAGCTTGGCCTTGCGTATAAGGTCATTCCGGTCAACATCGGCAAGGGCGACCAGTTCAGGCCGGAGTTCCTCGCCATCACGCCGAACCATCGTATCCCGGCGATCGTCGATCCCGACGGGCCCGGCGGCAAGAAGCTCACGTTGTTCGAGTCCGCGGCCATCATGATCTACCTGTCGGAAAAGACCGGCGGGAAACTGATCCCGAAAGATGCGGTTGGCCGCTACAAATGTCTGGAATGGATGATGTTCCAGATGGGTGGCGTCGGCCCGATGTTCGGCCAGTATAACCACTTTGCCAACTATTCGGTGGAGAAGCTTCCCTACGCGATCGGGCGCTATCGCAACGAAGTCGCGCGTCTCCACCGCGTGCTGAACAAGCGGCTGGGCGAGGCGACCTGGCTCGCCGGCGACGAGTACAGCATGGCCGATATCATTACGTTCCCGTGGATCCGTAATGCGGAACGCCGCAACGTCAACCTGGGCGATTATCCGAACGTGAAGCGCTGGCACGATGCGATGGCGGCGCGTCCGGCGGTGCAGCGCGGTGTCGCGGTGCTGGCGGACAACCAGCGGCAAGGCTCGATGACCGATGCCGAGCGCGAAGTCATGTTCGGCAAGACACAGTTCGCGGTGCGATAGCAAAAAACCTCTCCCCTTGCGGGAGAGGTCGAGACGCGCAGCGGCGAGGGTGAGGGGCGTACCGCACAGGCCGACCGTGCGTTTACGCCCCTCACCCTCGACGCTTACGCGCCTCGCGTCGATCCGCTTCGCGGCCCAACCCCACTTCGTGGGCGAGGTTTCTGGCTGACCAGCCAGCACCCCACCGACGACACCACCAACCCAACCACCGTCAGCGGCGCCAACCGCTCCCCCAGCAGCCACCACGCCAGCACCGCGGCGAACCCCGGAACCAGGTAGAAGTTGGCGGTCGCCCGCGCCACCGTGCCGCGCGCCAGCATCAGCAAGTACAGCACCATCCCGCCCAGCGACACCGCGCCGGCGTTCCACGCGACCGACTCGATGGCGCTCCACGTCCAGTCCGCGTGCGGCGTCTCGAACACCGCCAGCGACAGCGTGCAGACCACGGCGGAGGCCAGGAACTGCACCGTCGTGCCCTCCAGCATCGGCACGCCGCGGCAGAAGCGGCCGAAATACAGCGTGCCGCCGACCAGCGCGAACACACCGCCGACCGTCAGCAGCAGCAGCCGCGCCTCGACCGTGCTGTGCAGCGCCGCCAGCCCGACGATCAGCACCACCCCCGCCGCGCCCAGCAACAAACCGAGCCACTGCCGCGGCGTCAGCCGCTCGCCCAGCACCGGCCAGGCCAGCGCCGCGGTCAGCAGCGGATTGAGCGTCTGGACCAGCGCGATCGGCGCCGCGGGCACGCGGGTCATCGCCACGTGCGCGGTCATCAGCAGGATGGCGTTGACCAGCACGCCGGCCACCGCACAATGCAGCCACTTGCCGCGCAGCACGCGCCACGGCCGGCGCAGCACCAGCATCGCCGAAACCAGCACCGCGGCACAGACCCACATGCGGACCGACACGAACAACAGCGGGGAGAGGTGCCGCAGCCCGACTCGCGAGGCGATGAAGGACGAGCTCCACAGCAACACGAAGCCGAACGGCGCCAGGCGATCGAGCATCGGGTGAGTCAATGGCGCCGGGACATGCCCGGGCAGTATCGGAGCGGCCCCCACGCCGCGCAACCCGCGGTCTGATCGTGCGGCGGGCAAGCGGACTACGCCGGCACAGGCCTCGGCCGGGCGAACGGGATCAGCAGCGCGCCGGTTCCCAGCGTGGCGACCGCGAGCCAGAACAACGCCGCCAGGATGCCGTCGGCGCCGTACCGCTGCAGCAGCACCGCACCGGCCGAAGGTGCCGCGGCCTGCGCCACCAGCATCGGAAAGGCCAGCCGCCCCATCAGGCTGGCGTAGCCGCCGGGGCCGAACAACGCGAGCGGCAGCGTGCCGCGCACGATGGAGCGCAGGCCGATGCCGCAGCCGTACAGCACCAGCCCGATCCAGATCGCGCCATAGCCTTGCAGCAGCAGCCCGAGGCCGATGACCACCAGCACCGCGGCGACCATTGTCTCCCACACCGGGTGGATGCGGCGGCCGAACATCAGGTCCACCAGCCGCGCGCCGACCTGGCATGGGCCGACCAGCGCCCCCAGCGCCACCGCGCTGTCCAGCTTCACGCCGCGCAGTTGCAGCACGGTCAGCAGGTGCACCGATACGATCGCGGCAATGATCGAGGCCAATGTCTGGGTCAGCGCCACCAGCCAGAACAGCAGCCGGTAGTTCGACCGGCGGGGCAGACCGGTTGTGTCGGATGCGGCGTGGCGTTGCGCAGGGGCGCGCGGCACCTCGCGCGGCAGGCCGAAGCCGTACAGCGGCAGCACCACGGCAAGTTGCAGCGCGGCGTAGGCGACGCAGGTACCGCGCCAGCCGAAATACTGCAAAAGCAATGCACTGAGCGGCCAGCATACGGTGCTGGCGAAGCCGGCGATCAGCGTCAGCGAGGTGATGACCGAGCGCGCCTCCTGTCCGTATAGCCGGCCAAGCGCGGCGAACGCCGGATCGTACAGCCCGGTGCCCATCGCGACGCCCAGCACCAGCCAGGCGGCAACGTAGGCGGCCAGGTTCGGCGCTGCGGCGAGACCGAGCAACCCGGCGGCGGTCAGTGCGGCGCTGGCCATGAGGACCGGGCGGCCGCCCCGGCGCTCGATCAGATCGCCGACCTTGGGCGACACCAGGCCGGACAGCAGCAGCCCCAGCGACAGCCCGCCAATCACCCAGGCAAGCGGCCAGCCGGTGGCCTGCGCGGTCGGCTTCGCCAGCACGGCAGGCAGGTAGTAGGTCGATCCCCACACCAGGACCTGACCGATGCCGAGCACGACGATGACCAGCAGGCGCGGGCGGTGCATCAGCGCGCCGGCGGGGCGTCGGCGCCTGCTCCCAGACTGCGTTGCAGCAACACGGTGTCCAGCCATCTTCCGTGCTTGTAACCGACGTTGGTGAGCACGCCGACCCGGCGGAATCCCAGCTTTTCGTGCAGCCGGATCGACGCAACATTGGCGCTGTCGCCGACCACCGCGATCATCTGGCGCAGGCCGCGCGCCTCGCACACCTCGATCAGCGCCGCCAGCAGGCGCTGGCCGATGCCGCGGCCGATCGCTTCGGGGTGCAGATAGACCGAGTTCTCGACCGTGTTCGCGTACGCGGCGCGTGGGCGGTAGGTGCTGGCGTACGCGTAGCCCAGCACCGCGTCGCCGTCGGCTGCCACCAGGTAGGGCAGCCCCTTGGCCAGTATGTCGGCGCGGCGGCGGCGCATCTCCGCGGCGTCGGGCGGCTCGGTCTCGAACGAGGCCAGCCCGTGCCGCACGTGGTGTGCATAGATCGCGGCGATAACGTCCATGTCGGCGTCGGTGGCGGGGCGGATGGTGCTCGGCAGCGAATCAGGCATGGACGCAGCTTCGCACCGGCCTCGCCGACCCAAAAGAATAATTTTCGGATACGATGTATCAGCATAAGTTTGGCCTATGGCTATCCCGCCCCCCACGCTCCGCCAGTTGCGCAGCCTGATCGCCGCGGTGGAAACCGGCAGCGTGTCTGCCGCGGCCCGCGCGCTGCACATCAGCCAGCCGGCGGCGAGCCAGCAGTTGCGCGAGCTGGAACATGCCCTGGCGGTGCGGCTGCTGGAACGCGGCAGCGGAACCACGCGCCCGACCGCGGCCGGGGCGGCGGTGCTGGTACACGCGCGCCGCGTCCAGGTGGCGCTCGATGACCTGGTCGCCGCTGCGGCGGCGTTCCAAGGCGGCGAGACCGGACGTGTCCGCCTTGGCACCGGCGCGACTGCCTGCATCCATTTGCTGCCGCCCCTGCTGGCGCGGATGAAAGCGCGCATGCCCGGCCTGGAGATCATCATCGCCACCGGCAACACGCCGGACATGCTGCGCAAGGTGCAGGACGGCGCGCTGGACGTGGCGTTGGTGACGCAGTTGGGGCGGCTCGACCGGTCGCTGGAGACCCGCCAGGTCCACCAAGAGGCGATGCTCGCCTATGCGCCCGCCACGCTGCTGCCGGAGGCGGCGGCGCTGCGGCCGGCGGCGCTGTCGCGGCAGCCGTTGATTCTGTACGAAAGCGGCGGCACCACGCGCGGCGTGGTGGATGCGTGGTTCCGGCGTGCCGGACAGACGCCCCGGCCGATCATGGAACTGGGCAGCGTCGAGGCGATCAAGCTGTTGGCTGAAAGCGGGTTGGGCGCGACGATCCTGCCGGCAAGCGCGATCGTCGCGCCGCCGCCCGATATGGCGGTGCGCGCACTGCGGCCGGCGCTGACACGGTGCCTCGCGGTGGTGCTGCGGCGGGACAAGCTGCTGGATTTGGGGCTGCGGGTGTGTCTGGAGGAACTGGGAACGCTGCAAGCCGGGTGACGGCGGCGTGCCCGGGGAGGGCATAATCTGTTGCTACAACAAACCTTGCGTTTCGCCCTTCTTGTGGCCACATAAAAACATGCGGTTCGGCTACGACCTGCGATGATCGCAAACCCTACGTCGTCGTTTTCACCATGCGCGACGATATGGTGTGGATCATCAGCCCGCTGCATTTCCGCGAGGGATCGACCCCGTTGTACGAGGCGCTGCAGGCGGCTTTGAGCAACGCGGGGTGTTGAGGTTGCGGCCCCCCTGTCATTGCGAGGCCGCGTGGCCGAAGCAAACCCCCGCGGGGGATTGCTTCGGCCCAGCGGCCACGCCAAG
>DASXFW010000312.1:0-28374 GCA_036489395.1 Acetobacteraceae bacterium | reverse complement strand
CGTAATGAGCCGCTGCTTGTCATGACACAAGGCCTCCCCTCCGCTTGAGGGAGGGGTCGAGGCGTACAAATCGACCCCTCCCCCAACCCCTCCCTCAAGGGGAGGGGGGAACCTACGTCCAGCCGCCGACGCCGTTTCATCCTGGGCGGGTCGGCCGCCTGGCCGGTGGTAACTCGCCATGACAATGGGCGGTTCTCGCAATGACGGGGGCGGCCTATTCCGCAGCCGCGGCGAGTTGGCGGCGTGTCGGATACAGTTCGCGCACCCGCTCCTGCGTGTAGAGATCCGTCCAGTTCGACAGGCTGCGGTCGGTGACCTGACGCGGGTCGTAGCTGCGCTCGGGAATCTGCATGCGCTTGCCGCCAATATGCACGTGACGGATGCGACTCTTGTCCTGCAGGATCGCGATGTTCTCCAGCGGCGAGCCATCCACCGCGATGAAATCGGCGAACCGTCCGGTCTCCAGCACGCCGAGTTGCGCGCCGTGGTTCAGGAAGCGAGCATTGACCGACGTGGCGCAGCGCAGCGCCTCGGCCGGTGTGAACCCAAGATCGCGGACGAAAATCTCCAGTTCCAGCGCGTGCCATTCGCCGTACGGCGTCACCGCGAAGCCGGTATCCGTGCCGGTCAGCATCGGCACGCCGGCCTTGCGCGCCTTCTGCATGTTCTTGCAGGCGATGGCGTATTCCCGCTCGACGACCGGCGGACGGCCTTTCTGCGCAGCCGGTTCGTGCGGCTGGGTGAAGTCGATGATGTTACGCTGGAAGGTCATCGTCGGACACAGCATGCTGCCCGACGCCAGCATCGCGTCGAGGCATTCGTCGTCCAGGAACGTCGCGTGGAATATCAGGTCCACACCGGCACGCGCGGAGTAAAGCACCGCTTCCTTGCCGCGCGCGTGCACCACCACCTTGCGGCCGAGACGATGCGCCTCGGTCACCATCGTGGTGGTCTCGTCCTGGTTGAACGCGGCGATCAGCTCGCCGTTCGGGCGCGTTTGGATGCCGTCCATCGCGAGCTTGATGCAATCGACGCCGTTCTTGACCTGGACACGGATTTCCTCGATTGCCTCGTCCTTGTTAGTGACGAGCCGGCCGATCGACGTGTCCGGCACGCCGATCCAGGTGGGATACCAGTCGGTCAGTCCCTGCCGCGTGGTCAGGTAGCGGCCGGCGGCGGTGACGCGGGGGCCGTCGAACAAGCCGAAGTTGATGGCGTTGCGCACCGACAGGCTGACCTGCCCCGCATCGCCCGGCGCGCAAATCGAGGTATAGCCGGCGGCCACCACCTTCTGCGCGAAGAACAACGCGCGCAGCGCACGGAATTCCATCGGCTGGTAGAGGTCGATGTCTTCCTCGCTCTTGGCGTTGCCATAGGCCAGGTGCGTGTGCACGTCGATCAGGCCGGGCATGACGAACAGATTGGAGTAGTCCAGCACCGTGTCGTGCACGGCGACCGGCGGCGCCTCGGTGGTGTCGCAGACGAAGGCGATGCGGCTGTCGTCGCCGATGCCGATTGTGACGTTGCGGCGCACGGGCGTGTCGTCGCCGGTGAAGAATGTGCCGCAGCGGACGTGGGTGGTCATGGGTGCGTCCTCCGGTTTTGGCCGAGGCGGTCGGCCGACGTTGGGTTCGGTTGGTCGGACGGTGGCATGAATAAGGATGGGTGCCAATTCTCTTACGGCGGCGCGTTCCCTCGCGGAAGTACCGCCAACGCGGCCGCGACCAGCAGCGGCGGCACTGCGAAGCACCACATCTTCACAGTCCAGTACAGCAATGCCGCGGCAGCGCAGCCGGCAGCAAAACAGACGATGGCCTGGGCCATGCGTTGCAGCCGTTGGCGAGAGGCGGCCCTTTCCATGGCGTCGGCGCGATAGAACACAAGATCCACGGCATCGATGACCAATTGCGTCGTGTTGCCGGTCATCAGCGTGGTGGGCGGGAAGGCGGCGAGGTGGACCCGGTGCACGGCGTTCTGGATCGCCATGCCGGAAACGAGGACCATGCCCGTGATGATGGCGGATGCGGAGTCGCCGTTCGGGAATGGGCCGAAACGAAGAGCGAGAATGCAGCCGGCGAGCAGCAGCACGAACTGCATGCCGATCACGATATGCTGCCGCAGGTGCGGCCGGTGGGCCAGCGTGCGGCCCAGAATGCGGGACAGTGCAACGACGATGCAGAACGTCGGCAAGGCGAGTAGTTTGGCCACCACGCCCGATGTGCCGAACACCAGCGCGGCGCCGATCGTCACGAAGTTTCCGGTGACGTGCGCGGTGAACAGACCCTGCAGGGCGATGAAGCCGGCGGTATCGACATAGCCTCCGTTGAAGCTGAGGATCAGGGGGAGGGTTGGTTTCATAGCTGTGACCCTTCGGCATCCATATTTACCAGGAGAAGAAATCCGCGTTTTGCCTTTGCGCGCGTGGCCAATCCGGCGCCACGTGGCATAGGTTAGCCGAGCCAGTATGTCAGCAACGGATTCCGGGCCACCGAAATGCGCCTCCTTCTCGCCATGCTGTCACACGAGACCAACACCGTCTCGCCCGGCCCGATCGATACGGTACGCGACTGGTCGCAATACGTGCACCAGCCGCGCGAGCGCATCATCGCGGAGGTGCCGCTCGGCCGTTACGGACATGTCGATGAGATCGCCGGCGCGTGTTTGTTCCTGGCAAGCGATGCGGGAGGCTACGTGACAGGACAGGTCGTGCACGTCAACGGCGGCCACAACATGTATCAGGGCAATCGCATTTGCGGCCGACTGCCGTTGGCAACTGGCGCAGGGCGGGGGCAACTGGCGCAGGGCGGGGGGCAACTGGCGCAGGGCGGGGGCGAATCGTTGCCTCGTTTGATTCGCACGGAGGACGCGCGGAGGGCCACGGGGATCACGGAGGTCCTGTGCCCGTCACCTCGCCGCGTGCGCTGGATCGGGATACATTTGATCCCAGGTGTCGGGGCGTTCGTTGCAGCGCGGCACACCGGGAAAGCGCCTCCGTGTTCCCCGTGGCCCTCCGCGCGTCCTCCGTGCGAATCAAACAGCAGAAGGGACGGCACCGGCTTCGGTCCATACGCATCGATCCACCCTCAGGCCAAATGCGATCACCCTGCAACATGTATTGACCTTCAACCGTAGCGAAGGTGCGCCGCGGCTGCCCACTGTCATTGCAAGGTGCGAAGCGGCGCAGCAATACCGTTCATGGCGACCCGCGGACGCTGCGTGGTACGCCTTTCGATCGGGATAGCTTCGTCGCTGCGCTTCTGGCTATGAAAGTCGTGACGTGCGCTGGGTCGATCGCGCGCTTGCACTTCATCCCAGCCGGCGATACGCCCGCGCGGCCCGCACGAACGTCGAAACCGCCGGCAGTTGCTGGCGTCCCGGCATCGTCACCAGCGGGATCGATTGCTCCACCGGCGGCTGCACCAGCGGCGGCTGGGCGGCCCTGCCATACCAGCGCATCGTGCCGGCGCTGGACCTGCCACGGCCCGGCCAGGCGGACGGGCATTCCGTATTGGCTGGACGTGGCGGGCAGGATCGGGCACGTGACCCGGCAATCGCAACGCCAGCCATACCGGAGCCTGCCATGGATCTCGACCCGCAGATCGTTGCCGCGCTGCAAACCGTTTCCACCGCGACGATCACCACCGTCCTGTTGAAGAAAGGCCTGCGCAACGTGTGGATGCGCGGGCCGAAGCCATTGCGTGCGGGGCAGCCTCGGTTGATCGGGCGTGCCTTCACCATGCGTTTCGTGCCGGCGCGCGAGGACCTTGCGACGCCGGAATCCTGGGCCTCGCCGCGCTCCACGCGTGCGGCTATCGAGGACATGCCGGCCGGCGCCATCACCGTGATCGATGCGATGGGCGTCACCGATGCCGGCGTGTTCGGCGATATTCTGTGTGCGCGCATGGCGAAGCGCGGCGTGGCGGCGTTGGTGACCGATGGCGTGGTGCGCGACATCGCCGGCGTGCTGGGCACCGGCCTGCCGGTGTGGTGCCAGGGCTGGGCGGCGCCGGCCTCGGTAGCAGGTCTGACATTCGTGAACTGGCAGGAGCCGATCGGCTGCGGCGGCGTGGCGATCTTCCCGGACGACGTGATCATGGCGGACGACGACGGCGCGGTGGTGATCCCTCAGAAGCTGGTGGAGGAAGTCGCGGCGACGGCTGGGGAGCAAGAACGGATGGAGGAATGGATCATGGCGGAGGTGAACAAGGGCGCGTCGCTACCCGGCCTCTATCCGCCGAACGCCGAGAACAAGGCGCGTTACGAGGCCTGGGCGAAGCAGCACCGTTAGCCCGCTGCTGACAGGCCCCACCTGTCATTGCGAGGCGCGCAGCGACGAAGCAATCTCGTTCGTGATAAGCTGATTGTCACGAACGGGATTGCTTCGTCGCTGCGCGCCTCGCAGTGACAGGTGGGAGATCCCGATGATCCCAGCCATGACGAAATGCTCCAAAGGGACCGGCCGATGAACGACGCAGTGACGCTGCAAGAACATGCCGTACAGACGACGGAACATTTCGACGTGCTGATCGTCGGGGCCGGCATATCCGGGATCGGCGGTGCGTACCACCTGACGCAGCAGTGCCCCGGGACCCGCTTCGTGGTGCTGGAAGTGCAGGACCATTTCGGTGGCACGTGGTGGACGCACCGCTATCCGGGCATCCGTTCCGACAGCGACCTGCACACTTTCGGTTATCGTTTCAAACCGTGGACCAGCGCGCCGATCGCCACGGCGGAGGAAATCCTGACCTACATGGGCGAGGTCATCGAGGAGAACGACCTCGCCCGACACATCCGCTATCACCACAAGATTTTGTCCGCGTCCTGGTCCAGCGCTGACGCGCGATGGACCATCGAGGGCGTGCGCACCGACACCGGCGAACCGATCCGCATGACCGCCAACTTCCTGTGGATGTGTCAGGGCTACTACCGTCATTCCGAGGGCTATACGCCGGAATGGCCAGGCATCGCCGACTACAAAGGCGTCATCGTTCATCCGCAGCAATGGCCGGAGGACCTGGACTACAAGGGCAAGACCGTACTCGTCATCGGTTCCGGTGCCACCGCCGCGACCTTGATCCCCTCGATCGCCGCGGACTGCGGGCATGTGACGATGCTGCAGCGTTCGCCGACCTATTTCCGCATCGGTCGCAACGCGATCGAACTGGCGGAAGAACTTCGCCGCCTGCAAATCGACGAGATCTGGATCCACGAAATCGTCCGCCGCAAGATCTTGTTCGAGCAGGATTGGTTTACCAGGCGGACGTTTGCTGAACCAGAGAAGGTGAAGCAGGAGCTGCTCGGTGCGATCCAGGCGATCCTGGGGCCGGACTATGACATGTCGCATTTCACCCCGCGCTATCGGCCATGGCAGCAGCGGCTGGCATTCGTGCCCGACGCGGATTTGTTCAAGGGAATCAAATCCGGCAAGGCATCGGTGGTGACGGGCGAAATAGAGCGATTCACCGACAAGGGGGTGCTGCTGAAGACCGGCCAGACGCTGGAAGCCGACATCATCGTCACCGCGACGGGATTCAATCTCTGCATCCTTGGCGACATCGCGTTCATGATCGACGGCAAGCCGCTCGATTTCGCTGAGACCGTTACGTATCGCGGCATGATGTTCACCGGCATTCCCAACATGGCGTGGGTTTTTGGCTATTTCCGTGCAAGCTGGACGCTGCGTTCCGATCTGGTCGCCGATTTCGTTTGCCGCCTGCTGAAGCACATGCGGGAGAAGGGCGCGCAGGCGGTGGTTCCGACGCTGCGCGCGCAGGACCGTGACATGAAGCTGCTCGACTGGATCGGCACAGACAACTTCAATCCTGGCTACATGATGCGCGGCATGCACCTGCTGCCGAAACGCGGCGACAAGCCGGAATGGCAGCACACGCAGGATTACTGGCAAGAGAAGGATGCTTTCCCGGCCATCGACCTGGACGGCGAGGAGTTCGTGTATTCGTAGCGGTCGGTGTGCTTTTCCCTTGTGGGAGGGGGTCAGGGGGAGGGGGCTAGTTTTAAGACAGACCCCTCCCCCTCGTCCCCTCCCACAAGGGGAGGGGGAAGAGCGTCGCTACAGCGTCGATATCCGCGGCTTCTCTCCAGGCGCGGGCGTGTACGGATAGGTCCCCGTCTGCAGCACCGCCGCTTCCCCGCCAAGCGCGGCAATCCGTGCCGCCTGGTCGGCGAAAGCGCGTGCGTTCACCTCGGCAGGGTCGCAGATGCCGCGCAGCCGCCGTGCTCCCTCCGCCAGAGCCGCCGCGTTCGCGGGGTCCGTCGCCAGATCGCGCGTTTCCCCCGGATCGGCCGCCAGATCGAACAACTGCGGGCGGTAGCCTTCGTAATGCACGTATTTCCAACGCCCGAAGCGCACCATGAACATGCCGGTCAGCGAGCCGACCGCGTGATATTCGCTTAGCAATGTGCGGTCGGACTCGGCACCGTCAGCCAGACGCAGCAGCGACCTGCCAGGCAGCGCGCGGTCCTCCGGCGGCAACGCTTCGCCCACCGTTTCGATGATCGTCGGATACGCATCGACCAGCGACACCGGTGTGGTCACGCGATGTCCCCCCGCGACGCCCGGGCCGCGCATGATCAGCGGCACGCCGGCCGACTCGTCGTACATGTTCGACTTGCCCCAGAACGACCGCGTACCGAGGTTGTCGCCGTGGTCGCTGCTGTAGATCACCAGCGTATCGTCCTCCAGGCCGCCTTCACGCAGCGCCGACAGCACGCGGCCGACGTTATCGTCAAGAAACGACACCATGCCGTAATATGCCGCCAGAGCCGTGCGCACATGCGCCTCGTCGCGGAAATGGTCCTGGTAGTTCTGCACCTCGCGCAGCTTGCGCAGCACCGGATGATCGGGGAACTCGCTCGGATCGGTCAGCCGCGGCAGCGGCAGCTTGTCCGGCGGGTACATCGCGAAGAATTCCGGAGGCGCCACCAGCGGAAAATGCGGACACACGAACGATACGAACAAGCACCAGGGCTTGTCCGGCGGGGAGGCGGCGATGCCGCGCAGCCAGTCGATCGCCGCGTCGCGGATATTGCGGTCGTAGGTGAGATAGGTGGATTCGCCGGGCCCGGCGTCGCCCGCAAGCTGCTTCGTGCTGGGGCGCCCCGGCGGCGGGCTGCGCAGCAGGCCCTGCACGTCGCCCTGGCCGTTCAGCACATGCAGCGGCAGGATTTCGTTGTCGAAGCCGTTCGGATCGTCGGTGGCGCGGTAGTGCAGCTTGCCGATCGAATCGCAGCGATGGCCGGTGTCGTGCAGGCGGTGCCCGAACGACGGCGGCGTGCCGGTGTAGGGGATCGCGTTGTCCCAGCAGCCGACCTGGAAGACGTAGCGGCCCGTTGCGAAGCTGGCGCGCGAGGGGACGCAGATCGGGCAATTGCAGTAGGCGTTTTCGAACAGCGTGCCCTCGGCGGCGAGGCGGTCGAGATGCGGCGTGTGGACGATGTCGTTGCCGTAGGCGCCCAGCACGCGGCGACTGTGCTCGTCGGACATGATGAACAGGACGTTGTGGCCTTGCATGATGGGGCGGGCTCCGTGGCGAGGGGAGGGGCATCATGCCTGGGGTGGGGGGAGGGGCAAGGCTGCGGGCCGTTTGTTGCGAAGGAAGCAAGATTTTAACATGGAGAACACCGAGGACCACGGGGGGCCACGAAGAAGGTTAGACGATAAGTCTGCGGAGACCGTCTTTCAGACGGGGCGCGTGGAAATTCAGCAGGAAGCCGAGGCGGAGGCCGCTCATTCGCAGGTAGGTGAGCAATTCCGCCTCGTGCATCGGTCCGATGGCAGCGACCGCCTTGATTTCCAGGATGACCTGGCGGTCAACCACGATATCGGCCCTGAAGCCTTCCTCGAACTGGCATCCCTTGTAGATTATCGGGACCCCGACCTGACGCTCGAACGGAATCCCTGCTCGCTCGAGTTCGAAGCAAAGGCAACCCTCAATTATACGGATTCCAATAATCCTGGCCCCGTCTGACGATGCACTTCGATCGCCAATCCAATGACCCGTTCGGTCAATTCCTGCGCCAGCAGCATTCGAGAACCCTCCGTGGCCCACCGTGGTCCTCGGTGTTCTCCGTGTTAAAAGCTTAACAAACCATCAACCCGCGCAGACCAATCCCGGTATCCGCGGCAGCGGTGACTCGCGACCCACCGTGCCCTCCTCAATGCCGGAAGTGCCGCATCCCGGTGAACACCATCGCCACGCCCGCCGCATCCGCTGCGGCGATCACCTCCGCATCCCGTACCGACCCCCCCGGCTGGATCACCGCCGTCGCCCCCGCTTCGACGCACGCCTCCAGCCCATCCGGGAAGGGAAAGAACGCATCCGACGCTGCGACACTGCCGCGCGTCAGCGGCTCTGACAGGCCCGCGGCAATCGCTGCCTCCACGCCGTGCCGCGCGGCGATGCGTGCGGAATCGACACGGTTCGGCTGGCCGGCGCCGACGCCCACCGTCGCGCCGTCCCTGGCAAACACGATGGCATTGGACTTCACGAACTTGCAGACGCGGAAAGCGAACAGCAGATCGGCGAGTTCGGCCTCGGTCGGCGCGCGCTTCGTCACGACGCGCAGGTCCGCCGCCTGGACACGCCCTGCATCGCGCGTTTGCGCCAGGAAACCGCCGGCCAGGCTGCGGAACGTCAGCCCCGGCGCGCCTGGATCTGGCATGCCACCGGTCAGCAGCAGCCGCAGATTGCGCCGCCGCGCCACCGCTGCGATCGCCGCCGCGTCGGCATCCGGTGCGACGATCACCTCGGTCAGGATGGCGGCGATTTTTTCGGCCGCTGGGCCGTCCAGCGTGCGGTTCACCGCGACGATGCCGCCGAACGGCGACACCGGATCGCAGCGGAACGCCAGGTCCCACGCCTCAGCCAACGTTGCGGCCGAGGCCACACCGCACGGGTTGGCGTGCTTGATGATAGCCACGGTGGGTGCGTCGAACTCGGCGACGCATTCGAACGCCGCATCGGTGTCCGCGAGGTTGTTGTAGGACAGTTCCTTGCCCTGCACCTGTCGCGCGGTCGCCACGCCCAGGCGAGTGCCGCCGGCATAGAAGGCCGCGTCCTGGTGCGGGTTCTCGCCGTAGCGCAGCGTCTGCCGCAGTGTGCCGGCGACGGTCATTCGATAGGGGAACATGTCCGCGCGATGCTCGGCGAACCAGGCGGCGATAGCGGCGTCGTAGGCGGCGGTGCGGGCGTAGGCCTCGCCGGCCAGGCGGCGTCGCGTGGCCAGCGTCGTGCCGCCGTGGTCTGCCAGTTCAGCCATCACCGCGGCGTACTGCGCCGGCTCGGTCAGCACCGTAACGAAATCGTGGTTCTTCGCGGCGGCGCGGATCAGCGCCGGGCCGCCGATGTCGATGTTCTCGACGCAGTCCGCCTCGGCGGCGCCGGCGGCGACGGTCGCCTCGAACGGGTAGAGGTTCACTGCCACCAGGTCGATCGGCGCGATCCCATGTTCCGCCATCTGCGCCAAATGTTCTGGCGAGTCGCGGCGGCCGAGGATGCCGCCGTGGATCTGCGGCACCAGGGTCTTCACCCGCCCGTCGAGGATTTCCGGAAAGCCGGTGTGGTCGGCGACTTCCGTCACCGGCACGCCGGCGTTGCGCAGCGTGCGTGCCGAACCGCCGGTGGAAAGCAGCTCGACGCCACGTGCGGCCAGAGCCTGGGCGAATGGCACCAGACCGGTCTTGTCGGACACGGATATCAGCGCGCGCCGGATTGGCACGATATCGGTCATGGCGGATTCCTCGGGGTGCCAACTGGTGGAGCCAAGGGGAGTCGAACCCCTGACCTCCTGAATGCCATTCAGGCGCTCTCCCAACTGAGCTATGGCCCCGCGCAGGGAGGCGGCATATAGCGCTGCCCCTCCCGCCCGATCAAGGGCCGGCCAGGGGGGGCCGGTGGGTGGCGCGGGACTGTGCGACGCCGTGGCGCGCCGGTGCGGTCGGCGGCTGGCGTATTGCAGCGCAGAGGCCGATGAGTCGCAGAGATAGCTGAGAAGGTTTGTCTGTAACCGTGCCTACCGCTGAAGTCTGTGTCAGGCAGCGTCAATCCCGGCGGCACGCACGGCCACGAAAACCTTAATCTCACCGATCTCTGCAACTCATCTTGCTCCGCGCTTCAATACGCCAGCCGCCCACCGCACCGGCCCGGCAAATGGTGCCCCTCCCGCCCGATCAAGGGCCGGCCAGGGGGGCCGGTGGCGGCAGGACCGTGCGACGCCGTGGCGCGCCGGTGCGGTCGGCGGCTGGCGTATTGCAGCGCAGAGGCCGATGAGTCGCAGAGATCGCAGAGAAGACTTTTCTGTAGCCGTGCCTACCGATGAAGTCGGTGCAAGGCGGCGTCAATCCTGGCGGCACGCACGGCCACGAAAACCTTGATCTCTGCGATCTCTGGAACTCATCTGCCTCTGCGCTGCAATACGCCAGCCGCCCACCACACCGGCCCCACACATCGTGCCCCGGCGCGCCACCGCGGACTGGTGTACAACCGCCCCCCGTGACCAAGACCATCCTCCTGACGCTCGCCGTCCTGCTGGCCGCCGCCCTGGCCGGGTTCGCCGCCTGGTTCCATGCCGGCGTGCCGCCGAACTGCACCGACCCGCGCACCCTCGCCATGGTGCGCGAGAGCTTCGCCCGCCAGCATTTGCCGCCGACCACTCGCATGACCGACATCCGCACCATTGCCGGCGGCGCACTGGCGCTGCGCTTCGTCTGCCACGCCACGCTGGCCGGCATCGACCGGAAGGACCTGCCGCCCGACTCGTCAATCCCCGGCGCGATCACCTACACCTCGCAGTTGACGGACCACCGCACGCGCCATGAAGTGACGGTGCGAATCGAACCGCTGCTGATATGGGAGAAGGCGCAGTGATCAGCCGCAGCATCACCGTTGCCGCCCCCGCTCCGGCAATGACTGCGATCCAGCAGTCACCCACCCAGTAGCCGCGCACCCGCCGCGGTCAGCAGGCGCGCGAACCGTGCCGCCCATGCCGCCTGGCCGGCCTCCTCGGCAATCAGGTCCTGCCGGATCTCGATCTCCACATGCGCCAAACCGCGCCGCTCCGCATGTTCTGGCACCCCGTAATCGCTGATGTCGGTGATCGCATATGGCGCGTTGTCGCCCACGACCAGGTCGCCCTCCGCCCGCAGCAGTTCCAGCATCGGCAGCGCCAGCCGTGTGTCGCGGTGGTACAGCACGCCGACATGCATGTCGCGCGACTCACCCTTGAACACCGGCGTGAAGCTGTGCATCGCCACCAGCACAGTGCGCCGTCCGGCGGCCTCGCGTGCATCCAGCAATTCGTGGATGCGCGTGTGATACGGCGTGAAGATCGCTGCGACCCGCGCCGCGCGATCCGCCTCGGAAAGCCCGACGTTGCCGGGGACCGGCGTGTGCTCGCTCACCTCCGGCATCGCGCTCGGCACCGAGGGCTTGCGGTTGCAGTCGATGACCAGCCGCGAATAGGTCTGCAGCACCGCCGTGGCGTCCAGCGCCGCCGACAGGTGCTCCGTCACCCCGGCGATGCCGATGTCCCAGGCGATATGACGCCCCAGCTCGCTTTCCGGCACGCCCAGCCGGCCGAGCGCCCGCGGGATCAGCCGCCCGGCGTGGTCCGCCGTCAGGAATAGGTCCGACGCGCCATCCGGCCGCAGCACGCGCACCGGCGAGGGTTCGTCCGCTGCCAACAGCGTCTTGGGTTGCATGAGCTCTCCCGCCGCTACGGACCTTCCGGATGCCGCAGCGCCAGCCGCATGTCCAGCCGATCAGACGCTCAGCGGGTTGTCCGGCTCCAGCGCACGCAGCAGGAATCGACCCATCTCCGGTGCGTAGCGGTTCCACAGCGTGCGTAGTTCGGCCACCGGCTGGTCGTGCCAGTCGATGCGCAGGTCGATCAGCGGGAAGCGGTGGGTCTCCACCACCACCAGATGCGCGCTGCGCACCGGATCGAGCTGGCCGCCAGCCGCCAGCCCCTCCTCCAGCGCGGACAGCAGCCGCTCGGCCAGCGGCGCCGTGGGATCGGCCTGGAAGCGCCGCAGCATCGCCGCCGGCACCCGTGCATTCGCCAGGATATTGCCGATCGCGGCGATGTTCTCCGCCGTTGCGTCGCTCATTTCCGGCCGCGTCCGATCCCCGGAATACGCCGCTGTGCCGCCGGTCGCATCCAGCACCGCGATCTGCCGCCACCGTGCATGTGGCGTGGAGGCGACCAGTGCATCCACCGTTTCCCGCGCATTGCAGTCGGATCGCAGCAGTTCGAGGCCGCGTGGCCCCAGCCGCGGATCGGTGCGATGCTGTGTCAGCACGGCACCAATGCCCGCGGCACAATGGGCAACCCGGGAGCCAACGGCGATATGGGATGTCGCGCTGGCGGCGCCGATCTGCCCGGTTCGGGGGCATCGGCCTATGAGCGAAAAGGTCATGTTAACGATCCTCTGACGGTAATTTAACGAATGCAACCGGGTCAGCCAATTATTTCCGCGAATCAATCAATCGCGCCGCCC
The DNA here is from genome assembly GCA_036489395.1 of Acetobacteraceae bacterium. Lineage (GTDB taxonomy): Bacteria > Pseudomonadota > Alphaproteobacteria > Acetobacterales > Acetobacteraceae > JASHVB01. Next base: position 15,857 of record DASXFW010000312.1, on the reverse strand, counting down.
GCCCGCGGGCTGGTGCAGCTTTTCGCATCGGTCGTCCTGCTATCCAGCGCCTGGCCGCTGACCAAGCTCGCCTTGTCGCTCGGCGCCACGCCGCTTTGGTTCGCCGAGGGCCGCGCCGTCCTGTCCTGCCTCACCGGCGCCATCCTGCTCCTGGCGCGCGGGCGCATCCGCCTCCCCGGCCGCGCCGACCTGCCGACGCTGGCCGCGGTCGGCAGCCTGCAGCTCGCCGCCTATTTCGCCTTCGCGCATGAGGCGCTGACCTGGGTCCCCGCCGGCCGCACCGCCATCCTGGCCAACACCACCACCATCTGGGTGGTGCCGCTGTCGCTGATCTTCCTGAAGGAGCACATTCCGCTGCGTCGGTGGCTCGCCGCCGGCGTGGGACTGGCGGGCGTCGCCGTGCTGATGAACCCCTGGGCGATCGACTGGACCTCCGCCCATGTGCTGATCGGCAACGGCTTCCTGCTGCTGTCCGGCCTGGCCTGGTCGGTGGCGATTCGTCGTCACCCGCGGTTCCCGCCCGGCGCTGCCGACGTTCGAGCTGATGCCGTGGTGCTTCGGCCTCGCCTCCATTCTGCTGCTGCCGCTGGTGTGGTGGCACGCACCGCACGGCACGCTCGGCGCCACGCCGGCCTGCTGGCTGTCGCTGGCCTATATCGGCTTCCTCGCCGGCCCGATCGGCACGTGGTGCGTGGTGGAGGCAACCGCCAGGCTGCCGGCCATGGTCTCCTCGGTCGGCTTCCTCAGCACCCCGGCGGTCAGCCTGATCCTGGCCAATATATTCCTGGGCGAGCCGATCACCGCCGACCTGCTGGCCGGGTCGGCGCTGATCATGTCCGGCGTCGCGGTTGCCGCCTGGCCCGAGAAAAGGCGATGAATCGGCGATGGTCCTGAACGCGATCGAAGCAGGGCAGGGTGCCCCGGTGATCCTGCTGCACGGTTTGTTTGGCAGCGCCCGCAGCCTGGGCGTGGTGCAGCGTGCGCTCGCGCGGCGGTTCCGCGCGATCGCGCTGGACCTGCGCAACCACGGCGCCAGCCCGCATGCGGCGGAAATGGCCTACCAGGCGATGGCCGCGGATGTGCTGGAGACGCTGGAGTACCTGGGCGCCCTGCCGGCGGCGTTGATCGGCCACTCGATGGGCGGCAAGACGGCGATGCTGCTGGCGCTGACCCGGCCCGATGCGGTGACGCGCCTGCTGGTCGCCGACATCGCCCCCGTCCCCTACGTCCACGACAACGACCGCATCGTCCGAGCCTTGCTCGCCGTGCCCCTGACGCCCGGACTGACCCGCGCGGCGGCCGACTCGGCCTTGGTGGACGCGGTGCCGGACGCATCGATGCGGGCGTTCCTGCTGCAGAACCTGGCATTCGGCGAGCGTCCGCGCTGGCGCATCGGTCTGCCGGAGATCGCCGCGGCCATCCCAACGCTGGAAGGATGGGACGGGCCGCACGGGTTGACGTACGCCGGGCCAACTCTGTTCGTGTCCGGAGCAAGATCCGACTACGTGCGGCCAGACGATCGACCGGCAATCCGCGGGGTGTTTCCGCGAGCGCGTTTCGTCACACTGAAAGACGCTGGGCATTGGTTGCACGCCGACAACCCCAAGGGCTTCGTCGCGGTGGTCGAGGCGTTCATGGCCAGCGGTCGGTAGGCTATTGGCAAGCATCAGTCGCGACGTGGGTTCTCGGCCAAACCGGTCAGTTCCAGGCTGATCGTTCGCAGCCGCTGCCGCGCTGCGGCGTCGTATGCCTGGGCGTTGGCGCGGGCCTCGCGCAGGCCGTTGAAGTAGCGGCCGCTGCGACCTTCGATCTCGAACGACACGGCAAGATTCAGGATCGCTTCGGCGCCTTGTTCCACCGTGCTGATCGGCGTCACGCCAGCACGCCGGACCATCGTCGTGTTCATATAGGTCGCCGGATGCAGTGCGTTGACGATGACGCCCGATCCGGCAAGTTCCTGCGCCAGGTCGATGGTGAACATGATCTGCGCCAGCTTGCTCTGGCAGTAGGCACGTGCGCCGCTGTAGCCGTGCGTCAGCATGACGTCGTCGAAGTCGAGCGCCTGCTGTCCGGCGGATGACACGTTGACGATGCGCGCCGGGGCGCTGGCTTGCAGCAGCGGCAGCAGCAGATGCGTCAGCAGAAAGCCGCCGAGGTAATTGACGGCGAAGCGGAGCTCATGCCCGTCGGCGCTGGTTTGGCGCGCGGCGCCGGCGGTGCCGATGCCGGCGTTGTTGATGAGGATGTCCAGTCGCCGTGTGGTTTGCCGCGCGGTGTCGGCGAGGCGGCGCACGTTTGTCAGCGAGGACAGGTCTGCGGCCAGGAAGTCGGCGTTGCCGCCGGCGGCGCGGATCTCCGCAACGACCTGGTTGCCGCGGCTGGCGTCGCGGCCATGTACCAGCACACGCGCGCCGGCCTGCGCGAGTTGCAGCGCGACCACGCGTCCGACGCCATCGGTCGAGCCGGTGATCAAGGCGGTTTTTCCGTCCTGGCGGTCCATGTGCAGGCTCCGTTGGCGTATCGGGAACGCGCGTTCGTTGCGATCAACCGTGGGTTTGTGCGGCGTGCAGTAAGTTAAGATTCTAACACGGAGAAGCACTGAGGACCACGGGGAGCCAACGGAGCAGAAATTCAAATGCGCTGCGCGAAGCGCAATAATTCTTCTCCGTGGCACCCCGTGGTCCTCAGTGCTTCTCCGTGTTAAAATCTTGCAAAATTGGCAACCGCTTCAGACCCGCCGCATCGTCACGACGAGGAAGACAGGAACCGTCCATGCGCCTGACCAACGAAGAACAAGCCATGCTGGCCGGCGAGGCGGGCCCCGTGCGGCAATGGGCGATCGACCACCAGATGCGCGTCGGCCGCTACCTGGGTGCCGCGGATTTCGTGCCGGTGTCGCAGGCGCACATCATGGCCGACACCGAATCGCTTGGCCCGGCCGGCGTCGAATGGCTGGAACGCCTGGCGTCCCATCCGCAAGACCAGCGGCAGGTCCGCATCCCGACCATCACCGATCCACGTGGCACCGACTTCGCCGCCGCCGCGCGGCTGAAACACCAGCCCTGGATGCTGGACCTGGAACGCCGCGCCATCACCGCGTTCGAGGCGATGGGCGTACTGATGACCGATACCTGCATCAACTACCAGACCATCATGCCCGCGGTGCGCAACGAGCACATGGCATTCGGCGACACGGGCGTAACGATATATTCCAACAGCGTGCTGGGCGCGCGCAGTAATTTCGAGGGCGGACCGTCGGCGCTGTCCGCCGGCCTGACCGGTCGTACGCCGCGTTACGGCTATCATCTGGATGCGCATCGCCGCGCGACGCTGAAACTTCGTGTCACCCACACCCCGACGGAGCTGACCGACTGGGGTACGCTGGGCGGCATCGTCGGCCGCCATGCCGGCGATTACTGGCAGGTGCCCGTAGTGCTGGGCATCGACCGCGTGCCGACATCGGACGAGCTCAAACATTTCGGTGCCGCCATGGCCAGTTACGGTTCCGTCGCGTTGTTCCATCTGGACGGAATAACACCGGAAGCGGAGCGCCTGTCCGACGTCGCCGATCCGGCCATGCCCGTGCGCGCCACCATTGCCGAAGCGGAATTGCGCGCCTTCCAGCAGACCTACGCCGCTCGCGTGGACACGATCGATGTCGTGGTGTTCTCCGCCCCGCAGCTTTCGCTGCTTGAACTGCGCGATCTGGCGGCAATGCTGGACGGGCGCCACGTAACGGTGCCGACGCTGGCGATCACCAGCCCGCAGGTGAAGCCCGACGCCGACCGCATGGGTCTGACCGCGCGCATCGAAGCATCCGGCGCGCTCGTGCTGTCCGGCATGTGCTTCTACCAAAGCTACGCGCGCGAAATGGCCGAGGCGAATGGCTGGCAGGCACTCGCCACCAATTCGGCGAAGCTGACCAACATTCTGGGCGGCTACGGCTATCGCCCCGCACTGCTTTCCATGGCAGCCTGCGTCGAGGCGGCGTGCCGCGGGAGGATAAGTCCTTGAGCGAATTCGCGGCGACGGCCGCCATGGGCAAGCGCGTGCGCGGACGCGCGCTGGTGGCGAAGGACGGGTTCTCCGCCCGCTACGACCTCGATCGCACCAAGGGCGTGTTCTCGCGCCCGGAACACAAACTTGCAGGCCAGTCCTACGTCGATCGCGTGCTGGTGCTGGATGCGGCGAAGGGCGGCGTCGCCACGGCCTGGATGCTGCACGAGATGGCGGCGCGCGGCGTGGTGCCGCTGGCGCTGGTGTTGAATGCGATCAACCCGATCATGGTGCAGGGCGCGGCACTCGCCGACTTCACCATGATCTCCGGCTTTGCGGTCGATATAACGGCGGCGGTGCCGGACGGCGCGATGGTGGAGGTGGATACCGAATCCAATCCGCCCTGCCTGCGTGTGCTGGACGGGTCGTGAGCACCGCAACATCCGTCGCCATTGCCGAGCCGCGGCTGGCCGATTACGGGCCGGGAGTTGGCGCGGCGCTGTCGTTCGCCGTTGCGGATGTGCTCAGCAAGGTGGTGTTTGCGTCCGGCATGGATGTGCTGTCGCTGATCACTCTGCGCGGTATCCTCGCAGCCGGCATCTTCTGGTTCTGGCTGCGCGCCGCGCCACCGCGTTTGCTGCATTCGCCGCGGGCGCGGCTGATCTCGATCGGGCTTGGCGTGTTGTTCTCCGCCAACGTGTTCCTTTTGCTGCTGGCGATCCAGTTGATGCCGCTGTCGATCGCGATCCTGGCGTATTTCATCTATCCGCTGCTGACCGGCATCGCCGGCGCGGTGCTTGGCATCGAGCGGCTGAGTTTCCGCAGTCTTGCCGTAGCCGTTGTGGCGTTCTGCGGGCTCGCGCTGATGCTCGACGCGCAGCCGGGCACGTTGCAGCCGGTGGGGTTGATCGCGGCGTTCGGCGCGGCCATCACCCGCGTCGTATCGCTGCTGGTGACGCGCGCGAAATTGGGCGGGACGGAGGCACGGCTCACCACATGGTATTCGTTGTCGGCGGCGGCGGCGGTGTTTGTTGCGGCGTCGCTGATGACGCGCACGTTCAATCCGCCCGCGACGAATGCCGGCTGGGTGGCGTTCGTGGGTATGGGGGTGACGACGCCGCTGTCCATGCTGTGGATTTATGTCTCCACGGCGCGGGTCGGTGCGTTCCGCACGGCGCTGGTGATGAACCTGGAGCCGATACTGTCCAGCGTGTTCAGTGTGGCGCTGCTGGGGGAGATGGTGAGTGGGCCGCAGGTTCTCGGGGGCGGGGTAATGGTGGCGTCGCTTTGTTTGTTCCAGCTTCGGCGGTGAAAGAGCAGGGGGAACTCATCCGGTGGGGACCGGGGGGTTGGCGGAAATGGCTGACTCTTCGGCCCACGCCCCCACCGTCATGCCGGCGCAGGTCGGCATCCACGCCTTTGCGGCATGCAGCAATCGTAAGTCGTGGATGCCGACCTGCGTCGGCATGACGGGACGGACGTACGTCGCTCATTTCGGCACGTGGTATTAGAATGCGGAGCCGCGAACTGCCCCAGCCCCTCGATCATTGCAATGAACCGTACGAGGAAACCCCAACATGGCCATCCAGATCGAGCATCTCGCCAGGTTCGTCGCCACCGTACAATGGGCAGACGTCCCCTCGAACGTGCAGCAGCACACCAAACTTGTTGCACTCGATACATTGGGCGTCATACTTGCCGGCTCGGAACGCCCCGAAGTACAGCAACTGCGCACCCGGCTGGCCGCAACGGCAGGAACCGGAGCAACGGTTTACGCACGCGAATGGCCGGTAACCGACCCGCGCACCGCAGCCTTGCTGAACGGCATTGCCGGCCGCGCCATCGAACTATGCGAAGGCCTGCGCCTGGTCTCCGGTCAGGCAGCGATGCAGGTACTGCCCACGGTTCTCGCGGTCGCCGAACACGCGCGCAGCACCGGCCCCGACATCCTGACATCTCTCCTGCTCGGCTACGAGGTCGCCGCCCGGTTCGCAACGTGCTTCACCCCGAGATCTCTCGCTCACCAGAACGGCCAGGTGTCGCTGCTGGCTGCGGCGGCCGCGGGCGCACGCCTGCGCGGGCTCGACGCGGCAGGCATCAGTCGCGCCATGCGCATTGCAACGACGCTGCTGCTGACACCGAGTTACACCAACGCGGTGGCCGGTGCGACAGCACTGAACGTCGCCGGCGGCATGAGCGGATTTGCCGGCGTGCTGGCGCCTGAACTCGCGCTCGCGGGCTTCGAGGCACAGGACGACGCGATCGAACAAGCGCTCGGCGAACTGGTAGGGCAGGGGTTCGCACCGGATCATCTGCTGGATGAGCTCGGCACCGCCTGGCATATCACGCGCAACTATTTCCGGCTGTATGCCTGCTGCAATCCGATCCATCCGGCGCTGGATTGCCTGGCGCAGGCGCTGACGGAACTGCATCCGCGGCCTGAAGAAATCGCGCGCATCGAGTTTGCGACGTATCGATTCGCCTCGGTCATGCGCAATCCGGATCCGCCGAACTTCTTCGCATCGAAGTATTCACTGCCGCACGCCGCCGCGACGATGGTCGTGCGCGGCCATGCCGGCCACGCCGCGCTGGATGATTCGGCCGTGCATGATCCGACCATTGCCGCACTGCGGCATCGCGTGACGGTGACCGAGGACCCGGCCATGTCCGCGCAAGCGCCAGTCCTGCGGCCGGCCCGCGTCACCATAACGCTGACCGACGGGCGCAGCGCCACGCACTCGGTCACCAGCCATCGCGGCGACTTCAACCGGCCGTTTGCCGAATCCGAGCTGCGCGACAAATTCCGCGAGCTCGCGGGCGCGGTGCTGACACCGGAAGGCGTGGCGGCGATCGAGCAAACGATCGATCGCATCGAGACCTGGGAGAGCCTCGACGCGCTGACCTCACTCTGCCGCCGCCACGGCCGGGTTTGACGCGCGTTACGCCTTGACGAACGGGCAGCCGCCATCCGCCAGCGGACGCCACGCCTCGGACTGCGGAATCGTCGCCAGCGGCTTGCAGTAATCGAACGGGTACTTCGATTCCGCCGGGCTCTTCACCTGCCACAGATGCATGACGTGCATCACGCGACCGTCCTCGCGGATCTTCACGTTGGTGTTGTAGAAATCGTTGACCGGCGTGGCCTTCATCTTCGCCACCACCGTGTCGGCGTTGGTGGTACCCGCCGCCTTCACCGATTTCAGCCAGTGATTCGCCGCGCAGTAATTTCCCGCGTGCAGCAGCCCCGGCATCATGCCGTTCATCTTCGCGGCCCAGCGCTTTGCCCAGGTGCGCGTCTTCGGCGTCATGTCCCAGTAGAACGAGTCGGTATAGACTAGGCCCTGGCACACCGGCAGCCCGAGCGAGTGCACGTCGTTGATCGCCATCAGCAGCGTCGCCATGCGCACGCCCGATTGCGAAATGCCGAACTCGGCCGCCTGCTTGATGCAATTTTGCAGATCGGTGCCCGCGTTGGCGAAGCCGAACACCTTGGCGCCCGACGCCTTCGCCTGCACCAGGAAGCTGGAGAAATCCGCGGTCCCCAGCGGCGCGCGCTCCTTGCCGAGCACCTTGCCGCCGGCTTGCTCGACGGCGGCGATCGTGTCGCGTTCCAGCGCGTAGCCGAACGCGTAATCGGCGGTCACGAAATACCAGGTGCTGCCGCCGGCCTTGGTCAGCGCGCTGCCGGTGCCGTGCGCCAGGGCATACGTGTCGTAACAGAAATGAACACCGTAGGGCGAGCACTGCTTGCCGGTGAAATCCGACGAAGCCGGGCCGGTGATCAGGTAGATGTGCTTCTTCTCTTTTGCGATCTGCTGGACTGCGAGACCGGACGACGAGGCCGCGCCGTCCATCAGCACGTCCACGCCGTTGTCGTCGATCCACTGGCGGGCGAGGCCGGCGGCCACGTCCGGCTTGTTCTGGTCGTCGCCCTGCACGATCTCGATCGGCCGGCCCAGCACGGAACCGCCGAAATCCTGCACCGCCAGTTCCACCGCCGCGCGGTTGCCGGGGCCGCCGACGTCGCGGTACGGGCCGCTCATGTCGGACAACAGGCCGAGCTTCACGGGTTTGGATGTAGTCTGCGCGCGGATGATGCCAGGCGTGGCCAGCGGTGCCGCTGCGATCCCGCCCAGCAGGACGCGGCGCGATAGTGTCGTCATTTGACAATTCCCCCTTCGTCGCGCCGCTGGGAAAGCTGCGGCGCCTGACACCGATTGTGCCGGGTCGGGAAGCGGGAGGGAAGCGGCAGGGCTGCTTACGCTTCACATACGCGGCGCCGGATACCGTCGCGCAGGGAACGTGTGTTGAAGTTGAACCGCAGGCCGATGGCAGGCTGCTGACGCGCAGGTATAATACCACGTGCAGAAAAGAGCGACGTACGCTCCGATGTCCGTCCCGTCATGCCGACCACCGGGTCAAGTGCCCGGTGGCAGGCTCCGGTCGGCATCCACGCCTTCCTCCGCTGCGGCACTGCAAGGCGTGGATGCCGACCTGCGTCGGCATGACGGGGGGGCGTGGGCTCAGGTGACCGGCCGCAACTCCACCTCCACCGACAGACGGTGCTCTCCTCCGGACAGGATGACGCCGCGCAATGGGGCCACGTCGCTGTAATCGCGGCCCCAGCCCAGCAGCACGTGCTCTTCCTGCACCACCAGGCCGTTGGTGGGGTCCAGATCGACCCAGCCGTGCTGCGCCCCCAGCCAGCAGCCGACCCAGGCGTGCGACTGGTCCGCGCCCAACCGCCCCACGCCGCCCGCCTTCGGCCGCGTGCGGATGTAGCCGGACGCATACCGCGCCGGCAGCCCGAGCGCGCGCAGCGCGCTGATCATCAGGTGGGTGAAGTCCTGACAGACGCCCTCGCGCCGCTCCAGCACCTCGTGGATCTTCGTGGAAGTCGTCGTCACGCCGGCGCGAAACGTGAAATCCCTGTGGATGCGCAGGTTCAGTTCGAGCAATGCGTCGAGCACCGGGCGGCGGGGAGGAAAGCTGGATGCGGCGTAGGCGCGCGCCTCGGGATCGGCACCGACCAGCGGGCTGTCGAACAGAAATTCGGCGGCCTGCCAGGCGTTGGCGGCCGCGGCAGCGACATCTTCCCAGGGCGGCGTGGCAGAGGCTTGCGGCAGATCGGGAAAGCGCACATCGACCTGGGCCTCGGCAGTCACCACGAAGGATCGGTGGGCGATGTCCAGGAACATCCAGTTCGCCGTATTGCCGAAATGATCGGTGCCCTGGTTCTGCCAGGACGGCGTCGGCTCGGCGGTCAGCGAGGCCGACAGCACGCGCTGAAACGGCAGCGGGCGTGGCCGCAGATGCGCCAGGTGCGAGCCGCCGTCGGCCGCCGCCTTGTAGTCGTAGCGCGTGACGTGGCGCACCCGGTAGATCATGCGGCACCGCGCACGGCATGCTCGTGCACCGATGGGGCGTCGCTGCCCATGCCGACCGCGCGGGCGGTGGGCAGCAGCGCGAAATAGCGGCGCGAGAGACGGTCCGACAGCTCCGCGATGTCGTCGCGCAGGTTGCGCAGGCGGTCGGGCAGCGCCAGAGCCGCGCGTTCCTGGTCCGGCGCGGCGGCCACGTCGCGCACTATCGCCTGCACTTCGTCCAGCAGCGCGGCAGCCATGCCGACCAGCGAGGTGTCCGCCGCGCCGGCGATGTTCGCCAGCATTCGCCGTGTCGCGGCGAGCTGATAGGCCAGCGCACGCGGATTGCCGTCGTCCGCCAACATCAGGTCCAGCGCCGGTGCCGGCTGCAGCACGGACAGGTAGCGGCTGCGGTAGGTGATCACCGAGTCGCGCAGTTCCAACGCCAGGCGCAGCCCGTGCTCTGCCCGCGCCGGTTGCTCCGCCGCGCCGGGGAAATCCAGCGCGCAGGCGAGTTCGTCGGCGATCGCCTGGGCGCGCTCGATGCGGCGGCCGAGATCCAGGAACAAACGGCCGCCGCCCCGCACCATGTTCTCCGCCGCCAACCCGGCCACCGTCGCGGCGAACTCCAGCACGCGCGACAGCGCCAGGCTGGCATGCTCTCGCCCGGCACCGTCGCGGCCTGGGGTGATGCGGGCGAGCATGTCTTCCAGCTCGCGCAGTTCGCGGGCGATGATGGCGTGCATCTCGGCGGTGATGCGGTCGCGCAGCCGCGCCACCACCATGGAGACCTGGCCGAGCAAGGCATGGACGGCGCCCCAGCTTCCGGCGGCGCGCAGCAGCGCCTGGGTCAGCGCCGGCACGCTGACGCCCATGACGGTTTCGGCGTTCAGCAGGCCGGCCTGGGTCAGCACGGACACCAGCACGTCGAGCTCGGCGTGCTGGTGCGGCGTGGGCGTGGGGCGGCCGACGCGGTGGATCGCGGCGCGCAGCCAGCGGGCGGCACCTTCCAGGCGCTCCAGGTAGCGGCCGAGCCAGAAGAAATCGTCGGCCACCCGGCTGGGCAGGTCGCCGGCGGTGCGGCGGATCTCCAGCGCGGGCACGCGCGCGACAGCGGGGCCGGCGATGGCGGACGGGCTCTCGCTCAGCACCCAGACATCCTTGGCCAGGCCGTGGCCGGCACGCGGCCAGATCGCCGGCGCGCCGTCCGGCAGCACGCTGCCCAGGCCGCCCTGCATGACCCGCCACGCGGCGCCGTCGAACAACAGGAACATGCGGATGATGACCTGACGCGGGTCGAGGCGCTCGCGGCCCAGGCACGGGGCGGCGGACGGCTCGGTCGGCGCGGTGGCGGCGTAGCGCGAGGGCGCCAGGGCGAGGCGGTGCAGCAGCTCGGCGCGGGCCTTGTCGTCCAGCGCGCGGAGGTCGATCGGCGGCGCGGCGGGATTGCAGGCGGGACGCAGGCGCCAGGCCGCCAGGTCCGCCATGACGCGGGCGCGCGCGGTGGGGTCGCCGAGCCAAAGGGTCTCCACATTGGGCAGGCGCAGGGTCTCGCCGAGCACGGCCTGGGCGAGCATCGGCAGGAAGGCGGCCAGGGCGGGGGCCTCGGTCAGGTGGCTGCCGGGGTCGTTGACGATCCGCACGCTGCCGGCGCGCGCCGCATCGAGCAGGCCGGGGACGCCGGCCGCGTCGGGGTCCAGTTCCAGCGGATCGACGCGGTGGCCCTGCTGCGCGCGCAGCAGCACGGCGATCGGCTGCAACCCGCGCAACGTCTTCAGGAACACGCTGCCGCTGCGCACCGTCAGGTCGCCGCCCTCCACCAGCGCGCATGCCAGATCGCGCGACAGCAGCACGTTGTCGAACCAGTGGGGGCTGACGTGGCCGGGACTGAGCAAGGCGACGCCGCCCGGCCGCGGCGCGGCAGCGGGCGCCAGTTGCGGCAGCAGGTCCTGCCAGGACTCCAGGAACGGGCTGACGGGACACAGAAGCTGGGAGGCGAACAACTCCGGCAGGACGCGGCCGAGGCGGCGGCGATTCTCGCGCGCCTGCGCCGCGCCCTCCGGCCAGCCGGTGTGGTCGGCGACGACCTGCCAGGCGCCGTCGGCGTCGCGGATCAGGTCCGCGGCGTAGAACTGCAGGCGGTGGGCGGGCGCGTCGCCGTCCGGGTTGCGGCAGGGGCGGAGGAAGCCGGGGTTGGGATAGACCAGCGCCGGCGGCAGGCGGCCGGTGGAGAGCAGGGTCTGCGGGCCGTAGAGGTCGGCGAGGATGGCGTCGAGCAGGTGGGCGCGCTGGATCAGGCCTTGCTCCAGGGCGGCGAATTCGGCGGACGGCAGCGGCAGGGGGATGGGATCGAGGTGCCAGGCTTCCGGGGCGGCGCCGGGGAGGAGGCTGGTGATGCCCTCCTCGGCGGCGATGCGATCGAGGCGCTGCCCACGCTCGGCCAGCGCATCGTGGCCGAGGCTGGTGAGCACGGACAGCATGGTACGCCAGTGCGGGCGGACACCCCGCCTGCCATCCACCATTTCGTCGATCGACATGGGCGGGAGGCTGGCTTGTTGCGCTGCGGGAGGCAAGGGCGGAATGGAAGGTATGTTGCGCATGTTGGTTGCTCCCCGCTTTGACGCAGTGGAGCACGGTGCCAAACGGTTGCCGCATCGCTGACGAAGAACCGGGCAGGTCGGCGTTTCGCCATTTCAGCACGGCGGGTGCGGCGAGACGTATGGGCCGGTGGCCGGCGCCCCGCCAGAATTCCCGGCAGACAGGTCTGTCCTGGTCGCTCGGCGAGTCGCGTCTCGATACGGCGGATACCTGCCTCCACGCGGGAGATGCGTAATTGCGCGGCCCCAGGTAGGCCCATCTTGTCGCGCAGCAGGCGCGTCGAGCATCTCATCTGCTCTTCGTCACGGCGCCACGGCATGCACCAAATCGGTTGGCGAAGCCGTCGCACCCACCTCAACCCACAGGGCAATCGGGTGAACGGCGGAAGGTCAGGGCTCCGCCCTGAAACCCGCCAGGAGGCTCTGCCTCCTGGACCTCCGGCCCTCGGGTCAAGCCCGAGGGCAGGCGCCGGCGTAGCCTTTGCAATCCGTTTGTTTCGCTGGATGGCGGGGAGGGGGCACAGGGCCGGCGGACCATGCATCGCCAACGTTGGCGATGCGTGGTCCTCCGGCCCTGTGCCCCCTCCCCGCCATCCAGCGAAGTAAAGGGTTCCAAGGGCAATGCCCTTGGCGGGGTTCCAAGGGGCAGCGCCCCTTGGTCGGGGTCCGGGGCTGAAAGCCCCGGCCTTTCCGCCGTTCACCCGATTGACCTGGCTTGACCGTTGATCCGGCTTCGCTCCGAAGCTACATGCGCAACATGGACGCCGCCGTAACCCTCCCGCCGGACTCGATCGATACTCTGCCGATCCTGATCGCCCCGCACGCGACGCTGCGGGCGCACGCGCGCCCGGTGCAGCCGGCCGACCAGGAAGCGGTCCGCGCGCTGCTGCCGCGCATGTTCTCCACCATGTACCGCGCCCCCGGCATTGGCCTGGCCGCGCCGCAGGTCGGCCAGCTTCTGCGCGTCATCGCCATCGACCTGATGCCCGACAACGAACCGGCGCCGCTCAGCCTGATCAACCCGGAGATCGTCTCGCTGAGCAAGGAACTGGCGACACGGGAGGAAGGCTGCCTGTCGCTGCCCGGCATGTACGCCGAGGTGACGCGGCCGGCGCGGGTAAAGGTGCGCTACCTCGACCAGACCGGCGCCAGGCGCGAGATCGAGGCCGACGGCCTGCTTGCCGCCTGCATCCAGCATGAGATCGACCACCTCGACGGCATCTTGTTCGTCGATCACCTGTCGGCGCTGAAGCGCAACATGATCATGCGCAAGCTGGCCAAGGAGCAACGCCAGAAGGCCGAGGCACGCTGAGCGGCCCCATGCGCCTTGCGTTCATGGGCAGCCCGGAATTCGCGGTGCCGGCCCTGCGCGCGCTGCACGCCGCCGGGCATGAGATTGCCGCCGTGTATTGCCAGCCGCCGCGGCCCGCCGGTCGCGGCCATGCCGTGCAGCGCTGCCCGGTGCACGTGGCGGCCGATGCGCTGGGCCTGGAGGTGCGCACGCCCGCCCGGCTGTGCCACGATCCGGCGGCGCAGGCCGCGTTTGCCGCGCTGGAGTTGGATACCGCGGTGGTTGCCGCCTACGGGCTGATCCTGCCGCCGCCGATGCTGGACGCGCCGCGCCGTGGCTGCGTCAACATTCATGCCAGCCTGCTGCCTCGCTGGCGGGGCGCCGCGCCGATCCAGGCTGCCGTCCTGGCCGGCGATACGGAAACCGGCATAACGATCATGCAGATGGACGCGGGGCTGGACACCGGACCGATGCTGCTGCGCGAGGCCGTGCCGATCGGCCCGGCGGACACCACCGGCTCGTTGCACGACGTGCTCGCGGAGATGGGCGCACGGCTGGTGCTGCGCGCGCTGGCGGAGGACCCGGTGCCAGTGGCGCAGCCGCAGACCGGGGCAAATTATGCGCCGAAGCTGACGCGAGAGGATGGCCGGATAGACTGGACGCGCGACGCTGCTGCGATCGAACGCCAGGTGCGGGCGTTCGATCCATGGCCTGGTACGTTCACGAGATTGGCGGGCGCGCCGCTGAAGGTCCTGGCGGCGGACGTGGCGCATGCAACGGGATTTCCCGGCACCGTGCTCGACGATCGCCTGACCGTCGCCTGCGGCACCGGGGCACTGCGACCGCGCCGCGTGCAGTTGGGCGGCCGGAACGCGATGCCGACCGACGATTTTCTGCGTGGACATCCTGTCCCCGTCGGCACATTGCTGGAATAGCCCGCGGCAGCCGAGGAGAACGTCATGACCGGCAATATCCATGTCGGCACCGGCGGCTGGACTTATGAACCCTGGCGCGGGACCTTCTATCCGAAAGGCCTGCCGCATCGACGCGAGCTCGAGTTTGCCAGCAGCAAACTGACGTCGATCGAGATCAACGGCACCTATTATTCAACATTCAAGCCGGATAGCTGGAGGAAGTGGCGTGACGAGACCCCGTCCGGCTTCGTCTTTTCGGTCAAAGGATCGCGCTACTGCACCAATCGCAAGCAACTTGCCACGGCCGGTGAGGCTGTGGGTCGATTCGTCGGCCAGGGTCTCGCATTGCTGGGCGATCGACTGGGGCCGATCAACTGGCAGCTCATGGCAACGAAGAAATTCGATGCCGACGACATTGCGGCATTCCTTGCCTTGCTGCCGCGCCAGGTGGACGGGGTGAAACTGCGCCACGCGCTGGAAGTCCGGCATCCCAGTTTCCAGGACGGGCGCTGCTACGACCTTGCGCGCCGGCACAACGTGGCGATGGTGTTTGCCGATGACGACGAGTTCCCTGCCATCGATGAAGCAACCGCCGACTTCACCTATGCTCGGTTGATGCGAACCCGGGAAACCATCGCGACCGGGTATTCCGCGGCCGCGCTGGGTCGTTGGGCGGCGCGGGCGAAGGAATGGGCGAAGCGCGGCGACGCGTTCGTCTATTTCATTTCCGGCGCCAAGGTGCGCGATCCCGCCGCGGCGCAAGCACTGATCAAGCGCCTCGGCCGATGAATGTCTGGGCGCTGATGCTGGAATACGACGGCGCGCCGTTCGTTGGGTGGCAGCGCCAGATCAACGGCCTGTCGGTGCAGGAGGTGCTGGAAACCGCCGCCGCCAGGCTGTCCGGCGGTGCGCCCGTCTCCAGCGTCGTCGCCGGCCGCACCGATGCCGGCGTGCATGCCGAGGCGCAGGTGGCGCAGCTTCTCCTGCCAACACGGCTGACCGCCGACCGGCTGTGCGAAGCGCTGAACTATCACATGAAGCCGCACCCGGTTGTCGTGCTGCGTGCCGCGCCTGCGCCGGACGGCTGGAACGCGCGATTTTCCGCCATTGGCCGCGCGTATCGTTATCGCATCCTCAACCGGCGCGCGCGTCCCGCGCTGGATGCAGGCCGGGTGTGGCATGTGCACACGCCGCTCGATGCCGCGGCGATGCACGACGCCGCACAGTTGTTGCTTGGCCGGCACGATTTCACCAGCTTCCGCGCCGCCGGCTGCCAGGCGAAGAGTCCGTTGCGTACGCTGGACCGGCTGGATGTGATGCGACAGGGCGAGAGCATCGAGATCGTCGCCGAGGCGCGCAGCTTCCTGCATCACCAGGTGCGCAACATGGTCGGCACGCTGCGGCTGGTTGGCGACGGGCACTGGCGGCCGGATCAGGTGGCCGCGGCATTGGCGGCGCGCGACCGCTCGGCGGCGGGCCCGACCGCACCGGCGGACGGTCTGTGTCTGACCGGCGTGAAGTATCCGCTGCCGGTGTTCGATGGTGCGTAGCGTGCTGTCATTGCGAGTTGCCACCGGCCTGCGTGCCGACCTGCGACTGGATGAAACGGCAGCGGCGGCTTGACGTAGGTCCCCCCTCCCCTTGAGGGAGGGGGACAGGGGGAGGGGTAAATACAGCCGCGATGCCTGGGGCGGAC
>DASXFW010000278.1:0-13961 GCA_036489395.1 Acetobacteraceae bacterium | reverse complement strand
GCGGCCCCATTCGATGCTGGCTGGACGCACGCCTGACGAGGCATACAGGGCAACCGGGACGGAGAAATTGGCGGCCTGACGACAACCAGAATCGAGCTTATCCAAGCCGCCAAACTGTCCAACGGATGGGGACCACCTCATTCGGCTGAGCCGCCAGAAGCGCTTCCGGATGCTGTTCCACGCACCGAACGCCGCGGGAAGCGCGCGCCAGGTCAGATTATGGACCGTGAAAAAATGCAGTGCCTCCAGGAACTTGCGGTCGTCCCGCCCCGGTTGGCCGCGGCGCGATTGAGCGGCAGCGAAAACCTTCAACACGATCGTCCAGTCGTCTTCCGTCATTCCAGTCAGCACAGCCGGCCATCCTTGTTGCCGGTCTGCTAGGAATCGAAGATTTGCCGATTCGGGAATCCCCTATTTTAGACTTCCGTCAATTCGTCCACAGGGCCTAATGAGTCGGGCAAGGTGATCTGGCCGGGTGAGGCCAACACCGACTGTATCGTCCGAGAAAGCTCCTTGATGACCGCCAACGGCGTATCGGCGCATTCGAGCCAACCATACACACCCGCGACCGCTTACGCCGCCGCGGCAGGGGCACCACGGATCGCGATGCATTCGTGACATCAACGCCTTGAGGGCCGCCGGCACAGGAATTGCCGCAGGTCCGGTGATCGGCTGCGAAGCTTCTCGTCGCGTTTTCGTTCCGAGGCGATATCGAGGCGTTCGATGCCGAACCAGCATGCGTTTTATTTCAGCATCCTGTTAAGAATTCCTTAACCGAAGGTGTGACATGCAGGCATGGAAACATTGAGGTTGGGTTCTACTCGTGGACCACGCGCCGAACATCGCCTCATCTGCCCCCCCTTCCCGAGGCTATAAACCCCGAGGCTTCCGCGGTCCACGCGGACTCGCATCGTTCCTGCTGATCGCAACATTGCTGGTACCCACCAGCTTCGCGCTTTGGGCGGCGGTCGTCAGCTATCGGTCCGGCTTGGCGGCGCGGCTCGCGAGCCAGGTGCCCGATCTGCTGGCATCTGTCCGCGTCTCCCTCGTCCTGGAGGAGTCGCTGACGCAGAAATATCGGCTGGCGCCCGGTGCCGACACACGGCTTCAGCAGCAGAAGGAGGCCGCCATGCTGGTCAGTGCACTCCAGAGCGCCAGCGTGCTGAGCTCTCCCGACCAAGCCCAGGAGATCGGCGCCCTGCTGACCGCCCACGAACGCTATTTCATCGCCACCGACGAGATGTTCGCCGCGGTGGACGCAGGCAATACCGCCGCTGCCGCTTCTATCGACGCGCGCGAACAACGGCTCGAATTCGGCCAGCTCAACAAAGCCGTCCTCACCGCGCTTCACCGCTCGCTCGAGGATGAGGCGGTGTACGACGACCGGCGGGACAATATCGAGCTCGGCGTCCTGATCGGCACCCCGATCGTGTTCGTGCTCAACCTGGCGCTGGCCCTGCTGTTGCTGCTGATCAGGCACACGAATGCGAGGCGCACCCAGGCCGCGGCGGCACACGAGGCGGAAGCGATCCGCCGCAGTGAGCAGCGCTTCCGCGCCCTAGTTCAGAACGCTTCCGACGTGGTGATCATCAGCGACCTCGCCGGTGTCATCACCTATCAGAGCCCGACCGCGGCAACCGTTTGGGGCTACGCCGAGGGGGCACTGATCGGCCGACCCACTCACTCGCTGATCCACCCCGACGATCGGGCAGCACTCCGGGATCTTTGGCAGCAGCTACAGGATGTTCGCGGAACCACCAGGAGCACCGAGCTGAGAGTGCGGCGGCATGACGAAACGTGGCGGCAGGTCGAGCTGATCCTGACAAACCTGTCGCACGAGGTATCCATCGAAGGCTTCGTCCTCACCGGCCGCGATATCGAGGAGCGTAAGGCCTTTGAGCAGCAACTGACCGAGCGTGCGTTCCACGACTCATTGACCGGTTTGCCAAACCGCCTGCTGTTTCATGACCGGATCGATCAAGCGTTGGTCCGTGCCGGCCGCCGCCGACGCCAGGTCGGACTGCTCTTCATGGACCTCGATAATTTCAAGCTGATCAATGACGGCCTGGGTCATGGCGTCGGGGACCAACTGCTGGTTCAGGTGGCGGCGAGGCTTCTGACCTGCCGCCGCGCCGAGGATACCATAGCCCGGCTCGGCGGCGACGAGTTCGTCGTGCTGCTCGATTGCGTGGCCAGCGAGGCCGACGCGCGCGCCGCAGCCGAAAACATCGCCCGGCAATTCAAGCGCCCGTTCACCCTTGAAGGTCGCGACGTCGTCGTCAGCGTCAGTATCGGAGTAGCAATGGGGGACGCCTCGCAGGACAAGGGGGAAACCCTGCTGCGCAATGCCGACGTCGCAATGTATCGGGCCAAGTCCCAAGGCAACGGACGGTTTGTCGTATTCGACGCGAGCATGCAAAGCGACGCCCTCGCCCGGCTTGAATTGGAAAACGACCTGCGCCGCGCGCTGGATAACAACGAGCTCCGGGTCCACTACCAGCCGATTGTGCAGATGGAGTCCAGGCGCCTTGTGGAGGTCGAGGCGCTCGCTCGTTGGCAGCATCCCACGCGCGGGCTGATCGCGCCCGCGGAGTTCATTCCTATCGCCGAAAAGACCGGATTGATTGTCCCGATCGGATGTTGGGTGCTTGAGGAAGCCTGTCGCCAGGCGGCGGAATGGCAGGCCTCGTCTCCCCTCGAGCCGTTACTTGTTCTAAGCGTCAATCTCTCGCCGCGACAGTTCCAGCAGCCGGACCTGGACAAGGAGATCGTCACGATCCTGCAGCGGACCGGCCTGGCGCCGGCCACTCTCAAGCTTGAGATCACCGAGGGGGTGATCATGGAAGATGTTGACCGGACGATCACCATGCTCGGCAAGTTGAAGGATATCGGCGTCAAACTCGCAATCGACGATTTCGGGACCGGTTATTCGTCGCTGGCATACCTCAAGCGCTTGCCGTTGGATGTTCTTAAGATCGACCGATCGTTTGTGAGTGGCATCGGTCAAAATCAGGAGGACACGGCAATCGTCCGAGCGATCATGTCGCTTGCCAAGTCGCTGAGCCTCTCGGTGACCGGCGAAGGCATTGAGACAGCCGATCAGGCCGAGTTGCTGAACACGATGGGCTGCGATCACGGTCAGGGCTATTTCTTCGCAAGACCGCTCCTGGCGGACAGAATCACGGCGATGCTGCAAGTCGATGGCAAATCCCAGCCCAGCCTGGAAATGGTGCCCTGCAAGCTGAAGGTCGCCGTGACGGAGTAGGGTGCCTGAGGCAAGCGGCTGGCGGGATTTTCGGTGCGCGAATTACAGCGGAACGTTCGGTTTCAGGATCGGCCGCCGGCTTGAGGTATCTGCCAATCCAGATCCGGTCTATGCCGTGGCGGCATGATCCCCCGAGGCACCGTCAAGTTGAGTGCCTCTGGCTTGGCGGAACCTGGGTGAGTTAGATATCCGTCCCGAATGACGACGTCCCGAAACCTGCTATACGCTGGCTATCGCTATCCCGCCGAGCTCATCAGCTATGCGATGTGGCTGTATTTCCGGTTCCCGTTGAGCCTGCGCATGGTCGAGGAGATGCTGGCGGCGCGCGGCATCTCGGTCACCTACGAGACGATCCGCCAGTGGGGCCTGAAGTTCGGCCGCGAATTCGCCAATCGCATTCGTCGGCGAGCCCCACGCCGCGGCGACAAATGGCACCTTGACGAGGTCGTCATCACCATCGCCGGCACGAAGCACTGGCTCTGGCGCGCGGTCGACCGGGAGGGCTTTGTTCTCGATGTCCTCGTGCAGAGCCGGCGCGATAAAAAGGCCGCCAAACGCTTGTTCCGCAAGCTGCTGAAGACTGTCATGTCCGTTTTCAAGGGTTCCGGACGCAAAATTTCATCCGGTTTTTTCTGTTCCGGGTGATGGGTGAGATGCCGGCATGCACGGTGGAGGGCGGGCACTGAGCGACGATTGATCATGCTGTGATACGCGGGTTGGTTACCGCAAGACCATGGTGCGTCGCGGGCCTGGCCTCTGTCTCAAGTCGGAAGTCGAGTTCCGAGCGTCTTCATCGAGGATTGCCCTGACCGGTTCCGCCCTCCGCCGTGCATGCCGGATGGTGATCCGGCTGTTCGGTCAGTCGGCGGAATGATGGTGCGCGATCATCCCGTCAGGCTGCCCTCGGCCGGCGCGGCATTGGCTTGTCGGAGGTCGTCCTACGCGCCGCACCGTACCCTTCGGTGGCTGGCGATGCGGCGCACGGTCGACTGCAGCAATTGGGCAGACCTCGTCCGATGCAGTCGTTACGGCAGAGCTCTTGATCGGCGGATCTGACGTGATGCAGGCAATGGACCAGACGAATCCTGCCAGTTCGCGTGCGATCGCGGTGACTACGACCTGCCTCGGCTTGCCCTTTGCCATCATGTGCCGATAGCGCTGGCACAACCGGGTCTGCGCCTTCCAGGCAATGGCGCGCACCGCTTCCGGCACGGCGTCGATGGCAGCCAGCTTGTGCCGAGCGACGCGGGCCGGGAAGCGGTAGGCGTGTGGCGATTTGTTGAGTCGCAGCCCCTTGTTCCGTCACAGCCGCCACGATCGCCGCCGCCGTCTCGCTGATGCCTTCGATTGTCTCTGTGATGCCCTGGATCAGTTGCGCGGAGATTTGGGTCGCTTGCTGAATCGCCTGGATTTGCGCCCCGATCTCCTGCGTCGCCTTCGCCGTCTGGTTAGCCAGGGCCTTGACCTCGGAGGCGACCACGGCGAAGCCTTTGCCGGCATCGCCCGCCCGTGCCGCCTCGATCGTCGCATTCAACGCCAACAAATTGGTCTGCCCGGCGATAGCGCTGATGATCCCGACCACGTCGCCGATCCTGTCTGCCGCCGCGGTCAGGCTTTTCACCTGCTGGTTCGACATTGTGACCTGTCGCACGCTGTCGCCGATCATCCCGCTGACCTGCGTCGCCTGCCGGCTGATGCCGGCGATAGAGGCCGTTAGTTCTTCGGTGGCGGAAGCAACGGTCTGCACGCTCCAGGTTGCCTGCTCCGCAGCCGAGGCAACCGCATGCGCCTGCTGCGTGGTTTCCTCTGCGGTAGTCGCCATGGTCTGCGAGGTCGACTGGAGTCTGGTTGCGGCGGCAGCCACGCTCTCGACGATGGTGCCGATGCTCGCCTCGAACCGGCTGGAGAGGTCGAGCATGGCATCGCGTCTTGTCTCGGCCGCATGCCGCTGCCGTGTTTCCTGCGCGCCCGACGCCTCGATCCTGATGCGCGCAGTCTCGGCCTCGACCAGATTGGCGGCATTGGCGGCGATCAGACGGTCAAGGTAGTCGCTCAGCCAAATCAGCGTCCCGGCCTCGATGACCACGATGCCGGCATGCAGGAACACACGGCCCAGACTGCTGCCGCCGGCGAACAACAAGGCCGGGGCGACGAAGTTCAGTACGAGGTGATGAACCGCCGTTACGGCGGCGGCGGCCAGGACGACATTGCGGTCGCAATAGGCCGTCAGTACGGCCAGTACGGCGAAATAATACATGTGAATATCAGTCTGCCACGCACTGCCCATGCACGCCGCAAGCAGCAGGGAGACCATCACCACCAGCCCCACGCCCGAGACGATTCGGCGCGCGGTGTCCGCTGGCCAGGTGAAACCGGCCAGCGTGATCGCGGCCGCCACAGCGGCCGCGCCGCCGCCCAGGACAAATGAAGCGTTGCCAAGAAGCCACGCCACGCCCGTGATCAAGGGGACATGCAGCCAAAGTGCCACGGTCAGCGCCAGGTCCACCTTGCCGCGCAGCGCCGCCAACTCATCCGTGCGTTCCACCCAGAACTCCTTTTCTTGTTTATTTGGTCACCCAATCGCAGCCGGCGCCACCGCGCGGGGTGAGTAAGAGCCAGGCTCCGGCCCGCCACAGCCGTTCCCGGCCCCGCACGTCGTCCGGCGCGACAAACACGACGAACGCCGCCGAACCGAGGTGCAGAACCGCACCGCCCTCTGCCGCGGCCTCGACTGCGCGCGTCCTATCCCACCAAGGCGGGAATATCGCTGCCACGGGTCCGGAGGGTGGGCCGCCCATTAGAGCCGTCAGCAACCCACCGGCAGCCAACCCCACGGTGACGGCACCCTGCGACAGACGGCGAGGCGAAAAATGGACCACAACGGTCTATATAAGGGACGAACGGATAACGTTCTCCCGGCCGACTTGTTCAGCGTGCAGGACGCGTGCGACGCAGCTGGTGTTCGGAGGAGGCGGACGAGACCCGCTGTCACTTTCCCTGGATCGTGCGAATCGAATGCCAGGACAACTGCGGTCTGATGCGCTTCCGGATCATGCGAATTTCGCCAGGTTGATGCGACTTTGCCTCCTGGATCATGCGAATCCGCGAGGGGGAGGCATGGCTGCCAGAAACCCGACACCGAGGCTGCCTAAGCGACCACCGGAAGCACGCCAATCCACCACCTGAGGCAGGCGTTTTATCCTGGCTCCCGGGGAGATTATCCGACCAGGCGCGGCCTGTCTCAAGCCGGCGGACCGCTGCTTAAGGCAGGTTCGGCGCGATCGCGACGGCCAACCCGGATCGGCATCCAGTCACCGTCCTGCTCCAACGCGACAGTGCCGTCGCGGGCCAGTTCCAGGCTGGCAATCAGGGTGCTGGCGATGGCGGCCCGGCAGCGCAGCGGTCGCTTCGGCGCGGCGCGATCGATCTTCGGCAGAAAGGCT
The DNA here is from genome assembly GCA_036489395.1 of Acetobacteraceae bacterium. Taxonomy (GTDB): domain Bacteria; phylum Pseudomonadota; class Alphaproteobacteria; order Acetobacterales; family Acetobacteraceae; genus JASHVB01. Next base: position 7,253 of record DASXFW010000278.1, on the reverse strand, counting down.
GCCAGCAGGCTGCCATCCGGTAGCTCAGCCAGCAGCTGCATGATCTGCCGGATCGCGTCGCTGACGGTCCACAGCGGCGCCGGCCGCGGACGGAGGGCTGCCGCCTGTGCCTCCGGCACACGCAGCACAAGCAGACAGGCACGCAGCAGGTCCGTCAGGTCGCCGCCATGGGCCGTAGCATCGGCGTTAGACTGCGGCTGGCCGCGGCGGAACACGTCCTGACCCAGTTGCGCCCGCTGCACCAGCCAGGTGGCCGCGGCCTCGATTTCGGCCCGGCCGATCAGCTGGTGGCGCAGCGCCTCGGCTTCCGCCGTGGCGGCACGGGCGTCGGGCGCCGTGGCCGGTAGTTTCAGCCGCGACCACAGTTCGGTCAGGCTGGCCGCCATCACCGTCCAGGCCGCCCAATGCTCGAGCCGGGCGGTGGCGCGGTCAGCAAGCGCGGCCTGCAGCGCGTCGGCAAACGTCCCGATCAGGGCAGCGATCGACAGCCGCGCCAGATCGATCTGCTGTGCACGCGCCAGGGCCAGCAGCAGGTCGAGCGGTCCATCGAAACCCGCGACGGCAAGCCACGGTGCGGCACCGTCCGCCGCGGCGCCGGGCAGCTCCGTCGGCGGCGACAGCGCCCGGCCGGGCTCGGCCGGTTCAGCTGAGGTGGTGCCGGTGTCGATCACGGCACCTCGTAGATCGGCCGCATCTCGAAGCGCAGGCGTGACCAATCCGCGCCAATCCGGGTCAGCGCTTGCCACGGCGTCCAGTCGGCCGACCAGAAGGTGACGACAAAAGCGTCTTCCCCCGGCGCCAGCGCGCGTCGCGCTGCGGTTTCGGCTGTCGTGTCGATGCTCACGTGGCGCAGCGCCTGGGTCGTGCCCCAATGCTGCCACAGCCAGGCCAGCGCCGCCGGATCGTCCGGGCCGCGTTGCAGCATGGCAGCCGGCACCGGCACCAGGGCATGCAGATCGAATGGGCAGGCCTGACTCTGGCCGACCTGCGTCATCGCCAGGGCGTGCCGCTGGGCCACCGCCGTTTGCAACTGGCCGGCGAGGATGCGGGCACCGGCCAGGCTGAGGCTGCGGCGCGGCCCGATCAGCAGGTGGAAGAAATCCTCTTCCATGCGCTCCAGATCGAGTTGCCATGGAATTGTCCCGGCGCCCGCGGCCGCGGTACGGAAAGCCACGAGATCAGCCCGGGGACCGCTGACACAGAGCCGGTGAAACAGCCAATCGGGATGCGCCAGGCGTTGCGGGGCGTGCCGCTGCGGCCCATCCGGATCGGGCGCCGGATCATCGGGAACGGCGGTCGCGGCCGACGCAGAAGAGGGCGGAGCGTCCGGCGCAAGCTCCGGACCGGCCTGGTCCGTGGCCGTATCGGGCTCTGGCGGCGCGGGCGACTCTTCCCTGACGGACCGATTGGTGTCGGCCTTTCTTGGCTGGGTATGCAACCAAGCCAGCAGCGCCTCGGCCGCTTCGTTGGCCTCCAGGGTAGCAGCCTGCCGGGATTTGGCGGCGCGGCTCATGCGGCGACTTTCGTGCCGGGCCGGCGCGTGCGGCGCAGGGCACGATGGGCCAGGATCCGGCGGATCGCATCGGTGCCGAGACGATGATGCTCGATGCTGCCCCAGCGGTCGATTTTGCGGAATACTGGCCCGAAGCGCGTAGCGGAACTCTCCAGCCAGTCGCGCAACGCCTGCACCGGGCAAACGGCAAGGCTGGTTCCACGACGGACGATGGAGGGTTGTTGGCCACGGCCCGGCTGGGACCCAGCCCGGACGGCCAGTTCGACGGTCGTGGCGGTGAAGCGCAGGTGCTCGACGTCGAGGCCGACCAGGGCGGCACGGCTCAGCCCCTGGGCGGCGAGCAGCAGCAAGGCGCGGTCGCGCAGGCCAGCCAAGTCGCGCGGACAACGCGCCGCCATGCTGATCAGGGTGTTCGGCCGTTGCGGCGGGACCCGCCGCGGCGTTGCGGTGCGGCGGGCATCGCGCAGGACCGCCTTCACGGCCGGGTCTTTGACGGGCGAGGGCAGGCCGCGTTGACGATGTCTGTCGCCGATGGCCGCGGCGCGCCGGCCCAAGGCCCCGGCGCCGAGGCTTGGGGCGCCGGCGGCCAGGAACGCGGCCACGGTGGCGGGTTCGGCCGGGAGCGCCCCCTGCCCTTTTTCCTTGCACCAAGCCTCGAAGACCGCCCAGTCCAGCGCATAGAGCCGCTGTGTCTCCGGACTGACCGTCCGTCGGTGTGGTGCCGCTGCGTCTGCCGTCGTCTGCGGTTCCGTAATCGTCCGTCCTCCGGTTGATCGCCGACGGGGTCGTTGCGTCACAGGATGCACGTTCCGGCCACGGTACGTGCCGATTCTGCCAGTCTTATAAGCATGTTAGCAGATTATGGTAAGCTATGCAAAGGCGTGGTAAAAATCGACGGCACATCATCTGTTGCACCAGGCCGCTGGTGGCGCCTGGCCCCCGGGATCCCTCGACCAGAAGGTCCAGTTCCTGCCGAATCATGGCTCTTGATCATGCGGAAGGCGGCAACGAAGGCCGATTCCCGGCCAATTCAGCGGCTATCGACACCGTCGGAGACGCCTGATTGTCCAAGGACTTCCGATCGTCGACGGCCGGTTTGGCCCCCTCCCCTGCCCCGGTCCAACAGCCGGTCTGCCACGGTCCCACCTCGGGCACCGGATCAAACGTTCGTTTACACGTAACTTCTACGTTTGTACAACGGCCCTGAAACCCCGCCGGATATACCCACCCATGCCGCCCAAAGCTCAGAAAGCCGCCGCCGCCGGACGCCTGATCGGCTACGCCCGCGTCTCGACCGAGGAACAGGGCACCGATCCGCAAACCGACGAACTGCGCGCCGCCGGCTGCACCGCCATACGCGAGGAACACGCCTCCGGCGCCGACCGCTCGCGCCCGGTGCTGGCGCGCCTGCTGCGCGACATCACCGCCGGCGACACGTTGGTCGTGGTGCGGCTTGACCGGCTCGCCCGCTCGGTCAGCCATCTGCTCGTGGTGATCGAGCAACTGGCGGCGAAAGGCGCGCACTTCCGCAGCCTGCGCGACCCGATCGACACCACCACGCCGCAGGGGATGTTCTCGCTGCAGGTGCTGGGCGCGGTGGCGCAGCTCGAGCGGGCGCTGATCGCCGAACGTACCAAGGCCGGCCTGCTGGCGGCGCGCAAGCGCGGCCGCGTCGGCGGCAATCCCGGCCTGCGCGCCCGCGATCCGGCGGCCATCCGCAAGGTTCAGAACAGCCGCGACAAAACCTGGCTCGATCGTGTCCTGGCACAGCTCGACACCTGGCTGCCGACCGTGCAGCGGATGCGCCCGGCCCAGCCCTGGGGCGACGTCGTGCGGGTGATGAACCAGAGGCCGGGCATGACCTGGACGGTCGAGCGACTGCGCCGCACGGTGCGGCGGCTGGCCGTGGAGGGCATCGTCGCGGTCAGCTTGCTGGACCGCGCCCGGCCGCAGGGCGGCGCGGATCGGCTGGTCCGCCTGGTCGTCGGCATCAGGACCGCATCACCGGATTGGACGTTGCAGCAAGTCGCCGCCCAGCTGGAGGCCATGCGCGAGCGTACGCCACGCGGCGGCACACGCTGGCATCGTTCATCCGTTCAGCAACTACTCGCCAAGGCCGAGCGCCTCAGACTGAACGAGGTGTCGATGGATTTAGGCACAAAAGTCGTGTCGCAAAAACAATCCACCTGCTGAGTCGCATGAATGAGGGAAAGTGACACAATCGCAACCGTTCGGGCACGATCCAGGCTACAGTGACAGTCCGCTCTCGACCATCGCGGCCGTCAGGGTGCCAGATGATCCCAAAGCGGACATTCACGGAGCAGGTTCACCGACGGCCTGGCGCCCAAACGGTCGTTCGCCTGCCATCGGGCACACCGGACGCGGACGTTCAGTGCACCAGAGCCTGGGTGGCGGGCACAGTGTGCTCGATTTCCTGCTGCAGGGTGGGATAGAGATCGCCGAGCGCCAGGAGGACGCCGGTGGTCCAGCCGAAGCCGATCTGGGTCGCGTACTCGCCACCGCCGCCCTCTTCGCCGCCGGTGGTAAAGACATTGTATTTCTCGACCAGCTTCGCCTCCTTCTCGTAGCCGGCAATGTTCTCTCCTACCCAGCGCGTCGCGATGGTCTCCGCCAACGCGTCGAAGCCGTAATTGCGCAGTCCGACCACCGCCATCCATTGCAGGGGCGCCCAGCCATTGGGCGCGTCCCATTGCTGGCCGCTCTCGATCAGGCTCGTGGCCAGGCCGCCTGACGCAAGAAGCTTGCGGCTGACCGTACCTGCGACCGCCTGCGCCTGTGCGGGCGTCGCCAGCTTTAGGAACAGCGGCACGATCGCCGCGGCGGTGACTGCCCTTGTCGTTGTCCCCTCCCGCCAGAGATAGTCGGTGAACACGCCGTCCTGCGCATCCCACATCAGGCGCTGAATCGCGTGGGTGCGCACATGGGCGCGCGCGGCGTAGACTGTAGAATTCTCCGCGTCCCCCTTCAGGCTGTAGGCCCGCGCAAGCGTGCGTTCGAGTTGCGCCAGCAGGCTGTTGAGGTCCGGCGGCAGAAGGTCGAGCGTGCGCACGGTCGCCAGGGTCCTGCCATCGGTGAGCCAGCGCGAGCTGAAATCCCAGCCTGATTCGGCCGCGGCCCGCAGGTTCCGCCAGACCACCACCCTCGGCCGGTTCGATGTGGCCGCAGTCTCCACGTCCTCCTTGTAGGATTCATCGCGCGGGGCCGGTCTTTCGTCCCAGTAGCGGTTCAGCACCGTGCCATCCGCAAGTTCCACCACATGCCGGTTGGCCTGGCCCGGTCGGACGACCTCCGAGCCCTGCATCCACCAATCATATTCCGCCTGAAGCTCGGGCAGGTAGGCCGCGTAGGTAGCGACGCCGTCATGCCGCGCGATCAGTTCCACCATTAGCGCAAAGAAGGGCGGCTGCGAGCGGCTCAGATAGTAGCTGCGGTTGCCGTTCGGAATGTGTCCATAGCGGTCGATTTCGAAGGCGAAGTCCTTCAGCATGTCAACCGCGAGCGCATGCTTGCCGCTCTGCTCGAGCCCGAGCATGGTGAAATAGGAATCCCAGTAATAGACCTCGCGGAAGCGGCCGCCGGGGACGACGTAGGGATAGGGCAGCGGCAGCAAGGTCGCGTATGGAGGCACGCTGATGTACGACTCCGTCAGGACGGGCCACAGGCTGACGACATAGGTTGCGAGGGTTTGCCCCTCCCCGGCCGGGTTCACCGCGGGGCCAGGCGGGACTGGGCCCGAGAAATAGGTGCTGACGAAGCGCGCGAGATCGAAATCGGGCGCTTGGCGGGCCGCGGCATAGTTCCGCACCACGTCTTGCGGCGTGGCATGGGGGATGAGATCGGGGAAGGTCTTGCTGTCCGGGAAGATCCCCCGCAGCTGGACATCACGGTAGAGCGGTCCGTATTCGACCGAGGGCGGGACCGTCTGCGCCTGCGCACCCGATGCCGGAACCAGGGCGAGGAAAATGGCCACGAGCATCCGGTGTGACCGACGGTTCTTCATGCTTCGCATCCTGGTTGCCGTTTTGTGCCGTCCCGCCAAGATGGGCGGCTGTCGCGTCGAGCCTAGCAACGGCCAGGCGGCCCTAATGTGGGATTCGAAGAGCGCCGCCTGCTGATCGAACGGTCGTGAAGCGCGAACAGCAGCCGATCCCGCCTTCCCGGAGCACATTCAGGGTGTGATCTCGGCCGGATGATAGCGGCGACATCATGTGGGCGCGCGCCCTTTTGAGCACCTTTCGTGGAATTCTAATCTCTGGCTGGTTCGGGTCGAAAGAAGCCGAAACGCTCCGCCGCCCCGCCCCGCGCTTAAGCGAGGCGCATAATCGAAGCCTCTACACCTACCTCAACACCCCACCTCTCCCGCGAGGCGGGTTAGTTCTTCCACCCGCTGCGGTCATCGCCAAGTGCGTGTTCGCCAGCGTAGCCAGGCCGTTGGGCGCGGCGGCGTCGGCCTACGCGCGATAACGGCGGCTCTCGCGTGCGGCTGGGGAAAATCACAGGGATTCCAATCTTGCCGTGTTGCGTGTCCGCGCGATCGCGCCATCCATGCACCGGAAACGGTCCGCCTTGCGCCGGAAAATCGGAACCCCTGCCCCACAGCAGGATAGCTGCGCGCGCCGCTTCCCGCCGCATGTCACCCTCCCGGCGCTAAAGCTCCTGCAAGCTTGCGCCCAGCTTCACGCATCACAGACGATCCGCCTCGGGTGGCCTTCGCTATTTCGAAGATGCTACCGTTCCGGTCCCTCTCGAGGACAAAGAAATGGCCGGTCTGCCGGTCGAAGCCGACATTCGTCGTGGCGACGCCAGCCAGTGTGGCGAAAGCCGACCGTCCTTTCTCGATCACCTGGTCGCACATGCCTTCAACGACATCCGCGACCGCGTTCGCTATCGGGCCAATTTGGCAGCGATGGAACTCACTGGGAGACGGAACAGGGGTCTGCAGAACCGCTGGCAGAGTGGCATTGTAATACAGGCGGAACTGCCGGAATGGAATTCCGAGCCGAGCCGCTGCTAGACCTGCGAAGTGCGAAGAAAACCAACCCCTCCCGTAGTCTTTCATGCCGAGGATGATCGTTACGGTCCCACCTGAATTGAATCGGATTGCCCATTTGCGGTCGGCGGGCAGAAGCGGATTCGATGTGACAGTCTCGATATTGAGGTTTTCGGTTCTCACGCTCTCGACAAACCCGCCCCCGCTCGTGCGGGTGAGATAATTGTACGCCGCCTCGTCTGGCGCCATGATTGGGTCAGTGGCAATGATGTCCATGGTGAAGCGGTCCTCCAACAGGTATGTCTGGCCTTCATCACCTTCGTCATTGCCGTACAGGTTCTGCCGCTGAACTCCGATTCTTGCGACGAATTTGAAAATACCGCTTGCGTGAAGTGCGCGCCGTACTTCCGGGACACCCAGCCCCTTCCGTCGCCGGATCAGGCCAGAAACGGGTGGGACAGCGACACGCCGATCGTATGCGTGGTTCGCCCGCGCAACGGGATTGCGACCCGGATTCCTCAGATGCAGACTTGAACAAGGATAGTAAGCGTCCATCTCGCCGCCCCGGCGATTGCCTTCCAATTGCATCTCGTCGCACCGCCGCGGGCTCGTATTCAAAGCGCCCGCCTGAAGGTGAAGTTGCAGCGGTAAGCGCCCGTGAGCGGGTGCTCGCCCTCGGCCAGGGAATGGACGCCATGGAACGTCAGGCGGTCCGGCCCGCCCCAAAAC
>DASXFW010000201.1:0-4781 GCA_036489395.1 Acetobacteraceae bacterium | reverse complement strand
CAAGTGCCCGGTGGCAGGCTCCGGTCGGCATCCACGTCTTGCAGTGCCGCAGCGGAGGAAGGCGTGGATGCCGACCTTCGTCGGCATGACGACATTATGCGACCGTGCGTCAATTGCAGCGATTATTCGTCAACAGTGCCTAAGATCGCTCGGGTCGGCATTCAGGGTGACGGCGCCGGTGAACGTGCCGGTCACGACAGTCGCGCCGGCCGGCGACGCCACCGCGACCGCCAGCAATGCGGCCGCAATGGTTCCGTGGCGCAATAATGCCATCATAAGGACTTTCCTGCTTTCGACGCGCGACCGCGGCCAACGACAGCGTTGACCGCGACCGTTGCGCATCCAAGCAGCAATGCGCGGGCGCCGCGTCCTGCTGCTCGCAGTACGCGCTCCACTTCGGCGCAATCGTGCGAGGATGGCGACGAGCGCGGGGATGACGATGGTCAGCCCTGGCGCGAATCCAACGCGCTGCGGCGTACTTCGCCGGGCGACAGGCAGAACATGCTGTGGAAGGCGCGATAAAAGCCGGACAGGCTGCTGAAGCCCCAGGCGAAGGCGATGTCGGTCACCGGACGCGCCGGATTGCCGATCAACGCCGCGCGGCATTCCTCCAGCCGGCGCTGCAGCACATAGCGCGCGAAGCTGGTGCCGGCGGGCTCGAACAACAGATGCAGGGAGCGGACGGAGATGCCGAGCGACCCGGCGACGCGGGCGGGCGACAGATCGGGATCGGCGAGGTGGCCAACGATGTATTGCTTCGCCTTGACCAGGCGGCCGGTGCGCACGGCCTCCACCTGGTCATCGGCTGCCGCACCGCAGGCGATGCCGATAAGTCGCGCCAGCGTGTCGGCGACCGGGCCCATCGTGGTCTCCGGGATGCTGTCCCAGTTGCGGGTCAACGCCTCCAGGTAGCCGGCGGCCAGCGCCTCGACCCCGCCGCGCGCCGACAGTCGTTGCACGTTGAGCTGTCCGGGCAAATGCGGCTCCAGCAATGCCTTGGGCACCAGCCACGATTCGTCGCTGTAGCGATCCGCCGGCAGCGCCTGGAACACCGCGTCGGCATCGGCGATCATCAGGTCGCCTGGTGCGGTGACGACTTCCTCGCCGGCGACGGTGAAGCGCACGCCGGCGCTGTATTCGCGATAGATGCGGTAGCCGCGCCATTGCCGGTGGGCGATCTCGCGGCTTCGGCGGGTGGCGATGAAGCCGTCCGAATCGAAACTGCAATGCAGCAGCGGCCCGCTGGAGCGGGCGGAGAACCGGGCGCGGAACGGACCGGACGCGTTCGGCATCGGCCGCGCGGTGATCGCCAGCGTATCGAAGATCGTCTCGTTCCAGGCACCGAGACGGTCTTGCTCCGGCAGGTCGTCGGTTGTGAGATGAAGTTGCATGTCATCCCGATGTGCCTGCCAGGCGGCAGGCGGTGTTTCAGCGCGTCTTTGCAGGGAATGTTTCCTTATGGGCGGGCGCCGTGCCGCGGGCTTCCAATCCCGCGCAAAATCGCTTCCCATTCCGCGCAGGCGCCCCGCGTCACCCGCTGCTCCGCGCGCGCAGGTCGCCGGGCGACATGCCGAACGCCGCGTGGAAGGCCCGATAGAAGCCGGACAGCGTGCCGAAGCCCCAGGCGAAGGCGATGTCGATCACCGGGCGGTTTTGGTTCGCGAGCAATGCGTCACGGCAGGCCTCGAGGCGCCGGCGCAGCACATAGCGGGCGAAGCTGGTGCCGGTCGGCTCGAATGCCAGGTGCAGTGCGCGGACTGACAGACCGAGCGCGCTGGCGGCGTTCGCCGGCGACAGATTTGGGTCGGCGAGGCGACGTGCGATGTGCCGCTTGATGGCGACCAGCCGGCCACGGCGCACGGCATCCGGCTGATCGTTGGCCGCCGCGCCGCACGCCAAACCGACCAGCCGCGCGAGCGTGTCGGTGGCCGCATGCATGGTGGGCTCCGGGATGGTCGCCCAGTTCCGGATCAGCGCTTCGATATAGCCGCCGGCCAGCCCATCCACGCCGTTGCGGCCGGACAGCCGCGTCATTCTTGGGCTGCGGTGCTTCGGCAAATGCGGATCGAGGAATGCCTTTGGCACCACAAGCGCGTGGTGCGCGTAGCGTTCGAGCGCCTGGGTTTCAAAGGGCACGTCCGCGTCGCCAACGAAAATATCGCCAGGGCGACTGATGAATTCCCGTTGGTCCACCTTGAAGCGCACGCCGGCACCGGCCTCGCGATAGATCCAGTAGCTGTCCCACCGACGGCGCGCGATATCCGACGGCAGACGCATGACGCTGTGTGTGACGGCCGCGACGCTGAGATTGGTCAGCGGGCCGGACGAGCGGACGGTTACGTCCACACGAAATGCCGATGCATCGGGCAGCCCGCCAGCCTGCATGCCGAGCGTGCCCTGCAGCATCGCCGTCCATGCGTCGAGGCGGTCTTTCTCCGGTATGTCCTCGGTCGAGATCTGCAGCCGCATGACGCCCTTGTCGCGAACGCGGTGGTGGGTTCGGCCTGACGTTCAGGGCAAGATACTAGAACAGAAATGAGACGTGCCGGAAGTGATGAAGATCACAGGTTGCGTCGGCGTTCGCGCAGCGGCGGCGCTTGACCGCATGTTCTGGCGCCACCTAGCGTGCCGCCGGCTGGCGGGAAGCAGGCGATGGCAGAACATCCCAACGTGACCTGGGTGGATCACCCGCTGGTGCAGCACAAGCTGACCCTGCTGCGCGACCGCCGCACCCCCACCGCGCAGTTCCGGTTGCTCGCGCGCGAGATCAGCGTGCTGCTGGCCTACGAAGTCACGCGTCCGCTGCCGCTGGAGATGGTGGAGATCGAGACGCCGATGGAGCGCATGCAGGCGCCGCGGCTGGCCGGCAAGAAGCTGTGTTTCGTGTCGATCCTGCGCGCGGGCAACGGCATACTGGACGGCATGCTGGACCTCGTGCCGTCGGCGCGCGTGGCGCATATCGGGTTGTATCGGGACCACGAGACGCTGCAGCCGGTCGAATACTACGTGAAGCTGCCGGAGGACGTGAGCGAGCGCCTCGCCGTAGTGGTCGATCCGATGCTTGCCACGGGCAATTCCGCCGTCGCCGCGGTGGCGCTGCTGAAGCGGGCGGGTGTGAAGCAGATTCGCTTTGCCTGCCTGATCGCGGCGCCGGAAGGGCTGGCCGTGTTTCACGCGGCGCATCCCGACGTGCCGGTATTCACCGCGGCGATCGATCGGGAATTGGATGAACGCGGCTATATCCATCCCGGCCTCGGCGATGCCGGCGACCGGTTGTTCGGCACGAAATAGCCGGCGCGAAGGGAGAACGATCCATGGCCAATGAAACGGTACGGCTCGCCGAATACGCGGCGGGGCTGCGTTACGAGGACATTCCCGCCCACGTGGTGCAGCGCGCGAAGGACTGCATCGCCGATACGGTCGCGGTGATCGTGCTGGGCAACGGATTGCCGTGGAGCCGCATTGTTATCGAGTACGCGCAACGGATCGGTGCGGGCGGGCGTTCGCGGATCCTGGGCGCGCGAGGTCCGGCGGTGCAGCCGTCTGCCGCGGCGCTGGCCAACGGGACGATGGCGCATGCGTTCGAGTCGGATAATTTGACCAGGCCGGGAGTCGGCGTGCATCCCGGCGGCACGCTGCTGCCGCCCAGCCTGGCGATCGCGCAGGAACGCGGGTTTGGCGGGCGTGCGCTGATCACCGCGGTCGTGGCCGGTTACGAAGTGATGTACCGCATCGGCAAGGCGACGAAACACAGCAACGAGCATCATGGCTTTCACGCACCCGGCACCACCGGGCCGTTCGGCGGAGCGATCGCCGCGGGGCATCTGCTCGGGCTGGATGCAGAGAAGATGACCAACGCGCTCGGCATCGCGGGATCATGCGCGGGCGGGCTCATGGAGTTCGCTCGTTCCGGTACCGGTGCGATGGTGAAGCGGCTGCATCTGGGCCGAGCGTCGGAGGGCGGCGTGCTGGCGGCCAGCCTGGCGGAAGGCGGCTTCACCGGGCCGCGCAGCGTGCTGGAAGGCGAGGCCGGATTCCTGAACGTGTTCTGTCCGGATCACGACGTGGCCGATCTGACTCGCGGGCTGGGCGAACGGTGGGAGACGATGACGCTGTGCCTGAAGCGCTTCCCGATGCACGCGACGGCGCATACGGCGGTGCAGGCGCTGCTGGAGTTGCAGGCCGAGCATAAGTTTGCCGGCGCGGACGTGGATCGCATCGATGTGCAGGGCACCGAGCGGATGTCGATCATCAACAACATCCCCGACCCGACGGATATCATGATGGCGCAGTATTCCATTCCGTTCTGCGTCGCGCTGGCGGCGTTCCGCGATCCGCGCGACCCGGTGTCGTTCGATGACGGCGCGCTGCGGGACCCCGGCATTCGGGCGTTGTGTGCGCGGGTGCGGGTGCGGGCGGCGGAGCCTCCGACCAAGGTCGCGGGCGCCGCGATCGTTGGGATCATGCTGAAGGACGGGCGTTCGTTGACCCGGGAAGTGGAGGAATTCAACGGCACGCCGGCCCGGCCGCTGAGCGTCGCGGAATTGCGGGACAAGTTCGTTACGCTGTCGCGCGGGCGGTACGGCGCAGAAGCCGGGGCGTTGTTCGATCGGCTGCAGGCGTTGGAGGACGAGCGGGACCTGTCCTGGGTCGGCGCGTAGCGACCCTTGGACTGTCATTGCGAGGCCGCTTGGCCGAAGCAATCTCGTGCGTGACGAGCCGCCGGCGGCTCGTCACGCACGAGATTGCTTCGGCCAAGCGGCCTCGCAATGACAGGTGGG
>DASXFW010000198.1:0-12551 GCA_036489395.1 Acetobacteraceae bacterium | reverse complement strand
ACCCCTCCCCCTAACCCCCTCCCTCAAGGGGAGGTGGAAACCTTGGTTTCTTGTTAGTTGGCCACCGGGTCGGCACCAGGACGGTGCCAACTCGCAAAGACAGCCAGCTTACTTCTCCCGCCGGAACGTCACCACCAGCACGTCGCGGAAGCCAGGCTCCGCCGGATCGATCGGTTCGACCGCCGTCACCCCGTGCATCACCCGCGCGTCGTCCACCAGCGCGGCGTCCAGCGGCTCGGTCAGGGTGAAACTGCCCAGCGTTCGGCCGTCCAGATCGTGGATCGTCGTCATGCCGCTTTGGATGTTTCGCCGGCCGATCAGCAGTACCAGCACGTGATCGACGCCGTCGCGGTGCATGCCCTCCGGGGTGGGGCGGCCCTCCACGCCGCGGCGCGCCTCGATGCGGAACTGGTGCACCTCGATGTGCCAGTCGCGCGGCGTGCTCTGTGCCTCGAACAAGTCGCGGCAGTAGCCCAGGATTGTCGTCATCGTCGGGCCGCCGGCGAGCTCCGGCAGGACCGGCGTGAACCATCGCTCGATGCCGCCATTCAGCGTGTTGTAGTCGCGGCTCTGATAATGCGGCTGGTGCGGCTTGCGCGCGATCCCGGCCGCCGTTGCGGCGAACACGGCGAACCGGCGCTTCCGGTAGCGGCCGCCATCGGCCATGTAGGTGTCCAGCCCCAGGTCGTTCCAACTCGCTGCGAACGCCTGCCAGTCCGCCAGCGACCCCGCATGTTCCAATGCGGTACGCATTTCCTCGGCGTGGACGAATGCAAAGCCGGTCCGGTGGATCGTCTCAGTCAGCCGCGCGAGATCGCTCATGCGCGTGCTCCTCCTCGGTGGCGGCGCCCGGCGCATTGCCGGCGTTCGGCCCGCTTCCGGCGTTCGGCCCGCTGCCGGCGCCCGGCTCCGTCGCGGCGTTCGGTGCGGGCAGCGGAATCGCGATGCTGCGCATCGGATTGAACAGCCGGATGCCAAGCTCCTGGAACCGCTTTTTCATGCGCCGGTTGAACTCCCGCTGCACGGACCATCGGCCGGAATCGGTGCAGACCACTTGTCCCGCTATGGTCGCGCCGGCGCCATCCACCTTATCGACACCCCAGAGTTGCAAGTCGCTCAGCATCTTGCCGGCGAAATCCGGCTCGGTGCGCATGCCGGCGACGATCTCCGTCAGCACCGATGACACATGGTCGGTGTCCTCCTCGGACTCAACGACCACGCTGACCGAGGCGTTGCCCAGTCCGCGGTTCACGTTGGTCACCGTCGTCACCGCGCTGAACGGGATGACGTGCACCGAGCCGTCGCCGGCGCGCAGGCGGATGGTGCGCACCGACAGGTTCTCCACCGTGCCGGACAGGCCGGAGACGGTTACGAAATCCCCTACCTGCATGGCGTTCTCCAGCAGCAGGAAGATGCCGGTGATCAGGTCCTGCACCAGCTTCTGCGAGCCGAAGCCGATCGCCACGCCGACGATGCCGGCGCCCGCCAGCAGCGGGCCGATGTTGATGCCAACCTCCGACAGCACCGTCAGCCCGGCGAATACCAGGATGGTGATCGCGAGCGCGCTGCGCAGCAGCGGCAGCAGTGTGCGCAGCCGCGCCGACCGCGCCGCCTGCTGCTCTTTCGACAGCCGGTCCAGATGCGCGTTGATGGCGACGTTGGCTGCCTCCCACACCACCACCGAGAGGATCAGCGTCACGCCGACGGTGCCCAGCGCGCCGACGATGCGTTCGCCCAGATCGGTCGTGGCGAACCAGGTGAAGCCGCCGAACCCGTACAATTGCAGCAGAGCCAGCAGCGTCAGCGAATAGACCCCGATGCGCAGCAGCACGCTCACCGCCGGGTGGTACCGGCGCAGACGGCCGTCCAGGCCGGGATAGCGCGTCATCGGCACGCTCAGCGCGCGGTCGATGAGGCCGGTGAGAAGGATCAGCAGCAGGCGGGCACCGATCAGCAATCCGCCGGTGATGGCGGTGAAGCGCAGCAGCCACGAGAAGCCGTTGCGCACCTCCACGGCCCAGACCACCCAGAGCGCCATGATCAGCACCACGGCGATCCAGTGCCAGACGGCGGCGAGGGCGAAGCGCAGGCGGGCGGTCGCGCCGCCCTCCCGCCGGCCACGTATCAGCCGCGCCACGGCGCGCCGCTTCTGCAACACCATGACGGCGAGGAAGACATGCACGGCCAGGCTGACCGACTTCAGCAGCGCCAGCCGCGCCTCGTCGGACAGGCCGAGCAAGCTGCCGACCTCGGCGATGCCGTAGCCAAAGATGGCGATGACGACGATGCGCCGCGTCCAGCGCATCAGGTACGCCGCGAGTGAATCGGGGATGTTGAACAAGCGCAGGCGAGAGGTGCCGGGCGAGACCAGCATTCGCGCGACGGCGAGCAGGGCGGCGCACAGTACATACGCATCGACCACGGCCAGCAGCACCAGCCGGCTGGACTCGGTGCCGCCGATGGCACTGGCGGCGACCAGGTGGCCGATGAACCCGAAGCCGACGACAGGCACCAGGTCCAGGAGCAGCCGCGCAAGCACCAGCGGCAGGCGGCGCAGCATCACCCAGGCAGAGGGGCGGCGGCGCGGTGCGGGCGGTTCGGTCTCACCGGCCTCGGCACGCGCTTCCGGTGATTCCCTGGGGGGAGGGGCCGGCGGTGCAGTTTGTCCCTCGGCTTCCTCGGGGTCCGATGGGAGGTTGGTGTTAGGCGCCCAGGCCTCGAGGACGGCGATCGGGCGACGGACGGCGCGCTGCAGCGCATAGTCCGCCGCCGCGGCGCAGATCACCGCCACGATCAGACGCCATGCGGTATCAAGCACGAAGCCGCGTGCCAGGGGATCGGTGGTGACGATGACCAGCCAGTCCCAGAGCTGCGGCACGCTCTGCGCCGCGTGGACCGCGTCCACGACCCGGGTCGAGGCGCGATTGAGGAATTGCTCGGCACGCAGCAGGACCAGCGCACCCAGGCTGTTGGGGGCGAGCGGGATCGGCAGGCTCGGCTTGGCGACCGGCGCGGGCGTGCCGGCGGGGGTGCCCGATTTGGCGGTGCCGGGCGATGCGGCGGACCCGGCGGAGTGGGCTGTGACGGGCGTGTGGGCGATCGCCTCCAGCGTCGCGGCCAGGGCCACCCGCTGCTTCGGATCGTTCAGCACCTGCAAGGCGGCGCGGGCTTGATCCGGCGTCAGTGCCGGCGCCGGCTGCGCCGCAGCCGGAGGCTGCGCCCGGGCCGGCGTCCCGGCGGCGGCAACGGCAAGACCAAAGAGCAATACCATCAGCAGGCGGATCATCGCGCGTCGGACCATAGAGGCGGGGAAGGCGTCAACCGGCTTCGGGATGCGAGGGCAGGACGGCAGGATTGTGTCACGCCTCCGCGCGGCGTGAGGCCGATTCGGCCCGGCCAGGTGCGACGGCGCGCGGATCGGACTACATAGACCGGATGAAGACC
Source organism: Acetobacteraceae bacterium (assembly GCA_036489395.1). GTDB lineage: Bacteria > Pseudomonadota > Alphaproteobacteria > Acetobacterales > Acetobacteraceae > JASHVB01. The sequence goes on along the minus strand of DASXFW010000198.1, from coordinate 9,107 downwards.
TTCCTCATCATCATGGTCGTGCTGCTGATGTTCGCCACCCTGGGCGTGCTGGTCGCGGGCATGGTCGGGCTGGTGCGCGGCGGCGGCGATCCGCGCCGGTCAAACCAGTTGATGCGCTGGCGGATCATCCTGCAGGCCGCCGCGCTGCTGCTGTTCGCGCTGCTGATGAGCCTGATCCGGTCGTGATTCGCGCGCGGTCCGACAGCCGGGGCCGCACCCTTCCTGGGTCCGCCTCACTGCCGGCGTGAGTTCGGCGGCGCAATCATGCCCTGGCAAACGCCAGCCGGTCCCACGTAATGTCCGGCCGCTTCAGCACAGAGTCGCTGTTCTGCCAGCACTGGATGCATGACAGGCCCGATTGTTGCGCCAGATCGACCGTCGCCTCCGGCATCACGTCGAACATCCGCCGCCCCGCCGGCACCGGCCCGTGGCGCAGCGTCATCAGCAGGACGCCGCCAGGCCGAACCAGCGCCGCGACACGCGGCATGCCGCGCTGCCTGTGCTGCGTATCAAGGTGCATCCAGACCGCGGTCAGCATGACAAGATCGAACGTCTCGGCCCGGGCGGACACGACCGGGAGGTCAGGCAGGCTGTCGTCGATCCATTCGATCCGGGGCGACGGGTGCAACCGCATCGCGCGCGTCCGCAATGCGGCGGTCGGCTCGATCGCCACCACGGAATGGCCGAGTGCGGCGAAGCCGGCGGCATCGCGTCCGGTGCCTGCGCCAATGTCGATCACCCGGGCGGGCGGCTTCGGCATCAGGTGCATCACGCGCTGGTGGACCTCGGCGAACGTAATGCTTTCGTACTGGCGCAGCAGCGCCTCGGCTTCAGCCGCGTAGCCTTCGGTTCCGCTGGGGATGGTGACTGGCATAGACTGTCGGTCTCCTTAACGGATGTGGCCGTCCGGCGATGTCTGCGCTCAAGGTTCCATTTTTCGCGGTGTGATGCCACGCTTCCACGCTCCGCCATCGTCGCCAGGACCTGCATCCATGTTCCCGCCGAAAGATCAGCTCACGATCTGCTTCGCCCATGCCGCGTATCAGATGCAGGCGTGCTTCGACGCGCTGAACACCGGCATCGGTCGCTTCGAGCTGCGCGACCGCGCCGAGCTGGACCGCCGGATCGGCGAAGCCGACGTGCTGGTGATTTCCGGCCTGTGGCACAACGGGCTGATCGAGCTGGGCACGCGCCTGCGCTTCATCCAATCGATCGGCTCCGGCACCGATCAGTTCGATCGCGCCGCCCTGACGGCACGCGGCATCCGCTTGGCGAGCGCGGCGGGGGTGAACGCCCGCGCGGTGGCAGAGCACGCGATGGCGTTGATCCTGGCGCTGGCGCGGCGGCTTCCGGAAGCGCGCGACAACCAGGCCCAGCGGCTGTGGCGCGGCATGATCAGCGACCTGACGCAGCGAGAGGACGAGCTCGGCGGCAAGACTCTGTTGGTGATCGGACTCGGCCGCATCGGCGGGCGGCTGGCGCAACTCGGCAAGGCGTTCGACATGCGCGTAGTCGGCTTCCGCCGCGATCCGGCGGCCGGGCGGGGCGCGGCCGATTCGGTGCACGCCCTGAAGGAGCTGCCGGCTTTCCTGCCGCAGGCAGATTACGTGGCGCTCACCTGCCCGCTGACCGACGAGACGCGGGGGGTGATCGATGCGCGGACGCTCGCGCTGCTGCCGCCGGGGGCGAGCGTGGTGAACTGCGCCCGCGGCCCCTGCGTGGTGGAGGCGGACCTCATTGCCGCGCTGCAGGCGGGCCGCCTAGCGGGGGCAGCGCTGGATACGACGGATCCGGAGCCGTTGCCGGCGGAGTCTCCGCTGTGGGGCATGGCGAACGTGCTGATCACCCCGCACACCGCGGGTGAGACGCGGAAGTACGAAGCAAATGTCATCGAAATCCTGATGGAGAACCTGGATCGCTTGTGGCGTGGGGAGAGCGCGTTGCGGAACGGAGTGATCTGATTCTGACGGGGCACTGCGAGGTGCTGTCGCGCGTTGGCGGCAGAGCGATTGAAGCTTTATGCCTGCCTTTGCGGAACTCTGTGTTGAATCGTTTTGCCGCCAATCCCCCAATCCCGCCAGGCATGAACCCCGCCAGCCGCCCCACCCGTACCCCCCCGACTTCCCCCTGGTGCGAGGCGGCCGGGAAGTCCATCCTGATAGCGATGCACGAACCTCCGCACTCGCCACGCGTCCAGGTCGGGGCCGGCCCCGATGGCGCCCTGACATACCTCGTCGATGTGCCGCCGGAGGCGCTGCCGCCGGTGCTCGGCCGCGACCTGGAGCGAGCCTGGTACGCCGCCCGCGACGCGGCCATCGCACAGACCTGGGGCACAGTGCGGGGCTTCCGCTTCCGCCGGCCGGATGGCTCGCACACCGACCTCGCGCTCGCCGATCGCGACGCCCGCTGCTGGGCCGGCGCGATCGACGGCACGGTCGGCATCGGCACCGGCTATGGCCTGTCACTCTGTCTGCGGCTGCTGGCGCTAATCGACCTGCTGGCCCGTGTGGACTGGGCGCTGCCGCTGCTGCGGTTGGAGCGGGATGGCGCTGAGCTTCACCCCAGCCTTCTGCGTACCGCCGCCGCCGCGCCGCTGACACAGGACGCGCGGTTCGACGAGGCGCGCTTTCGTACCAGCCTTCCCCCGTTCCTGCTGGCGCCTGCGGCGGCGGCACCAATGACCGGCGTTGGCGCATGATCCGCACCGTCCTGCTGCTGCTCCTGTTGTCCGGCTGCGCCATACCGCTGGGGCATGAAGCGCCGCAGGTCAGGGCGGATGCCGAGACCGAGGCGGCGTGCCGCCAGCGCGCGGAGCAAATCTATGACGTCCAGCACCGCGCCGACATCTATAGCCCGCCGCCCACGATCAACACGCCGTTCTCCACCAATTTCGTGCCGGGCGTGACCGACCGCCAGCTCGCGAACGAGCACGAGCACCAGGAACTCATCAACGACTGTGTGCGCAACACCGGCACAGAGACCAGCCGGGCGCCCCAGTAGCAGCCGCCCGCCAGAAGCTGCCCACGGGAAGCTGGCCTGGCGGCCGGTCCTGCAATAGAAGGCCCAACCACCACACACCGCCAAAGGGAGGCTTACAGGCGAGCCATGGCCAGAATCATTCGCACCGAACCCGGCGCCATCCTGTCGAAGGCCGTCGAGTACCACGGCTTCGTCTATCTGCCGGGGATCACCGCCCGGGACACCAGCAAGGACATCAAGGGCCAGACCGCCGACATCCTCGAGCAAATCGACGCCATGCTGGAACATCACGGCACCGACAAGACCCAGTTGCTGCAGGCCCTGATCTGGGTGAAGCACATCAGCGACCGTGGCGCGATGAACGAAGTGTGGACACCGTGGCTGCCGCCGGAGGGTGCGCCGGTGCGCGCCTGCGTCCAGGCCGAGTTGGCCGCTCCGGCGATCCTGGTTGAGATCATGGTGACCGCCTGTAAGTGATGCTTTTGCGCAACAGTGTGGCGGGAATCGCGTGTGGTTCCCGCCAAAGGGCGCGAATCGGGCTTGTGCGTGATCAAAATTGAGTGATTAGGATTACCTTCCCGATTTTGCTGCTTATCCACAGGCCCCCTTAACAAATTTCTACCTGCCATGCGAAAAATGGGGGTCTGCGGGTTGCCAGCCCCTGAATCCCACTGCTACGGCCGTTCCACACGGAGAAAAACCGGGGAGAACGGCGATGGGGGCAGGGCCAGTGGGGCTGAAGACCGTTTTGCTTGCGTCAGTTCTTGCACTCGCTGCTCCGCTCGCGGCGCAGGCTGCTCCGGCAGAGCATGAGCCTCCAGTCGCCCATAAGGCACCCATTCACCACGTTTACGTGCACCGAACCGCCTATCACTCGGTTGCCGTGCATCGTGCCACGGAACATCGCGTGGCGCATAGTGAGCCGGCTCACCGGCCATACGTGCATGCCGCGCTCGCACATGAAATGTACAACCGGCATCTGGTCAGCCACCCTCTGGTCCGCCGGGCCATCGCGATGCACCACTGGATCGCCCGCCGAGGCGGCCTCTCCTGCGTACCATTCGCACGCAGCGATTCAGGCATCGATCTGAAAGGCAATGCCTGGCAGTGGTGGGGTCATGCGGCCGGGGTCTATGCCCGCGGCAGCGAGCCGCAGAATGGCGCCGTTCTGGCGTTCAAGGCCAATCCACATATGCGGCTCGGCCATGTCGCTGTCGTCAGCCGCGTGGTCAATCGGCGCGAGATCGAGATCGACCAGGCCAATTGGTGGGGCCCAGGCATGCGTGGCGGCGTCGCACGCAACGTGCCGGTGGTTGACGTCTCCGAGGCGAACGACTGGTCGGCGGTACGCGTCGGTCTGGGCTACAGCGGCGGCTTCGGCAGCGTCTATCCGACCTATGGCTTCATCTACGACCGCCCCGATACCGGCGTGATCGAGGCCAGTGTTGCCGCACCCGCGCCGCAGCCGGCGCTGAGCCCGGCACCGCGCGACCTACGTCCGGCCGTGGAGCGGCCGTGGAAGACCTATGAGGAAGTGGCCGAGGCACCCGCGACCCCGTTCGGCAAGATTCCTGCGCTCCAGCCGGTCAATCCCGCCGGCCTTCTCGGCGCGCTGGATCGGAAATAGCCGTCGCACTCGTCACCGGCCGAGACGATGCCGTTGTCGTGATGATCCGCTCGCGCAGCGATTGGCGCGTTGCCAATAACGGTTGTGCGCCGTTAAGGTCGCGCGGGACTCATCCTGGGTCCCTGGCGGGCAGCGATGCCGTCTTTACGAAAGGACGGGAACACCGGCCATGCGCCAGCTCCACGAAACCAACAAAGCGGCCAGCGACATCGTTACTCCGGCCCGCCGGCGGGGAGTCGATCCATGATCGCGTGTGCCGATACCGCGGTGGGATGCCGACCGGACCACGGCTTTATGTCGCGTATCCACGTACTGCTCTCGACCTACAACGGCGCGCCTTATCTGCGCGCACAACTCGACAGCCTGCTGGCGCAAACGCATGCCGATTGGGTGTTGCACTGGCGCGATGACGGATCAAGCGACGCGACAGCCGCGATCCTCGACGGGTTCGCCGCTTCGGCCGGCCCGTCCCGCTGCCACCGGATCGCCGAGCCGGCCGGTCGGATCGGCCCGGCAGCGAGTTTCATGGCATTGCTGCGCGCCACCGTGGCGGACCTGGGGCCGACCGATACCGTCGCATTCATCGATCAGGACGATGTCTGGCTGCCAGAGAAGCTGTCGCGCGCCGTTGCCGCGCTGGCGTCCTGCGATCCCGTGCGGCCGGCGATGTACTGCGCGCGGCTGATGGCGGTGGATGCAAACCTTCATCCGCTCGTGGCAACCAGCATCACCCAGCAACACTGCGAATTCCCGGCCTCGCTGACGCAGAATATCGCCACCGGCTGCACCATCATGCTGAACCGTCGCGCCGCCACGTTGGTGGCCGACAGCGTGCTGCCGAGTGCCTCGATGCACGATTGGTGGTGCTACGTCCTGGTCACCGCCGCCGACGGGCAGGTGCTGGTCGATGAATCGGTCGTCGCGCTCTATCGCCAGCATGGCGGCAACTGCATCGGCATGCGCGCCTCGAATGCGCAGCGCGCCGTGGCCGCGATCAGGCGCGGCCCGAAGGTGTTCATGAACGCGCTGCGTCAGCATGTGGCCGCACTGATCGAGCAATCGGAGCTGATTTCCGACTCCGCGCGTCCTGTTGCGCTGCAACTGCACCATGCCCTGCACGGCAGCTTCCGCGCCCGCGTGGCGGCACTGCGGCTGCGCGGTCTGCGCCGGCAGACCTGGCTGGAAACCGCACTTTTCCGCGTCTGGTTCCTGATCGGCTGAGCGCCGGGCGCATCCCTTCTCACCCCGGGGCGCGGCTGGTAAGCTCAACAGATCATAAAACGCGACCGCAGCAGGCTTAACCGCAGGACCATCGCGTGGCAGTCAAGGTACCGGAGCAATGCGCCGAACGGCCGCAATTCATTTTCAGCACGCCATGATCACGCGGCGAAACGCCGGATGGTAATGCCGCTCAGGCTGCTTGCAGCCAAATTCCTTGGCTCACTGCACCGCTTACTGATTGGTTCGGCGGCCGGAAAAGCCTCGTCCGGCACCGACATCATGGGCCTGCCGGTGGTCGATTGGCCGAGCGCGGCGGACCCGGTCATGGTCGAGATGGCGTGTCCGAACTGCGCCGCCCCCGGGCCGAAACCGTTGCATCTGACCATCAACTTCGCGACGCTGCCGGGATCGCGGCGGAACACCAGCGTGCTGCGCTGCCCGGCTTGCACCTGTTTGTTCTATTCCTCGCAAATTCCGCCGGACTATGCCGAGGACGCCATGCTGGAGCGCGGCCGCGTGCCGTTCTATTTGCAGCAGGGCGCCGGCCTTTCGCTTATCACGCGGCCCTTGGCGCGGGTGCGCACGCCGGCCTGCAGCACCTATGCCGAAATCGGTTGCGGCTTCGGATTCGGCCTCGACTATGCCGCGCATGCAAAGCGTTGGAGCGGGCGCGGCATCGATCCCGGTGGCATCGGCGGTCTGGGCGAGCAAATGCTGGGCGTCGCAATCGATCGTCGCTATCTCGGCGATGCCGAACCGGAACTGGAAGCGACCTGCGATGTCGTCATGGCATCCGAGACGGTGGAGCACGTGCTGTCGCCGGCGGGATTCGTGCGCGTGCTGCGCAGCATGCTGCGTCCCGGCGGCATCTTGATCCTGACCACACCGGATGGCGCCGAACTGCGCCCGGAGACGGCGCCGAGCGTTCTCATCGGCCTGCTGTCGCCTGGCTTGCATCTGATCTTTCAGAACCGGCAAAGCTTGCTCGCCATGCTGGAGGCCGCCGACTTCCGTCACATCCAGGTCGAAAAAGACGGACATTCGCTGGTGGCGTTCGCCGGCGATCGGCCGCTTGATCTGGAGAATGATCCCGCGATCCTGCGGGCCGAATACCGGACTTATCTCGAGCGTCGTGCTCACGACTTCCCACCGCGTCACGAGCTGTTCCTGGGCTTTGCCGGCCGCGCCTTGCAGGAGGCCGTCAACGACGGTGTGTTCGACCAGGCCAGGCGTGCCCTGGCCGACATGCAGCGCGCCGCGCAAACGCGATTTGGCCGATCGCTGGATCGGTTGGGCGACTGGGCCAGGGCGACGACCGGCGTTGCGCTCGAGGATCTGGCGCGCCGCATGCCGTTAAATCTCGGCGGGGTCCTCTACGCCGATGCCATTCTGCGACTGGCTTCGGGCGAGCCGCGCGCCACGCTTGGCGTACGCTTCCTGCGTGCCGCTGCCGCAGCCGAGTTGCTGTGCCGAGCCCTGGGTGACCTGGCTTTGGCGGATGGCATGAGCGAGCAAATCGCGTGGACCGCACGCGCCGAGGCAGTGCTGTGCGCGGCTGCGGGTGGCGCCGGCGACATCGTCTCGCAACTTGTGAAATTGCCTCCCGCGCCGGATGCAGAGAACGGTGCGACACGGCGGCAAGTCATCGCGGAACGCGCCTTCGTCGAGCTGGTGAATGCCGGCCGTCGCCGCCTGGCAGCGGATGTGGCCACCGCGCAGAGCTTTGATGCCGCGGATTGGGCGAATGCCGAAGTGACCGCGGCGCGCACCGACTCACAGCGGGACGTATTGTTCTGCCTTGCGGTACTTGATTCCTCCCATGACGAACCGGCACTGATCGAGCGCAGCCGTGATCGCTTTCGCCGTGTGCAGTCGATCCTGGGGGCGCCTGGCGCGCCGGACGGATTGTTCGCGGCGGCCCAACGTGGCGAGTCCGCGGCCAGCCAGCGGCTCGCCGGCCTCGCGGCTTCCCATGTGGCGGACGCTGCCGACCTCAGTCAAAGCGCGGCCTGACCCGAAATGGCACGATCGCATGCGAAACGTCTGAGTCGATTCCTTTGGCGCGGCGTGCGACGAATCGCGCCGTATTTCGCCGTTCTGCGCAGCCTGTTCCGCCTCGGAACGAACACGCTGCGCGTCTGGCCGGACGGCCCGCTCGAACTCGCCAACAGCGTCGCCATATTCGTGCATTTCGATCGGCGCGGCGCGCTGGCAGAGCACGTCATCAACTACGTCCGCGCGCTTCGCGATAGCGGCTTTTCGGTGGTGTTCGTTACCAATTCCGGCAAGCGTTTTCGGCCCGACGCGCTTGCCACGTTGCAGCCGCTCTGCAGTGGCATCATCGTGCGCCGCAACGTTGGTTACGACTTCGGCGCGATCCACGATGCGCTTGAGCTGCTGGGCTTGCCGCGGCCGGAGACCGAGCGGCTGTTGATTGCCAACGACAGCGTCTATGGCCCGTTCGCCGCGCTGGATCGCGTCATTGAACGCACGGATTTCGAGGTGGCTGACCTGTGGGGCGCGACGGAAAGCTGGCAACGCCGCTACCACCTGCAATCCTATTTCCTGCTGGCAGGACGCCGTGCGCTCACCAGTGAGGCGTGGCGTAAGTTCTGGAATCGCGTGCGTCAGGTTTCTTCCAAGGATTGGGTGGTCGCGCATTATGAAGTCGGGTTGACCCAGCGAATGCTGCGTGCGGGACTGCGATGCTCGGCGATATGGGGCTATCATGATCTGCTGGAGCAGGTGGCGATGCCGGTAGAAACTGACGAGGATGCGGAGCCCGAGTCGTCGGACCCGTTTCGGCTGATGCGCGTCCAGGCGTTCCGTCGGCTTCGCAGCGCCGCCGCGCATCAGGTCCCGCTGAACCCGACCGCCGACCTGTGGCGGCAACTGCTCCTGGCGGGGTTCCCCTTCCTCAAGATGGAACTGCTGCTCTCCAATGCGACCGACGTTCCCGATATCGCGGACTGGCGCGGCGTTCTTGCGGATCTTCCGGGCGCCGACGTGGCAGTAATCGAGCGCGACCTGCGGCGGAAACTACGCCATCGTGCTCCATAACAGCAGGCTTTGTCGCATTCTGTCATTGCGAGGGGCGAGGCGACGAAGCAACCTAGTTCGTGAGGACGCATGGAACGCAGTTCAACACGAACGAGGTTGCTTCTTCGTCGCTTCGCTCCGAACAAGAAACTGAGGCCTTCCATGCCGCGGATGGGAGGCACGCTCGGCGCACCCCCACGTCATGCCGACGAAAGTCGGCATCCACGCCTTTGCCGCGGCC
>DASXFW010000188.1:0-4072 GCA_036489395.1 Acetobacteraceae bacterium | reverse complement strand
CGGGCGACGCCAATCCGCCACCACCGTGCCCCCTCCCCCCCATCCAGCCAAGTAAAGGGTTCCAAGGGCAATGCCCTTGGCGGGGATCCAAGGGGCAGCGCCCCTTGGTGGGGGTTCGGGGGCGAAGCCCCCGGCCTTGTTCCCTCGCTACCCAAGGCGCGACACCAGGCGGTCGATGACGTCGGACAGCATGACGCCGTCCGCGCGGGCGGAGAAGCTCAGGGCCATGCGGTGGCGCAGCACGGGGCGCGCCAGGGCGATCACGTCGTCGATGCTGGGTGCCAGGCGGCCGTCCAGCAGGGCGCGGGCGCGCGACGCAAGCATGAGTGCCTGTGCGGCACGCGGGCCGGGACCCCAGGAGACGTGGCGGCGCACGGTGTCGTCGGTGGTGGTTTCGGGCCGGCCGCCACGCACCAGGCCAAGGATCGCCTCGACCACCTTCTCGCCCACCGGCACCCGGCGGATCAGCGCCTGGGCGGCGATCAGCTCCGCCGCGGTCATGGCCGCCACCGGCCGAGCATCCGTGGCGCCGGTGGTGGCCAGCAGCATCGTGCGTTCCGCCGCCAGGTCCGGGTAGCCGACGATGACCTCCAGCAGGAACCGGTCGAGCTGCGCCTCGGGCAGCGGATACGTCCCCTCCTGCTCGATCGGGTTCTGCGTCGCCAGCACGTGAAATGGCTGCGGCAGCCGGTGCTCCACCCCGCCGACCGCCACCCGCTGCTCCTGCATCGCCTGCAGCAGTGCCGACTGGGTGCGCGGGCTGGCGCGGTTGATCTCGTCGGCCATCAGCAACTGGCAGAACACCGGGCCGGGGACGAACCGGAAGCTGCGGCGGCCCTCGGTTTCGTCCAGCACCTCGGAGCCGATGATGTCCGCCGGCATCAGGTCCGGCGTGAATTGCACCCGCTTGGTCGCCAGGCCCAGCACCACGCCGAGCGTCTCCACCAGGCGGCTTTTGCCCAGGCCAGGCACGCCGACCAGCAGCACGTGCCCGCCTGACAGCAGTGTGATCAGCGTCTGATCGATCACCTCGTCCTGGCCGAAGATCACCTGGCCGATCGCGGCGCGCACTTTGGCGATCTGCGCACCCAGTACCTCAACCCCGGCGAGGATTGCGGCACCGTCCTGCGACGGGGCCAGCATCCCCACACTCGCTGCGCCCAGTGGCGCGGCAGCCATACCCGACGCCATTCAGTGCCGCCTTCCGTATTTTGCTTCGCGTCTCAGCATATAGGCTCTTTCGCGACGAGGGGGATGCTTCCTATATCGCGGAGCGGAGAGGAAGCTCGCAGGCATTGGAGATCGAGACGTGAACGACGCCAGTTCTCCCGCGCCGGTCGTCACCGCCCTCGCCGGGCCGGGGATGAACGGCCCGGCACCACCCCCATTCGCCGGACGCCGCCGCGTGCCGGTGGAATGCGGCGACCTGCCCTTCCTGATCCGCCGCGACGGCACCTGGCTGTACCGCGGCAGCCCGATCAATCGCAAGGAACTTGTCTGTTTGTTCGCCAGCGTGCTGCGCCGCGAGGAGGACGGTTCTTTCTTCCTGCAGACCCCCGCCGAGCGCGGCCGCATCGATGTGGAAGACGCGCCGTTCCTCGCCGTGGAGCTGGACTGGACCGGCGACGGCCGCAACCAGGTGCTGTCGTTCCGCACCAATGTCGATCAGGTGGTCACCGCCGGACCGGACCATCCGATCCGCATCGCGCACGACATCCTGACCTGCGAGCCGACGCCCTACCTGCTGGTGCGCCCCGGCGCCGGCCGGCTGGGCATCGAGGCGCGCATCAATCGGGCCGTCTATTACGAACTGGTCGCGCTGGCCGTGCCGGAATGGGTCGGCTGCCGGCGCATGCTGGGCGTATGGAGCCGCGGCAAGTTCTTTTCGCTGGGCGAAGTGCCCACCACCGAAGAGTGACCCACGAGGAGCTGCGCCGCCGGCTGCGCATCATCGCCGCCGAGCCGCACACCGACGAAATCGTCTATGGCGACGACCGGGTGGGCGCGTTCGATCGCCCGCCGACTCCCGCCGCGGTGCTGGTGCCGGTGGTGCTGGGCGAACCGCCCGGCATCCTGCTGACCAAGCGCAACGCGCACCTCAGCGCGCATGCCGGCCAGGTGAGCTTTCCCGGCGGCCGCATGGACCCCGGCGAGCAACCGGAAGACACCGCGCTGCGCGAGGCCGAGGAAGAAATCGCCCTCGACCCGCGCGACGTGCAGGTGCTGGGGCGGATGGCGAATTACCTGACGCGCAGCAACTTCCGCGTCACGCCGGTGCTGGCGCTGCTGCCGCCAGGGCTGGCGTTCCGCCCGTCGCCGCATGAGGTGGACGCGGTGTTCGAGCTGCCGATCGACGTGCTGCTGGACCCGAACGCGCCGGAGCGGCGGCGGCAGGATGGCCGCGAATACTGGGTCTGGCCGCATCCGGATCATTTCATCTGGGGCGCCACGGCGGCGATGTTGGTGCACCTGGCCGAGAAGCTGCGGGCGCTGGGGTAGCCTCCGTCTGACGGTGCGGCAGGTGGCGGCAGCCATCGGTGCGGGCCGTCCGGTCCAGGTGGTCGAAATTACTGGATATTGCCACGCAATCGGGCAATTGTCGGGTATCCGTGTATATGCGGGTCAACCCGTCACGCGGGCAACAATGCGAGGGGGACCATGACGATCACCAGCATCAACCACAATCCGAAGAACGAGTCGCAATATGCCCGCCGCCGCTCGGTCTGGAAGGGCAGCCAGAACCAGCTTCAGGCAACGCTGGCGCTGCTGCGCGATACCCCCGGGGTGCAGTATTTCGAGTGCTGGGACGTATTCGGCTTCGAGCGCGAGTGGAATGTCAGTCTGATCGCCGGGCGCCTGCCGCCGAAATTCCTCGGCACCGGCAGATGGGTGGTCGAGGAGCCGAGCCAGAAGCTGCTCAATGCCACACCGTCCATGCTGCGCAGCGACATGCGCACCTTGTGGCTGGATTTCGTGACCGTGCTGGCACGCCGGGTGGGCCTGTCGCGCCATTCGTTCCTCAACGAGCGCGACCAGATGAACCAGATCAAGTGGGACGGTCACAGCTTGCTGGCGTTCGCGCCGGGGACCGACCGGTTCGACCTTGTCGTGTCGAAATACGGTTCCAGCACGAAAGCGCGCGGCCACCATTTCTACCAATGGCAGGCCCGCGCGGGGAACACCTCGGGGCTGGTCAACGTGGACAATTACGAAGACGAGAGCGTCTGACCGCCATTGCACCCGCTGTCATTGCGAGTTGCCCGCCGGCCGGCGGGCCGACCCGCACCGGATGAAACAAGGTCTCCCCTCCCCTTGAGGAAGGGGTTGGAGGAGGGGTGCGTGCGTCCGCTGTTCGGCGGCTGGCGGCACCCCCGCCGCAGGGGGGTTGCGACGGGGCGGCGGTGCGTACACCCGCTGTTCGGTGGCTGGAGGCACCCGCGAGGCGCAGGACGCCCCCGCGAATCTCGGTGCGTACACCCGCTGTTCGGTGGCTGGAGGCACCCCTCCCCCTACCCCCTCCCTCAAGGGGAGGGGGGAACCTACGTCAAGCCGCCGGCGTCGTTTCATCCAGTCGTGGGTCGGCCGCGGCGGACACCAGCCCGCGGCGGTCGCGGCGGTCCGATCAACTAACCTCATATTGACATATATACTAACTATCAGCGATACTCCTCCGCCACGAGCGACCTGATCCTTCTCCCTCCGACCGACCCAGTCCTGGTGAAGCTGCGCCGCGCGCTGTACCTCCAGATCGTGCACGACCTGACCGGCATGCTGCCCATGCCGGACCACGAAACCCTGGACGAGCACATCCGCCGCATGCGCGTCGCCATCGCCCAGACCGCCGCGCTGCGGCCGGCCAATCCCGATGAGGCGCGCATCGCCGCGCGCTATGTCGCCAGCGGCGCCCACACCGATGAGTGCATGCGGCAGGTTAGGCACTGTTGATGAATAATCGAATCGGTTGAGTGAGGCACCGGCCTTTGCCCCGTCATGCCGACCACCGGGTCAAGTGCCCGGTGGTCGGCATGACGACATTATGCGACCGTGCGTCAATTGCAGCGATTATTCGTCA
>DASXFW010000187.1:0-13184 GCA_036489395.1 Acetobacteraceae bacterium | reverse complement strand
GGCGCAGAGGCTTGCCGATCGCCGGAGCGATCGGGCGTAGGGGGTGGGCCGGGAATGGCTGTGTTGCCTGACATGAACGAAAGTAGAACACAGGTGGCGCGAAATGGCAAGAGGTTTTTGCACGCTTGGGTAGCAAAGCCTTGCAACGGGGGGCGGACTGGTGCTGACGGCCCTGTCTGCGGTGGTCGATGGCAGGTGCCGAAATGGCTGACGCTTCGGCCCACGCGCCAAACGTCATGCCGACCACCGGATCAAGCGTCCGGTGGCAAGCTCCGGTCGGCATCCACGACTTTGCAGCAAGCAGCAAGGAAGTCGTGGATGCCGACCTTCGTCGGCATGACGGGGGTGCGCCGCGCCGGTCGATTCGTTTATTTCCCCGCGGGCGGTTACGGCCGGGGCAGGATAGATCGGTCCCCGACCTGTGCGGTCTTCGGCAAAAGCTGCGTGTTCCAGCCGCCTCCCAAGGCAGTGACCAGGGCGACGCTGGCAACCAGGCGGTTCTGCTGCACCGCCAGTGCGGCCTGCTGTTGGGTGAGGAGAGCCGTCTCCTCCGTCACGACGGTGGTAAAGGCGACGGTGCCGGCCCGGTACTGGTTCAACAGCACGTTCACGGCAAGCTGGGTCGCGCTGACGGCGACGTCCTCGGCGTGCGCCTGGTCCTGCAGAATGCGTAACGAGGCCAATTCGTCCTCCACCTGCTGCAGCGCGGTCAGCACCACCTGGCGGTAATTTGCCACGCTCTGATCGTAGGTCGCCCGCGCCGCGGCGACAGCGGCCGTGCGCTCGCCGCCTTCAAACAAGGTCTCGCTCGCCGAAGCACCCAGCGACCACACCCGGTTGGCGGTGGTGAACAACTGCGACAGCGGGTTGCCGACAAAGCCGCCGAGCGTGGACAGGCTGATATCGGGATAGAATGCCGCGATCTGCACGCCGATCAGCGCGTTCTCCTGCTGCATCTGCCGCTCCGCCGCCGCTATGTCCGGGCGGCGCTGCAGCAGCGTCGCAGGCAAACCGGGCGGCAGCACGGGAACATCAGGGATCAGCGGTGCGGGGAGAATGGTCAGATCCGCGGGGGGATGCCCGGTCAGCACGGCAATGGCATGTTCGTAAAGCGCGCGCTGCACGCCGACCCCGACGAGCTGCGCGCGCGCCGATTCAAGTTGCGCCCGCGCCGTTACTTCATCCGACCGGGACGTGGTGCCGGCAGCGTATTGGTTATGCACGATCCGCAGGTTGGCCTCGTAAGCGGCCACGGTGCGGCGCAGCAGATCGGTGAGCGAATCCTCGGCGCGCAGGTCGAAATAGTCGGTCGCGAGCGTCATCTGCGCTGACAGGCGCGCGTTCGCCAGATCGGCGGCGCTGACTTGCGCTGCTGCCGCCTGGCTTTCCACCTGCCGGCGGATGCGGCCCCAAATGTCCGGGGTCCAGTCGATGGTTCCTTCAACCGTATATTGGGTAACCGGCGCGCCGCCGCCGCCTCCACCGCCTCCACCGGACAGGCTGCTGGAGCTTCTGCTGCCGCCGCCAATGCCCGAATCGCGGGTCACGCCGGCGTTGATGCCCACGGTGGGAAACAGGCCGGCGCGTGCCTCGGCTACCAGCGCAACGGCATTGCGGTATTCGGCTTCGTACTGCTTGATCGTCTGGTTCGACACATCGACCTGGCGTTCGAGACGATCGAGCTCCGGTTCGTGGTAGATCGTCCACCAGGGGCCGCGATCCGATGTGTCCTGTGGCTGCGCGATGGTCCAGCCCTGCAACTCCTTAAAGGCGATGGGCACGGGCGCGCTGGGCCGGTGATAGTTCGGGCCCACCATGCAAGCGGCGAGAGCCAGCAACAGCGAGAGAACAGGAAGCTTCATCCATCCGTAAGGGCCGGGCTTGACGCGGCCATCTTCGAACGAACGGCGATGCGAAGATGGCCGGGTCGAGCCCGGCCATGACGTGGGGTGTCCGGGGCGGCGTGCCGTGCGCCTCATTCCGCGGCCTCCGGCGTGGTGGACAGGGCGGGGAACATTTGCCGCCAGCGGCGGCCCGCGGCCAGGCTGAAGCGGTCCAGATACAGGTACACCACAGGTGTCGTGTACAGGGTAAGTATCTGGCTCAGGATCAGGCCGCCGACGATCGAGATGCCCAACGGCTGGCGCAGTTCGCTGCCCTCGCCGAAGCTGAGTGCCAAGGGCAACGCGCCCAGCAGCGCGGCACAGGTGGTCATCATGATCGGCCGGAAGCGCAGACGGCAGGCTTCGAAGATCGCATCGCGCGGATCCATGTTGTGGGCGCGTTCGGCGTCGATCGCGAAGTCGATCATCATGATGGCGTTCTTTTTCACGATACCGATCAGCAGGATCACGCCGATCGCGGCGATGATGGTGAACTGCGTGCGGGTCGCCATCAGTGCCAGTACCGCGCCGACGCCGGCCGACGGCAGCGTGGAGAGAATGGTGATCGGGTGCATGTAGCTTTCGTACAGCACGCCCAGCACGATATAGACGGCGACGAGTGCCGTGACGACCAGGATCACCTCGCTGCTGATGGTCTGCTGATAGGTCAGTGCGGTGCCGGCAAAACCGCCGTGGATGCTCGCCGGCATGCGGATCTGGCGTACCGCGTCGTCGATCGCCTTGGTCGCGTCGCTCAGCGACTTCCCGGTGGCGAGGTTGAAGGAAAGCGTGGTGGCAACGAACAGCCCCTGGTGGTTGACCGAAAGGGGCGTGGCGCCGGGTGCGTAACTGCTGAAGACCGACAGTGGGACCATCGTCTCCTGGTTGGTGCTGACCGCTGCGCCGGACGATGCACTGCCCTTGCCGGTGTTCGCCAGAGCATTGGTGGCGGCGTTGCGTGCGGAACTGCTGGCGATGCTGGCCGCTGTCGCTGCACCGCTGCTGGCTGCGGCGGGGCTGGTGGACAGTCCGCTGCCGATCGTCGTTGCCTTCGTCGCCGAGGTGTAGGTACCGACCACCGCGCTACTGCTCTGGGTTCCACTCGCGTTGCCACCCGCTGTGCTGACCCATATGTCTTTCAGCGTGCCGGAGGACTGCCAGTAGCGCGGGGCAACCTCCATCACGACGTGGTACTGGTTCTGCGCGCTGTAGATGGTGGAGACCTGGCGCTGTCCGAACGCGTCGTACAGCGTGTTGTCGATCTGGCTGGCGTTGACGCCCAGGCGGCTTGCGGTGCTACGGTCGATCTGCAGGTTTGTGGCGAGGCCCTTCTGCTGCTGGTCTGAATTCACGTCGCGCAGCACCTGGCTTTTTTCCAGCACCGCGAGCAATTTCGGCGTCCATTCATACAGCAGGGTCGCGCTGTCCGCGGTCAGCGTATATTGATAGGCGGCGTTGCCCTGGCGGCCGCCGATGTTGATGTCCTGGATTGGAATCAGGAACAGCCGGGCGCCCGGGACCACGGCCAGCTTGCGGCGCAGCCCCGACATCACTTGCTCGATGCCCGCGCGTTTGGACAATGGCTTCAAGGCTACGAACACGCGGCCGGTGTTGGCTCCGCCATAGCCGCCCTGGCCGGTGAAGCCGACGACGTTCTGCACCGCGGGGTCGTGCTGCACGATGCCCATCAACTGCGCCAGCTTCGTCTGCATCGCGTCGAAGGAAATGTCCTGATCCGCGACGATGCCGCCCATCATCCGGCCGGTGTCCTGCAGCGGGAAGAAGCCCTTCGGCACCACGATGTACAGGGCGAAGTTCAGCAGCACGGTGATCAGCAGGACCAGCACCACCAAGCCGCTGTGGCGCAGCGACCAGCGCAGCGACCGTTCGTAGAATGACAAGACGCGGTCGAACAAGGTGCGCCGAGGCGGCGTCGCGTCATGGATGCGCGGCTTCAGGAACAGGGCGCACATCATTGGCGTGGTGGTCAGCGAGATCGCCAGCGAGACCATGATGGCCAGCGACAACGTCATGGCGAACTCGCGGAACAGCCGGCCGACGATGCCGGGCATCAGCAGGATCGGCAGGAAGACCGCGACCAGCGACAGGCTCATGGACAGGACGGTGAAGCCGACCTCACGCGCGCCCAACAGCGCCGCCTGCACGCGCGGCATGCCAGCCTCAAGATGGCGGGAGACGTTCTCCAGCACGACGATGGCGTCGTCCACGACGAAGCCGGTGGAGACGGTCAGCGCCATCAGCGACAGGTTATCGAGGCTGAACCCCATCAGGTACATCATGCCGAACGTACCGATGATGGAGACGGGAACGGCGATTGCCGGAATGAGGGTGGCGCGGGGACTGCGCAGGAACAAGAAGACGACGCCCGTCACGAGCATGACGGCGATGACCAGCGTCGTTTCGGTGTCGCTGAGGCTTTGCCGGATCGTCGTGCTGCGGTCGTTGGCGATGGTCACGGTCATGTCGTGCGGCATGGCCGCCATGAGCTGCGGGATCGCCGCCTTCACGCTGTTGACCGTATCGATGATGTTGGCGCCGGGCTGGCGGAACACGATGACCAGCACGGCGGGCTTGCCGTTGGAGAAGCCGGCGTTGTCGATGTTCTCGACGGAATCCTCGACATCGGCCACGTCGGAAAGATGTACCGCGGCGCCATTGCGGTAGGCGATCACCAGCGAGCGGTAATCCGCCGCCTTGCTCGCCTGGTCGTTGGTGTAGATCTGGTAGTGGATTCCCTGCGCCTCGATGGCGCCTTTCGGGCTGTTGGCGTTGGCGGAAGCAAGGGCCGCGCGTACGTCCTCCAGGCCGATACCGTATTTGAACAGCATGGTGGGGTTGAGCTCGACGCGCACGGCGGGAAGCGCGGCGCCGCCGATGATCACCTGGCCGATGCCGTCGATCTGCGACAGGCGCTGCGACAGCACGTTGGTTGCCGCGTCGTACATCTGGCCGCGAGTCAGGGTCGGCGAGGTCAGTGCCAGGATCAGGATCGGCGCGTCGGCGGGATTGACCTTACGGTAGGTGGGGTTCTGCCGCAGGCTGGTCGGCAGGTCCGCGCGTGCCGCGTTGATGGCTGCCTGCACGTCGCGCGCGGCGCCGTTGATGTCGCGATCCAGTCCGAATTGCAGCACGATGCGGCACTGGCCGACGGAGCTGGTCGATGTCATCTCCGTTACGTCGGCGATCTGGCCGAGATGGCGTTCCAGCGGCTCGGCGACGCTGGTCGCGACGGTTTCCGGGCTGGCGCCGGGCAGCGCCGCCATGACCGAGATCGTCGGGAAGTCGACCTGCGGCAGCGGCGCAACCGGCAGCTTGAAGAACGCGAACATGCCGGCGAGCGCGATGCCGATCGTCAGCAGCGTTGTCGCGACCGGGCGCGCGATGAACGGGGCGGAGATGTTCATGGCCGACTGGTGTCACATGGCCCCCCCTCCCCTTGAGGGAGGGTGAGGGGGGGAGGGGTGCGCGCTTCCTCTGTCCGTGGCTGTAGGTACCCCTCCCCCGGCCCCTCCCTCAAGGGGAGGGGGGATTCTGTGGCGGGCATCACGTCGGTGCTCCGCCGGGTGACGTGCCGCTTTGGGCGAGGCCCTTGCCGGACAGGCGCCAGGCGAGGCGGTCGAACATCAGGTAGATCACCGGCGTGGTGAACAACGTCAGCACCTGGCTGACGATCAGGCCGCCGACGATGGCGACGCCGAGCGGCCGGCGCAGTTCCGATCCCGTGCCGTTGCCCAGCATCAGCGGCAGCGCCGCGAGCAAGGCCGCCATTGTCGTCATAAGGATCGGGCGAAAGCGCAGCAGGCAGGCCTGATGGATCGCCTCGACCGGTGACTTGCCTTCCTCACGTTCGGCCTGCAGCGCGAAGTCCACCATCATGATGGCGTTCTTCTTGACGATGCCGATCAGCAGGATGATGCCGATGATGGAGATGACATCGATTTCGTCGCCGGCAATCAACAGCGCGACCAGCGCACCCGCGCCGGCGGATGGCAGCGTGGACAGGATGGTGATGGGGTGAATGAAGCTTTCGTACAGCACCCCCAGCACGATGTACACGGTGACGATGGCCGCCAGCACGAGGAACAACTCGTTCGACAGCGAAGACTCCAGCGCGGCCGCGGCGCCCTGGAACGACGTAAGGAAGCTGGCCGGCAGATGAATGTCGGTCTCGGCCTGTTTGATGGCGGTCACCGCCGCACCCAGCGACGAACCCGGCGCCGTGTCGAACGAGATCGTCGTTGCCGGGAACTGCCCGAGATGGCTGATTTGCAACGGTCCCGGCTTTTGCTCCACCGTTACGAATGCGGACAGCGGCACCTGCCCGGCGGTGGAGGCCGACGACGGCAGGTAGATCGCCGACAGCCCGTTCAGCGAGGTCTGCAGCGACGGATCGGCCTCCATGATCACGCGGTACTGGTTGGACTGCGTGTAGATCGTGGAGATGATACGCTGGCCGAACATGTCGTACAGCGCGTTATCGACCGTCGCGGGCGTGATGCCGTAACGCGCCGCGGCCTCGCGGTTGATCACGAGGTCGAGGTCCTTCCCCTGTTGTTCCAGGTCGCTGGCAATGTCGGTCAGGTCGGGCGACTGGCGCATCTGTGCCAGGAGCTTGGGCACCCACTCGTCGAAGGCCGACAGGTTCGGGTTTTCCAGCACGAACTGGTATTGCGTGCGGCTGACCGAGGCATCCAGCGTCAGGTCCTGCACTGGTTGCAGATACAGCGACACGCCGGGGACGTTGGCGGTTTCCTGTTGCAGCCGCTGCGCGATTGCGGTCGCGTTCAGCGTGCGGTCGTCCCTCGGCTTCAGGTTGATCAGGAAGCGGCCGGTGTTCAGCGTCATGTTGGTGCCATCGACGCCGATGAACGAGCTCAGGCTGACGACATCCGGGTCCTTCAGGATCGCATCGGCGAGCGCCTGCTGATGCTCGCCCATGGCGTCGAACGATGCGGTCTGCGCGGCGACGGAAATGCCTTGCAGGACGCCGGTGTCCTGCACCGGGAAGAAGCCCTTCGGCACGACGATATACAGCAGCACGGTGACGACCAGCGTGAGCACCGCGATCAGCAGGGTCAGCGGCTGGTGGTCCAGCACGACGACCAGGGCGCGATCGTAGCGATGGATGATCCAGTTGAAGCCGCGCTCGGCGGCCAGGTCGAAGCGGCTGCGCTGGGCATCCGGCCGATGCCGCACCAGCCGCGCGCACATCATCGGCACCAGCGTCAGCGACACGATCGCGGAGATGACGATGGTCACCGCCAGGGTGATGGCGAATTCATGGAACAAGCGGCCGACCACGTCGCCCATGAACAGCAGCGGGATCAACACGGCGATCAGCGATACGGTGAGGCTGATGATGGTGAAGCCGATTTGCTCGCTGCCTTTCAGCGCGGCGGTGAGCGGCGGATCGCCGGCTTCGACGAAGCGGGCGACGTTCTCGATCATGACGATGGCGTCGTCCACCACGAAGCCGGTGGAGATGGTCAGCGCCATCAGCGACAGATTGTCCAGGCTGAACCCGAACAAGTACATGACCGCCAAGGTGCCGACCAGCGACAGCGGCACCGACAGGCTGGGAATGATCGTTGCCGGCACGTTGCGCAGGAATACGAAGATCACCAGCACGACCAGCACGATGGCGAGGCCCAGCTCGAACTCCACGTCGGTGACGGATGCGCGGATCGTCGTCGTGCGGTCGGTCAGCACGGCGACGTCGATTGCGCCGGGCAGCGTGGCCTGAAGCTGCGGCAGCAGCGCCTTGATGTTGTTCACCACCTGGATGACGTTGGCGCCCGGTTGCCGCTGGATGTTCAGGATCACCGCGGGCGTGCGGTTTGCCCATGCCGCGAGCGCCTGGTTCTCCGGCCCGCTGACCACGGTGGCGACGTCCTTCAGCCGCACCGGCGAGCCGTTGCGATAGGCGATCACCACGTTCAGGTACTGGTCGGGATCGGTGATCTGGTCGTTGGCGTTGATGGTGGACGACTGGGTCGCGCCGTTGAAATTGCCCTTCGGCGTGTTGACGTTGGCATTGCCCAGCGTGGTGCGCAGGTCGTCGATGTTCAGCCCGAACGCGGCCAGCGCACGCGGATTGACCTGCACGCGCACCGCCGGCACCTGGCCGCCGCTGATGCTGACCAGCCCCACGCCCGGCTGCTGCGAGATCTTCTGTGCCAGCCGGGTGTTCCCGAGGTCCTCCACCTGGGTCAGCGGCAGCGTCTTCGATGTCAGCGCCAGAGTCAGGATCGGCGCATCGGCCGGATTGACCTTGGCGTAGATCGGCGGCGCCGGCAGGTCGGACGGCAGCAGATTGCCCGACGCGTTGATCGCCGCCTGCACTTCTTGCTCGGCGATATCCAGGCTCAGGTCCAGGTTGAACTGCAGGGTGATGACCGAGGCACCGGCGGAGCTGGTCGAGAACATCTGGTTCAGGCCTGGCATCTGGCCGAACTGCACTTCCAGCGGCGAGGTGACCGACGAGGTCATCACCTCGGGACTGGCGCCGGGATAGAAGGTCTGCACCTGGATGGTCGGGTATTCCACCTCCGGCAACGCGGACACCGGCAGGAACCGATAGGCGACGAAGCCGACGAGCAGGATCGCCGCCATCAGCAGCGTGGTGGCGACCGGCCGCAGAATGAACGGACGCGACGGGCTCATGCAGTGGGGTCAGGCCGCATGTGCAGCCTCACTGCGTCTTCGGCGGCTGATGCTGGCCCTGCCGCTGTCCGGACGGTGCGGGTTGGCCGGTTTGTGGCGCGGCGTTATCCGGCGTTGTCTGTCCGGCGCCACTTCCCGTGGGTGCTCCTGTCGCCGCAGCCGCGTTCGGCGCCGGCACCGTCACCTTCACGCCGGCGCTGAGCCGGTCGGTGCCGTCCGTCACCACGCGCTGTCCCGCTGTCAGGCCCGAGAGCACCTGCTGATAGCCGTCATCCGTCGGGCCGAGCTTCACCGGCTGCACCGCGACGGTGTCGTTGGCGTCGATCACATACACATAGTCACCGGGTGCGCCGAGCTGCACTGCCGGCACCGGGACCCGCACCACGTTCTTCAACGTGTTCACCAACAGACGCGCGTTGACGAATTCGTTCGGATACAGCTCCTCGTTCGGATTGGCGAACTGGGCACGCAGCTTCAACGTGCCGGTGGTGGTGTCGATCTGGTTGTCGAGCGTCGAAAGCTGGCCGGTTGCCAGCAGTTTCGTATTGGACTGGTCGTAGGCGGACACCGTCAGCGTCGCGCCGGCACGCATCTGCTTGACGATATCCGGCACCTCCTGCTGCGGCACGGAGAAGATCACCGACATGGGCTGCATCTGGGTGATGACGGCAATGCCGCTGGTGTTCGACGTCTGCACGTAGTTGCCGGGATCGACGAGGCGCAGGCCGACCTGTCCGTCGATCGGCGATACGATGTGGCAATAGGCCAGGTTCAGGTTTGCGTTGTCCACGGCCGCCTGATCGGTCTTCGTCGTGCCGGTGTATTGCTGCACCAGGAAACGCTGGTCCGACACCTGTTGCTGGGCGATCGAATCCTGGCGGCCCAGTTGCTGATAGCGTTGCAGGTCGCTTTTGGCCTGCGCGAGCAAGCCTTGGTCGCGCGCCAGCGTGCCTTGCGCTTGCTCCAGCGCCACCTGATAGGGGCGGGGATCGATCTGCGCCAGGAAGTCGCCCTGCCTGACGACCTGGCCTTCCTTGAATCCGACCCCGGTCAACTGGCCGTTGATCTGCGTCATGACCGTGACGGTATCCAGCGGCGTGACGGTGCCGAGCTCGTTCAGGACGATGCGGATGTCGCCGGTGCCGATGGTCGCGGCGCCGACCGGCTGCGGCGGCGTCTGGGCGGCGTGTCCGGCCGGAGCATGGGCGGCGGTCTTCGCGGCGTGGTGTTTCCACCAGTACAGACCCGCACCAACGATCGCCACGATCAGCAGTGCAAGGAACAGCCGCGAGGCAAGGCGCGAACGACGGACCACCGGGGTCTGCCGCAGATGTGGATTATCCTGAGTGTGCCCTGGATCGACGCGCTCATCCATCGGCTGGTGTCGTGCCTTCCTGTTTTGCGCAGCCGCGTATGGTTCGCGGCGGGTTGGCCAGTGCTGGCATAAAGGGCACGAGGATGCCGCGGCAACCCCTTCGTGTGAGAGGTTACGGATTTCAGTGCTTCGTTACAATCCGGACACCGCCCGGGCCGCCGATTGTGACCGTAGCAGCGAAAAACTCACGGTGGCGCGATTGAGGTCATGCGCGCCACACCACATTTTCCGGCGGCTGCGCGGTAGGGTCGCAGCGCAGCAACTGGCCGTTCATCGCGCTCTCGCCGGTGAGCGACAGGATGAAGCCCCAATGGGTGACGATCAGCGTGTCCGTCCAATCGGGCAGCGCGGCCATTTCCGACCTGAACAACGCCGCACGGGCGCGGATGGAGTCGGCGGGTTCCTCGACCGCCGGCCACCATATCTCCTCGATTGCGGAAAAGTCGCGGTGCGGCCAGACGCGCTCCAGCTCCGAGCGCGGGGTGCCGATGTCGCAGGCGAATGCGTAGCGCTCGCGGACGATCGGGTTGACGATCACCGGCACGTGCAGGCGCGACGCCACCGCTTCGGTTGTCTGCAACGCGCGGCGGTAGGGCGAGGTGACGATCCGCGCGATTCGCTGGCCGGCCAGCGCCGTGGCGGCATCGGCGGCCTGGACGTGGCCCAGCTCGGTCAGCGGGGCATCGACGATCCCCGGATCCTGGCGGCTGACGCCGAAATGCACATTGAACTCGCTTTGGCCGTGGCGGAGGAGGATCATGCCACGGCATTACCGAGCCGCCCGGCGTGCCGCAACCCTGGCGAAACGCGGGATTTGTTTGTCTCTGGGGCATCGCGGTCCTATTTGTAGGGCACAAGGAGACCGACCATGGGTGCCAGCACCGGCTTTCCCGTTGACCTGATCTTGTTCGGGATGATCGCGGCGTTTCTCGTATTGCGCCTGCGCAGCATTCTGGGCCGGCGGACGGGGTTCGAACGACCGCCGCAGGCGCAGCCGGTACCGCCGGGCGCGGCGCCGGTGGCGCATGGCCCGGTGATCGAGGGCCGCGCCGAGCCGGTCGCTCCGCCGTCGAACCGGCCCGTGCCGGATGCGAACAGCGCGCTGGGCCAGGCGCTGGCGCGGATTCATGGCGCCGATGGGAGCTTCGATCCGGCGCGATTCCTGGACGGGGCAGAGAAGGCGTTCCGGATCATCGTGGCGGCGTTCGCCAACGGGGACCGGACGGCGCTGCGGGCGCTGCTGGCGGACGACACCTACCACGCGTTCGAATCGGCGATCGCGGCGCGGGAAGCGGCCGGCCATGCCCAGGTGAGCGACATCCGCGGCATGGAGAAGGTGGCGATCGAGGAGGCGGATTTGCGCGGCTCGGCTGCGACGGTGACGGTGCGGTTCGTGTCCGACCAGATCAGCCTGACGCGCGACAAGGACGGCCACGTGCTGGCGGGGACCGATGCGGTGACGGAAATCACCGATCTGTGGACGTTCGAGCGGGATCTGGCGACGCGCGATCCGACTTGGCGGCTGGTGGCGGCGCGCAGCGCGTAAGGGCTGCTGGGGGCTGGGCGTGGGGGGCCGGGGCGTGGGGTGCTGGGCGCCGGCCCTGTCACCCCCCTCTGTCATTGCGAGGCCGCTTGGCCGAAGCAATCTCGTTCGTGACGAGCCGCCGCCGGCTCCTCACGCAGGAGATTGCTTCGGCCAGGCGGCCTCGCAATGACAGAGGGGGGGGAGTGCGTAATCCGCACGCGCGAACGCCGGGCCGGCCGCGTCCGGTCCCGTGCGTCATGTTCCTGAATGATGCGAAGAACCAGCGTCAGGGCGGCCCGGTCGCCGCTGCGGGGGTTCTCCGCTTTGGCCGCGAAGTCCGTGCGGTTCGTTGCAAGTTTAGCTTTTAACACGGAGGAAGATCGAGGGCCGCGGAGTGCCACGGAGCGACCGTGCTCGTGTACTGCTGCCTGCATAGCCGTGGAATGCAACAGAATCTATTGCAGACGGGGCGTTCGCTGCAGCGTTTCCCACCGGGAAAGTGGCTCCGTGGCGCTCCGTGGTCCTCGATCTTCCTCCGTGTTAAAAATACTAACTGAAACGGTCCGCACGGGCGCTGCCCGGGTGTTCTGCCGGGTTCCCGGCCTATGCGATGGCCCGGTCCTGAAAGCGTCCGGGAATGATCGGGCAGGGGAGGATGACGGGTGACAGCACGCCCACGGATTCAAACGCCACGATTGTGTTTTGATGGCCATCAAAGATTAATTCGGTGTCAGAATATTTTACACAATCCCTGCAGATTTTCGTCCAAAGAAAAAGATCACCGTTCCCGTCTCGGCTTTCTGGATGGCATGGAGATTGCGTAGATCGGTCAGGGCCGCCCGTGAGGCGCCACAGACAGGGGAAAATAGCCGTGCGAGCGATGCAAGCGTTGACTGCGGTGGCCGTAGTGGGCCTGGGACTTGCGACCGTCCCGAGTGCGCGGGCCGCGGTTATAGAAACCATGACAGAGGTTGGGTCGGACGTCGTCGTCACCGCCAGCGGAACCATCAACCTGGCAGGGTTCGATCACCCCGGCTACGAGCAATATAGCGATGGTCCCAATGGAGTGATTCCGAGCCTGGGTACGATTCTCGTTGGCGGCCCGGGCGACCTGACGACCGATCTGTATAGCCCATTCAGCGGACCAACCACGTTCGGGAGCGGTGGATTCACCCAGCCGAGCAGCGGCGGTGGCGATCGGGTTGGGGTGCGGCAGGACTCGCCCAGCACGATCTTCATTGTTGTGCCGCAAGGGTACGTCTCCGGAGATCCGCTGGCGGGCACCTCAACTTATGCGGGTGCGACGTTCGCCAGCCTTGGTATAACCCCTGGCACTTATGTCTGGTCGTGGGGGAGCGGGCCGACTTTGGACAGCCTTACGCTCGACGTCACCGCATCGGCGCCTGTGGTACCCGAACCCACGTCGCTCGGGTTGCTGGCGACAGCCCTCGCTGGGTTGTTTGTGAAGCGGCGGCGGAAGGCCGCCTGATACACCGGACGTTTGCCGCGCGCGGCGGCAAGCAGCACGCCGCGCCGATTATGATGCTGGCACTTCCGGTCCGCCTTCGCCAGATACTTAGGCACTGTTGATGAATAATCGAATCGGTTGAGTGAGGCACCGGCCTTTGCCCCGTCATGCCGACCACCGGGTCAAGTGCCCGGTGGTCGGCATGACGACATTATGCGACCGTGCGTCAATTGCAGCGATTATTCGTCA
>DASXFW010000164.1:0-12792 GCA_036489395.1 Acetobacteraceae bacterium | reverse complement strand
TCAAGGGGAGGGGGGAACTTACGCCAGGCTGGCGGTCATCTCGCAATGACGGGGTATGTTGCTCGATGGCCAGGAAAAACCACCGATCGATATTCGATCTGCCCCCCGATCCCGCAACCGAGGCGCGTTTCGACGCGGAGGCAGAAGCCGACGCTGCCACCGGCCGGGTCGTGGCGCACAAGGAGGTCGTCAAGTGGCTCAGGTCCCGGGGAACGCCTGACGAGTTGCCCTGCCCGACGCCGCCCGTGAACGCTACGCCGCCGCCTCGGCCGCCGCCTTCGGCGCCACCGTCGTCGTCACCGTCCCGCCCGCCTTCTCCACCGCGGCCTTCGCCGACGCCGACGCGCCGGACACGGTGATCCGCACCGCCCGGGTCATCTCGCCCCTGCCCAGCAGACGCACGCCGTCCAGCCGGCCGCGCACGAGGCCCGCCTCGGTCAGCGTGGCTTCGGTGATCTCCGCCGCGGCATCCAGCTTGCCGGCGACGATCGCCGCCTCCAGCGTGTCCAGGTTCAGCGGCGCGTATTCCTTGCGGAAGATGTTGGTGAACCCGCGCTTCGGCAGCCGGCGGTAGAGCGGCATCTGGCCGCCCTCGAAGCCGTTGATCGAGACGCCGGTGCGCGCCAACTGGCCCTTGACGCCCTTGCCGGACGTCTTGCCCTTGCCGGAGCCGATGCCGCGGCCAAGCCGCTTCGACTTCAGCCGCGACCCCGGATTGTCGCGCAGTTCGTTGAGTTTCATATCTGGTTCCGGGCGCTAGCCCGGTCCTCTCAGCGTCATGGCCGGGCCTGACCCGGCCATCGTATCAGGACAGCTCCTCCACCTTCACCAGGTGGGCCACCTTGCGGATCATGCCGCGCACGGATGGAGTGTCCTCCAGCTCCCGCACGCGGCGCATCTTGTTCAGCCCGAGACCGATCAGCGTCTCCTTCTGCCCCGGCTTGCGGCCGAGCGCGGAGGCGGTCTGCGTCACACGCACCTTGTCAGGCACTGGCGCCCTCCTCCGGCTGAGCCGCCGGTGCCGGGGCCACGTCGCGGCGGGCGAACAATTCGGCGACCTTCTTGCCGCGGCGCGTCGCGACGGAACGCGGCGAGGCGCAGCGGCCCAGCGCGTCGAACGTCGCCTTGACCATGTTGTGCGGGTTGCGGCTGCCGAGCGATTTGGCCACCACGTCGCCGATGCCAAGCGTCTCGAACACCGCGCGCAGCGGACCGCCGGCGATGATGCCGGTGCCGGCGACGGCGGTGCGCAGGATCACCTTGCCCGCGCCGAAACGGCCTTCCACGTCGTGGTGCAAGGTGCGGCCTTCCTTCATCGGCACGCGGATCATGCCGCGCTTGGCACGCTCCGTCGCCTTGCGGATTGCCTCCGGCACCTCGCGCGCCTTGCCATGGCCCCAGCCGACGCGGCCCTTCTGGTCGCCCGCGACCACCAGCGCGGCGAACGCGAACCGGCGCCCGCCCTTCACCACCTTGGCGACGCGGTTGATGGTGACGAGCTTGTCGATCAGCCCGTCATCCTCGCGTTCGCGTTCGCGTTCCCGACCGCGTCCGCCTTCTCTTGGTTCACGTGCCATTCAGTTCATTCCTCGAATGTTCCCGTCATGGCCGGGCCTGACCCGGCCATCTGCCCCCAGGCCGCGGTACAGCCGCTCGCGCGCTGACCGCTCGGTCCCGGGGCAGATGGCCGGGTCAAGTCCGGCCATGACGGGGGTAATCAAAACGCCAGCCCGCCTTCGCGGGCGGCGTCGGCCAACGCCTTGACGCGGCCGTGGTACAGATACGAGCCGCGATCGAACACCACGTCCTTCACGCCCGCGGCGATCGCGCGCTCGGCCACCAGCTTGCCGACCGCCGCCGCCGCGGTCTTGTCGGCGCCGGTCTTCAGCCCCTCGCGCAGCGACTTGTCCAGCGAGGACGCCGCGGCCAGCGTGCGGCCCTGGCTGTCGTCGATGACCTGCGCATAGATGTTCTTGCCCGAGCGGAACACGGACAGCCGAGGCCGTCCGCCCGACTTGCGGCGCAACTGGAAGCGCAGGCGCTGCCGCCGACGCTCCCGCATCTCCTGCATCGCGCTCACTTCTTCTTACCTTCCTTGCGCCGGATCTGCTCGTTTGAATAGCGCACGCCCTTGCCCTTGTAGGGTTCGGGCGGACGGAAGCCGCGGATTTCCGCCGCGACCTGACCGACCAGGCGCTTGTCCACGCCTTCAACCTTGATCGCCGTCGGCCGCTCACACGTTACCTTGATGCCGTCCGGAATCGGAAACACCACCTGGTGCGAAAAGCCGAGGTTGATCTCCAGGTTCTTGCCCTGGACCGCGGCACGATAGCCGGTGCCGGTGATCTCCATCGACCGCGTGTAGCCTTCCGACACGCCGCGCACCATGTTGGCAATCAGCGCCCGCGTGGTGCCCCACATCATGCGCGACTGCCGCTCCGCGCCGCGCGGCGCGATGACGACGTGGTTGTCCTCGACCTTGGTCTCGACCAGGTCGGACAGCTTCATCTGCAGCTCGCCCAGGCGGCCCTTCGCCGAAAGCATGCCGCCGGCGATCGCCACCTGCACGCCCTGCGGCAGCTCGACCGGATATTTGCCGACGCGCGACATCGCTGCGCCCTCCGTCAGAATACGCGGCAGAGGACTTCGCCGCCAACATTGGCAGCGCGAGCCTCGGCATCGCTCAACACGCCTCGCGGCGTGGACAGGATGGAGACGCCGAGGCCCGCATAGACCCGCGGCAGCTCCTTGATCTTCGAATACACGCGGCGGCCCGGCTTGGAGACACGATGGATCTCCTTGATGACCGGTTCGCCCTCGTTATATTTCAGCTCGATGCGAATCTGCGCCACGCCGGGCCGCAGTTGCTCCGCCGCGAAGCCGCGGATGAAGCCCTCGCGCTTCAGCACGTCCAGCACATTCAGCCGCAGCTTCGATGCGGGCGCCACGCACGACGTGTGCCGCGCGTGCTGCGCATTGCGAATGCGGGTCAGCATGTCCCCCAGGGGATCGGATAACATCATGTGCCGTGCCCCCTACCAGCTCGCCTTGACCATGCCGGGAATCTGCCCCTCGCTCGCCAGCTCGCGCAGCTTGATGCGGCACAGCCTGAACTTGCGGTAGTTGCCGCGCGAACGGCCGGTGAGCGCGCAACGCAGCCGCACGCGCACCGCCGCACCGTTGCGCGGAAGCTGCGCCAGCTTCAGCGTCGCGGTGAAGCGATCCTCCACCGGCAGCGAACGGTCGTGCACGATCTTGCTCAGCGCGGCACGCTTCGCCTTGTCGCGACGCACCTTGCCCTCGCGCATCGCATTCCGGTTGACCTGAGACGTCTTGGCCATCCTGTCTCTCTTTACCTCCGGAACTTGCAGCCCCCGGGCGTGTCCCGAGGGTCTGTAGTTTTCCAAAAACCCTAGTTCGCGAACGGCAGCTCGAACGCCTTCAACAGCGCCTTCGCTTCCGCATCCGTGCTCGCGGAGGTGACGAACTGGATGTCCATCCCCCGCGTCTCGTCCACCCGGTCGTAGCTGATCTCCGGGAAGATCAGTTGTTCCTTCAGGCCCATCGCGAAATTGCCGCGCCCGTCGAAGCCCTTGCCGGTGATGCCGCGGAAGTCGCGCACGCGCGGCATCGCGATGGTGACCAGCCGGTCCATGAACTCATACATGCGCGCCTTGCGCAGCGTGACCTTGCAGCCGATCGGCAGGCCCTTGCGGATCTTGAACCCGGCGATCGCCTTCTTCGCCAGCGTCTTCACCGGCTTCTGGCCGCTGATCAGCGTCAGTTCGACAACGGCGTTGTCCAGCTTCTTCTGATCCGCGGTCGCCTCGCCGACGCCCATGTTGATGACGATCTTTTCCAGCCGCGGCACCTGCATCGGATTCGTGTAACCGAACTCCTGCTGCAGTTTGGCGCGGATCTCCTCGCGATAGCGCGCCAGCAGACGCGGCGTTTCCTTCGGCGACGCGGCGACCGCGGCGACACCGGCTGGTGCCTCGGCAGCCCGCGTGGGCGCTGCCTCGCGGCCGCCCCGCGCCTGAGCCTGACCCTTGCCGGCCGCGGCCGGCGCCGCCGACTTGCCCTTCGGCGCCGCGGTCTTGCCCTTCGCCGGGGTCTTCCCCGGCTTCTTCGAGCCGCCCTTGCTTCCGCTCATGTCATGCCCCTCAGGTCTCGAGCACTTCGCCGGTGACTTTGGCGAAGCGCACCTTGCGGCGCTGGTCGCCCTCGCCGACGAACCGGAACCCGACCTTGGTCGGCTTTTCACTCTTCGGATCGACCAGCTTCAGGTTGGACAGGTGGATCGACGACTCGCGCCGAACCAGCCCTGATTCCTGACCCATGCGGGTCTGCTTCACGTGCTTGGTCACCACGTTCACGCCCTGCACCAGCGCGCGGTCGGCGCTGGGGAACACCCGCAGCACCTCGCCGCGGATGCCCTTGCTGACGCCGGTGACGACCTCCACCTGGTCGCCTTTGCGAATACGCGCCGCCATGTCACAGCACCTCCGGTGCCAGGGACATGATCTTGGTGAACTTGCGGCCGCGCAGCTCGCGCACGACCGGCCCGAAGATGCGCGTGCCGATCGGCTCCTGCTGCTTGTTGATCAGCACCGCGGCGTTGCGGTCGAAGCGGATCGCGCTGCCGTCGGGCCGGCGCACCGGGAAGGACGTGCGCACGATCACCGCCTGGTGCACGTCGCCCTTCTTTACCTTGCCGCGCGGGATCGCTTCCTTCACCGACACGACAATCACGTCGCCCACCGACGCGGTCTTGCGCTTCGAGCCGCCCAGCACCTTGATGCACTGCACGCGGCGGGCGCCGGAATTGTCCGCCACTTCCAGGTTGGATTCGACGCTGATCATGCCGCGGCTCCTTCAGCGTTCGCACCGAGCGATTCACCGTTACGCTCGACCACCGTCCAGGTCTTGCGCTTGCTGATCGGCCGGCATTCCTCGATGCGCACCGTGTCGCCGATCTTGCACAGATTCGCTTCGTCATGCGCCGCGTACTTCTTCGACTGGCGGATGAACTTCTTATACAGCGGGTGCATGACGCGGCGATTGACCAGGACCGTCACGGTCTTGTCCATCTTGTCGCTGGTCACCCGGCCTGAGAGAACGCGCTTTGGCATCTCGCGCCAATCTCCTACTTCGCAGCGGCAGAGTGTCGCTTCTCTGCCTGAATGGTTTTCACGCGGGCGATGTCGCGCCGCACTTCACGGACCCGGCCCGCGCCCTGCTGCGCGTCCATCGCGCGGCGGAAACGCAGGTTGAATTGTTCCTTGCGCAGATCGAGCAATATGGTGTCCAGCTCGTCTGGCGTCTTGGCGCGGATGTCGCCTGCCTTTTGCTGGGCCATCACACGACTCCGAGGCGTTCGACGAAGCGCGTCCGGATCGGCAGCTTCGCGGCGCCGAGCGTCAGTGCCTCGCGCGCGGTTGCCGCCGGCACGCCGTCCACTTCGAACATGATGCGGCCAGGGGCGACGCGCACCACCCAGAATTCCGGCGATCCCTTGCCGGAACCCATGCGGACTTCGGCGGGCTTCGCGGAGACCGGCACGTCCGGGAAGATGCGGATCCACACGCGGCCGGCACGCTTCATCGCGCGGGTGATGGCACGCCGCGCCGCCTCGATCTGGCGCGCGGTGATGCGCTCGGGCTCCAGCGCCTTCAGGCCATAGGCGCCGAAGTTCAGCGTGAAGCCGGCCTTGGAGTTGCCGTGGATACGGCCCTTGTGCGCCTTGCGGTAGTTCGTGCGCTTTGGTTGCAGCATGATGTTAGTTCCTTAGCGCGTGCCGGCCGGACGCTTCGCGCCGGGGCGTTCCAGCGTCATGCCGACGAAGGTCGGCATCCACGACTTTGCCGCGTGCAGTAAGAAAGTCGTGGATGCCGACCTTCGTCGGCATGACGGCCTCGTCCTTCGTTGCCGGTGTCATCATGACCATCATTGCCGTCGCGTCCGTCATCGCTGCGGCGCTTGTTCGGCGGCGCGGCGGTCTTGCGCCAGCGGGTCGTGCGCCAGGATCTCGCCCTTGAAGATCCAGACCTTCACGCCGCAGGTGCCGTACGTCGTCTTCGCCGTGGCCGAGCCGTAGTCGATGTCGGCACGCAGCGTGTGCAGCGGCACGCGGCCTTCGCGATACCACTCCACGCGGGCGATTTCCGCGCCGCCCAGCCGGCCGCCGCAATTGATCCGAATGCCCTGCGCGCCCAGCCGCATCGCCGACTGCACCGCCCGCTTCATCGCCCGGCGAAACGCCACGCGGCGTTCGAGCTGCTGCGCGATGTTCTCCGCCACCAGGGTCGCGTCGATTTCCGGCTTGCGGATTTCGACGATGTTCAGCGCCACTTCGGCCTTCGCCATCTTGCCGAGGTCGCGCTTCAGCACCTCGATGTCCTGGCCCTTCTTGCCGATCACCACGCCGGGACGCGCGGCATAGATCGTGACGCGCGGCTTCTTCGCCGGACGCTCGATCACCACGCGCGAAACGCCGGCGCCGTGCAGCTTCTTGCGCAGATGAGCGCGCAGCCTCAGGTCCTCGTGCAACATCTTGGAATAGTCGGCGCCGGCGAACCAGCGGCTGTCCCAGGTGCGGTTGATGCCCAGGCGCAGGCCGACCGGATTGACCTTGTGACCCATGTTACGCGGCCTCCGTCTCTTGCTCGCGCTCGCGCACGACGATCTTCAGATTGCTGAACCACTTCTCGATGCGCGACGCGCGGCCGCGGCCACGCGCGTGGAAGCGGCGCATGACGATCGCGCGGCCGACTTCGGCGCGCGACACGACCAGGCGATCCACGTCGAGCTGGTGATTGTTCTCGGCATTGGCGATCGCGCTTTGCAGCGCCTTCTTCACGTCCTTGGCGATGCGGCGCTTGGAGAAGGTCAGCGTCGCCACCGCCTTGTCCGCCGGCATGTTGCGGATCAGCCCGGCGACCAGGTTCAGCTTGCGCGGGCTGCAGCGCACGTTGGACAGGATCGCCTGCGCCTCGGTGTCGGCGAGGCCGCGCGGATGCTTCGGCTTGCTCATGCCCGCCTCGCCTTCTTGTCGCCGGAGTGGCCGGTGAACGTGCGCGTCGGCGAGAACTCGCCGAACTTGTGCCCGACCATGTTCTCGTTGACCTGCACCGGCAGGAACTTGTGGCCGTTATAGACGCCGAAGGTCAGGCCGACGAATTGCGGCAGGATCGTCGAGCGGCGCGACCAGATGCGGATGATCTCGTTGCGGCCCGACGCACGCGCGGCGTCTGCCTTGTTCAGCAGATAGCCATCGACGAACGGGCCTTTCCAGACGGAACGCGCCATCGCTTATTTGCCCTTGTTGCGGCGGCGGATGATCATGCCATCCGTTCGCTTGTTGGCTCGTGTCTTGTGGCCCTTGGTCGGCTGGCCCCACGGCGAGACCGGGTGACGCCCGCCGGAAGAACGGCCCTCGCCGCCGCCCAACGGGTGATCGACCGGGTTCATCACCACGCCGCGGTTATGCGGCCGGCGGCCCATCCAGCGCATGCGGCCGGCCTTGCCGATCTTCTGGTTCATGTTGTCCGGGTTGGACACCGCACCGATGCTGGCCATGCACTCGGCCCGCACCACGCGCAGTTCGCCGGACATCAGCTTGACCTGCGCGTAGCCGCTATCCTTGCCGACAAGCTGCGCGTAGGTGCCGGCCGCGCGCGCGATCTTGCCGCCGGCGCCCTGCTTCATTTCGATGTTGTGGATGATGGTGCCGACCGGGATCGCCGCCATCGGCATCGCATTGCCAGGCTTGATGTCGGCGCGCTGGCCGGACACCACCTGGTCGCCGGTGCGCAGGCGCTGCGGTGCCAGGATATAGCTGAGCTCGCCGTCGGCGTACTTCACCAGCGCGATGAAGGCGCTGCGGTTCGGATCGTATTCCAGCCGCTCCACCGTCGCCGCCACGTCGAACTTGCGGCGCTTGAAATCGACGTAACGGTACGACTGCTTGTGTCCGCCGCCGCGGAACCGCACCGACGTATGCCCATGATTATTGCGCCCGCCCGAGCTGCTCTTGCCCTCGGTCAGCGCCTTGACGGGCTTGCCCTTCCAAAGCTCGGAACGGTCGATCAGCACCGTGCCGCGCAGGCTGGCAGTGACCGGATTGAATTGCCTGAGTGCCATCTCTCGCGCGCCTTATGCGAGGCCGGTGGTAAGGTCGATCTGCTGGCCCTGCGCCAGCCGGACGTACGCCTTTTTTACGTCCGAACGCTGGCCGGGCCGGCCCTTGAACCGCTTGGTCTTGCCCTTCGCCACCAGCGTATTCACCTGCAGCACCTTCACGCCGAACAAGCCCTCGACCGCCTGCTTGATCTGCGGCTTGGTGGCGTCCATCGCGACACGGAAGATGTAGCGGCCGTGTTCGTTGGCCGCGGTGGATTTCTCCGTCACGACCGGGCTGCGGATGGTGGAGTACATCGCCTCACGCGTCAGCGTCGGCTTGCGCTTCGCGACGGGGGTGGTTGTTTCGCTCATGCCGCGTCTCCTTCGGCCGGCGCTTCGGGGCTCGCGGCTGACGTTTCGGCGGCGGCCGGCGCATCGTCGGTGGCGCCAGGCGCTTCGGCGGGAGCAGCCGGCGCATCTGCCGCCGCCTTTACCCCGTTCAGCCGATCCTTCAGGCCCTCGACACCCGCGGCGGTGATCGCCAGCACGTCGTGGCGCAGGATGTCATAGACGTTCGCGCCCATCGTCGGCAGCACATCGACGCCGGGAATATTACGGCTGGCGCGCAGAAAGCCCTCATCGACCGAGCGATCGACGATCAGCGCCGAAGACCAGCCCAGCGCCTTGAACTTCTTCGCCAGCTCGGCGGTCTTCGCGGCGCCCGCGGTGGTATCGATCACCACCAGCTTGCCTTCCGCCTGCTTCTGCGACAGCGCGGAGATCAGCCCCAGCCGCCGCACCTTCTTGTTCAAACTATATTCGTGCGAGTGCGGCACCGGGCCGTGCACGATGCCGCCGCCACGGAACTGCGGCGCGCGCAGGCTGCCCTGGCGCGCATTGCCGGTGCCCTTCTGGCGATACGGCTTCTTCGTCGTGCCCTGCACCTCGCTCAGCCCCTTGGTGCTGTGCGTGCCGGCGCGGCGCTTCGACAACTGCCAGTGCACCACACGCGCCATGATGTCGGCGCGCGGCTTCGCGGCGAAGAATTCGTCCGGCAACTCGGCGTTGCCGGCGCTGGCTTTGTCCAGCGTGGTGATCTCGACCTGCATGGTTCAGCCCGCCTGCGCTTCGATCAGCGCCGCCGGGTATGGGGCATCGGCCGGCCGCGCGCGCTTGATCGCGTCGCGCACCAGCACGTAGCCGCCTTTGGAACCCGGCACGGCGCCCTTGATCATCAACAGCCCCTTCTCTGCATCGACCGCCGCCACTTCCAGATTCAAAGTGGTCACGCGCTCGACGCCGAGATGCCCGGCCATCTTCTTGTTCTTGAATGTCTTGCCGGGGTCCTGCCGGTTGCCGGTGGAACCCAGGCTGCGGTGGCTGATGGACACGCCATGGCTGGCTTCCAGGCCGGAGAAGTTCCAGCGCTTCATGCCGCCGGCGAACCCCTTGCCCTGGGTGATGCCGCACACATCGACTTTCTGTCCCGCCGCGAAATGCGCCGCCGACAACGTGGCGCCCGGCTCCAGCAGCGCGTCGGGCGCGACGCGGAATTCCGCCAGCCGCGCCTTCGGCTCGACCTTCGCCTTGGCGAAGTGGCCGCGGTTCGGCTTGGACACGTTCTTCACCTTGGCCTTGCCCCAGCCGAGCTGCACCGCGGTGTACTTGTCCTTTTCCTCGGTCCGCACGGCGACCACCTGCACTGCATCGAGATGCAGCACGGTGACCGGCACGTGGCTGCCGTCATCCTTGAAGATGCGGGTCATGCCCAGCTTCTTCGCCAACAATCCGGTGCGCATATTGGCCATCGCTTAGATCTTGATCTCGACATCGACGCCGGCGGCCAGATCGAGCTTCATCAGCGCATCGACCGTCTGCGGTGTCGGCTCGACGATGTCCAACAGCCGCCGGTGCGTGCGGATTTCGAATTGCTCGCGCGACTTTTTGTCGATGTGCGGCGAGCGGTTCACCGTGAACCGCTCGATATGAGTGGGCAGCGGGATTGGTCCGCGAACCCGCGCGCCCGTGCGCCTGGCCGTGTTCACGATCTCCTTCGTGCTGTTGTCCAGCACGCGGTGATCGTAGGCCTTAAGCCGGATGCGGATATTCTGGTTGTCCATCTTCGCGTTCCGAGTTTCCCTTGCCCCGAAAACGACCATCGGCGCCCCGCGTGGGTGGCGGGGCGCCGATGTTCGTTGCAGTGCCTAGGCCGTGATGCTGGCGACGACGCCGGCGCCGACCGTTCGACCGCCTTCGCGGATGGCGAAGCGCAACTGCGCGTCCATCGCGATCGGCGCGATCAGCTCCACGTTCATCGTAACGTTGTCGCCCGGCATGACCATTTCCGTACCCTCCGGCAGGCTGACCACGCCGGTCACGTCGGTGGTGCGGAAATAGAATTGCGGGCGGTAGTTGGTGAAGAACGGCGTGTGGCGGCCGCCTTCCTCCTTGGTCAGAATATAGGCTTCGGCCGTGAACTTGGTGTGCGGCGTGATGCTGCCGGGCTTGGCCAGCACCTGGCCGCGCTCGACGTCCTCACGCTTGGTGCCGCGCAGCAGGGCGCCGATGTTGTCGCCGGCCTCGCCGCTGTCCAGCAGCTTGCGGAACATTTCGACGCCGGTCACCACGGTCTTCTGGGTGGCCTTCAGACCGACGATCTCGACTTCGTCGCCGACCTTCACCACGCCACGCTCGATGCGGCCGGTGACCACGGTGCCGCGGCCGGAGATCGAGAACACGTCTTCGATCGGCATCAGGAACGGCCGGTCGGTCGCGCGCGTCGGCTGCGGAATGTAGCTGTCCACCGCTGCCATCAGCGCCAGGATCGATTGCTCGCCGAGTTCCGGATTCCGGTCTTCCAGGGCGCACAGCGCGGAGCCCTTGACGATCGGAATGTCGTCGCCGGGGAACTGGTAGGACGAGAGCAGCTCGCGCAGCTCCATTTCCACGAGCTCGATGAGCTCGGGATCGTCCACCATATCGACCTTGTTCAGATACACCACCAGTGCCGGCACGCCGACCTGACGAGCGAGCAGAATGTGCTCGCGGGTCTGCGGCATGGGGCCGTCGGCGGCGGAGACCACCAGGATGGCGCCGTCCATCTGCGCCGCGCCGGTGATCATGTTCTTCACGTAGTCGGCGTGGCCGGGGCAATCGACGTGCGCGTAGTGACGATTCTTCGTCTCATACTCGACGTGCGCGGTGGCAATGGTGATGCCACGCGCGCGCTCTTCCGGGGCCTTGTCGATCTGGTCGTACGCGGTGAATGTCGCGCCGCCGGATTTCGCCAGGACCTTGGTGATTGCGGCGGTCAGCGTGGTCTTGCCATGGTCCACATGGCCGATCGTGCCGACGTTGCAGTGCGGCTTGGTGCGCGCGAATCTCGCCTTACCCATCGTGGTCTTCTCCGTGGACCGGCCGGTCCGTTGCGGTGGCTATCCGTATCACCAGCGGTAGTGGCTGAAGGCTTTGTTGGCCTCGGCCATCCGGTGGGTGTCTTCTCTTTTCTTCACGGCGGAGCCGCGGTTGTTGACGGCATCCAGCAGCTCGTTCGACAGCCGCTCTTCCATCGTGTGCTCGCCGCGCTTGCGGGCGGCGTCGATGATCCAGCGGATCGCCAGCGCCTGGCGGCGTTCGGTGCGGACTTCCACCGGCACCTGGTATGTCGCACCGCCGACGCGGCGGGACCGGACTTCGACCGCCGGCTTCACGTTGTCCAGCGCCTCGTGGAACAAGCGGACCGGATCGGCCTGCTGGCCGCCGCGGCGCTTCAGCGTATCCAGCGCGTTGTACACGATGGACTCGGCCGTGGACTTCTTGCCGTCGTACATCAGCGCGTTCATGAAACGGTTGATGACGACGTCGCCGAACTTGGCGTCCGGCAGGATTTCGCGCTTGACGGCGCGGCGGCGGCGGGACATCGCGCTTCCCCTTACTTCGGCCGCTTGGCGCCGTACAGCGAACGCCGCTGCCGACGCTTGGCGATGCCCTGGGTATCCAGCACGCCACGCAGAATATGGTACCGCACGCCGGGCAGGTCCTTCACCCGGCCGCCGCGGATCAGCACGACCGAGTGCTCCTGCAGATTATGCCCCTCACCCGGGATGTAGCAGACCACTTCGTAGCCGTTGGTCAGGCGCACCTTCGCCACCTTGCGCAGGGCCGAGTTCGGCTTCTTCGGCGTGGTGGTATAGACGCGCGTGCAGACACCACGCTTTTGCGGGCAGCCTTGCAGGGCCGGCACCGTGTTCCGGGTCTTCTGCGGCTCGCGTCCCTTGGCGATGAGCTGGTTGATGGTCGGCATTCTGTCTCTTTCCAATCGAGGCTTCACGGCGCTGTCATCGGGGCCGTCATTCGACAGGCGTAGCCCGCCGGGATGGGACGTGCCCATCAGGCGGGTCGATGCGGCGTGCGGCCTGGGCACCCATGCCTGGGTGCGGCGCCGCAGGCATCCAATGCCAGCGAAAGACGGCAGCCCAACGAAGCCGGGGCGGCCAAGGCGGCGGAACCTAGTGGCGGGGTCGGGGGGTGTCAATAACCCTCGGAGCGCGGGACAGTGCAATCGGGTGAAGCGAAGGAAAGGCCGGGGCTCCGCCCCTGGACCCCGCCAAGGGGCTCTGCCCCTTGGATCCCCGCCAAGGGCGGAGCCCTTGGAACCCTTTACCTGGCTGG